>NZ_JADPKH010000082.1:0-266416 GCF_023073835.1 Bradyrhizobium sp. 153 | reverse complement strand
CATCGGCCGCTCCTTCCAACTCAGGAGCCACCTTCAGAATCGATTTCTGCCCAATTCGCAATGCCTTACAGAGAACGCTCACATGCGATTCCCCTGCCCTGGAGGGGGAGGGTCGATCACGCGCAGCGCGAGCGGGGTAGGGTGATCTCTCCACACGGGCGCCGCTTCTGTGGAGAGACTGTCACCCCACCCCCGCGACGCATTTCGTTTCGCTGCATGCGTAGCGACCCTCCCCTCCCAGGGGGAGCGTAAGAAAGAAGCTACGTCTTCACCACCAGCGCCGCCATGCTCACCGCCAGCCAGCCCAACATCATCACCGTTCCACCCGTCGGCGCTGCATACGGAAATAGCCCAGGTCCCGCATATTGCCGCCAGGTGAGATCGCCCGCGAACAGCGCGGCGCCCGCTGCAAGGCCGAACGCGGCAACGAGGCCAATTCCGCCATGCAGAAGGCCGCGCGCGAGCAAGGCGACGGTTGCAAGTATGGCAGTTGCATGAAACAGCAGCATGGCGCTGGCAGATGCCAGCCGGCTCGCATCGCCGCCATGCGCGGAGGCGGCCGCCAGCGCAACGCCGGCGGCGCCCATCAAGCCGGCCAGCCCAATCAGCAGGCGTTGTGCCGTCATCAGGCGGTCCGCTCTTCCAAGAGCTTCGCCATGGCGGCGCGCAGCTCGGCCATGCCGGTCGAACTCCGCGACGAGGTCGCGAGCACGTTCGGGAATGCAGCCGGATGCTTGGCCAGCGCGGCCTCGGTCTCGGCGATGCGCGATTGCAGCTCGGACGCCTTCACCTGGTCGGCCTTGGTCAGCACGATCTGGTAGCTGACGGCGGAGCGGTCGAGTGTCTTCAGAACCTCGAGATCGACGTCCTTGAGACCATGTCGCGCGTCGATGAGCACGTAGACGCGCGCGAGTGAGGCACGTCCCAGCAGAAATTTGTGGATCAACTCGGTCCAGGACGCGACCTGGCTCTTGGGCGCCTTGGCGTAGCCGTAGCCGGGCATGTCGACGAGGCGCAGGTCACTCTTTCCCGGGACCTCGAAAAAGATCAGCTCCTGGGTGCGGCCCGGCGTATGCGAGGTGCGCGCCAGCGCGTTGCGCCCCGTGAGCGCGTTGATCAGGCTGGACTTGCCGACGTTCGAGCGGCCGGCAAAGGCGATCTCCAGCCCCGCCATCGGCGGCAACGTGGCAATCGAGGGCGAAGCCCAGATGAACTGCCAGTCGCGCGCGAACAGCTTGCGCCCGGCCTCGATCAGCTTCGCATCTTTGTCGTCGGTCATGCTCAAGGCCCAGTGCTAGTTCCTCATGGTGAGGAGGCGCGCAAGCGCCGTCTCGAACCATGCAGGCCCGGGAGCCCGTCGCCATCCTTCGAGACGCGGCCTTGCGGCCGCTCCTCAGGATGAGGTTCGAAGTCCTCGGCTTACGTCGCTTTCCTCGCGAACGTCGCCTTGAGATTATCGAACAGCTCCACCTTCACGCCGTTGCGGCGCATGATGTAGCTCTGCTGGACCACCGAGAGCAGGTTGTTCCAGGCCCAGTAGATCACGAGGCCCGCCGGGAAGCCGGCCAGCATGAAGGTGAAGATCAGCGGCATCCAGTTGAAGATGATCTGTTGCGTCGGATCCGGCGGCGTCGGATTCAGCTTCATCTGGAACCACATCGTGATGCCCATGATGATCGGCCAGATGCCGAGCGCGAGATAGTGGCCGAACACGGGAATCGTGGTCGGGTCGAACGGGATCAGTCCGAACAGGTTGAACAGGTTGGTCGGATCGGGCGCCGAGAGGTCCTTGATCCAGCCATAGAAGGGTGCGTGCCGCATCTCGATGGTGACGAACAGCACCTTGTAGAGCGAGAAGAACACCGGGATCTGGATCACCACGGGAAGACAGCCGGCGACCGGGTTGATCTTCTCCTTGCGGTAGATCTCCATCATCTCCTGCTGCTGCTTCACCTTGTCGTCGGGATAGCGCTCCTTCAGCGCCTGAAGCTGCGGCTGGATCGACTTCATCTTCGCCATGGAGGCGTATGACTTGTTCGCCAGCGGGAAGAACAACAGCTTCACGATCACGGTCACGAGCAGGATCGAGATGCCGAAATTGCCGAAGAAGCGATAGAAGAAGTCGAGGCCGAGAAACATCGGCTTGGTGATGAAGTAGAACCAGCCCCAGTCGATCAAGAGATCGAAATGGTTGAGGCCGAGCTCCTTGTTGTAGCCGCCGAGGCCTGCGAGCGGGAAGTTGATGCCGACCACGCCGGCTTCCTTGGCGCCCGCGAACAGCCGCGTGTTGGCTGTCGTCGTGCCGCCGATTGCGACGGTCTGCGCATCTTGCAGATAGTCGGTCTGGTACCGGATCTGGGTACCTGGTTCGGCGACGAAACGTGCCTTGAGCGTTGCGGACGTGTCGGGAAGGAGCGCGGATGCCCAGTATTTGTCCGTAATGCCGAGCCAGGCATTGGTGACCTTGTTGAATTCGAATCCGTGTCCGCCGTTGCCGATCGCAGGGGCCTCGCTGACGGCCTTGTAAGCCTTCTCCTGCAAGCCCTGGTCGCCGAGATAGCCGATGAGGCCTTCATGCAGGATGTAGTAGCCTGAGACTTGCGGCGTGCCGTGGCGCGAGATCAATGCGAACGGAAAGAGCTTGACCGGCGCGTTCCCGACATTGGTCACCTCGTCCTTGATGCTGAACAGGTAGCGGTCGTCGATCGTGATGGTGCGGCGGAAGGTGAGGCCCTGACCGTTATCAAATTTCAGCACCAGCGGCGTGGACGGCGTCAGGCTGTTGGAGCCCTCCTGCTGCCAATCGGTGGTCCGGTCAGGCACCTTCGTGTCGCTTGTCGCGGCCACCCAACCAAATTCGGCGTAATACGGCTCCGCCGTGCCCGAGGGCGAATAGAGGATGATCGGCGGCGACTTCGGGTCGACCGTTTCTCGATACTGCACGAGCGCAAGGTCGTCGATGCGCGCGCCTTTCAAGGAAATGCTGCCGGTCAAACGAGGCGTTTCGATCTTGACGCGAGGGGAGGCGGCAATCGCGGCCTCGCGGCTGACGATCGGCTGGGCCGGCTGGTTCGCGACAGGGGGAGCCGAGGGAGTGCCGCCCGCCTGCGGCGCGGCACCCGGCGTCGCCGACGCCGTCGGCTGCGGTGTGCCTTTCTGGAGCTCGGCCTGCGTCTGCTGCTGGGCGCGCTGCTTCTCCATCTGCGGCACGTTGTAGAAATACTGCCAGGCGATCAGCACCAGGCCGGACAGAATGACGGCGAGGATGGTGTTGCGATTGTCGGTCATCATTCTCTCGTCATCAATCCGGTTTGCGGCTTATCGCGGGGCACGGCCTTCGGTCCCTTGGGCGTATGCCGCGCGGGCTTCGCGAATGCTATGCGCAGATCGTCGAGCATGGTCGCGAAGTCGCGCGAGAGCGCGTCCCTTCGGCCGACCAGCACATAATCATGATGGGGTTGCATCGACACCGGATCTAGCCGCTTCACCAGTTCGCGAAGCCGGCGCCGGATACGATTGCGCTCGGGGGCGTTGCCGTTCTTTTTGGTAACGGTAAAGCCGATCCGGATCGGGCCGCCGTCGTCCCGGCGGCGGCTTTGCAGGACGAACGCGGGACTATTCACCCGCGCGCCATTGGCAACGGCGAGGAAATCCGCCCGCTGCCTCAGCCGATCCATGATGAATCCCGGAAAAAGGGGGTCCGGCTCAGGCGCTCAGACGCTTGCGGCCGCGGGAGCGGCGGGCGGCGAGAACCTTGCGGCCGCCGGCCGTGGCGAGACGGGCACGGAAGCCGTGACGGCGCTTGCGCACCAGTTTGCTGGGTTGATAAGTCCGCTTCACGGGTTTTTCTCCGCTGACCGGGCAATTTGCCTGTAGAATTGATGGTAAAGTCCGGAAGATGCGGCCCAAAACGGGCCCTTTTCCGGCCCCAAGAGAGCCGCTCCCGGTGTCGCACCGGGTCATCGCGGACAATTCGCGCGGCTTATAAGCGAGCGCCTTGTTTTCGTCAACGCCGCACAAGCGCGCGTTTCCAGTGAATATCGCTGTTTGTGCGGGGTTTTTAACTCTTGAGGTAGCGACTCGCTTTATCAGCGCTTACATCTCACCTCGGCAGATTAGCGATCCGTAATTTGACCGGGCCCGGGGCCGGTCGCATCTTGCATCAGCCAAGGCCAACAGGGGCGAATTTCGTGGCAGCCACAGATCGCCAGCCGATCCAGGATCTGGATCAGCCGGACCAGCCGGCGATGCGGCCGCGCGGGTCGCGCGGGCTCGGGCTGTCAGGCAAGCTGCTGCTGCTTACCGTCCCGCTGGTGATGATCGCGGCCAGCCTGCTTTACGTGCCCGCCATTGCCAACTTCTGGGTCAACCGGCTCAACGACCGGGTGGCGGCGGCCAACACCGCGGCGCTGGTGCTGGACGCCGCGCCGCTCGGCATGGTTCCCGATTCGCTGTCGCGGCAGATTTTGAAGAGCATCAATGCCCGCGCCGTCGCCATCAAGATGGGCCAGCAGCGCCGGCTGCTCGCCAGCGACAACCTTCCTACGGCCATCGAGCATGACATCGACCTGCGCGACATGACAGCGTGGGAGGCGATCACCGGCTCGTTCCGGATGATGCTGGAGACCGGCAACCAGGCCATCCGCATCGTTGGGCCGGGCGTCGGCAACGCCCAGTTCATTGAGATCGTGACCGACGAGCTGCCGCTGCGGCAGCAGATGTACCGGTTCTCCCGTAATGTCGTGGTGGTTGCGCTGATCATCGCGGCCCTGACCGCCGGCCTCGTCTATCTCGCTCTGCATTATCTCTTCGTGCGCCCGATGCGGCGGCTCACCGCGAGCCTGGTCGGCTTCCACGAGAATCCCGAGAGCTCGGCGCGGATCATCGTGCCGAGCCAGCGCAGCGACGAGATCGGGGTGGCCGAGCGCGAATTGTCCGACATGCAGCGCGACCTGATGTCGATGCTGAATCAGAAGAGCCGGCTCGCCGCCCTCGGCCTCGCCGTCTCCAAGATCAACCACGATCTGCGCAACCTGCTGGCCTCGGCGCAGCTTTTGTCGGACCAACTCGCCAGCGTGCCGGATCCGCGGGTGCAACGCTTCGCGCCGAAACTGGTGCGCTCGCTCGAGCGCGCCATCGCCTTCTGCCAATCCACGTTGTCCTATGGCCGCGCTCAGGAGGCCGCACCAGACCGCCGCATGATCCTGATCGAGCCGGTGGTGCTGGAGGTGCGCGAGACCGCTGGGCTCGCCAACGACGCCTCGATCGCCTGGGTTTCCGCAATCGAGCGCGGGCTTGCCGTCGATGCGGATCCCGACCAGCTGTTCCGCGTGCTGCTCAACCTCGTCCGTAACGCCGCCCAGGCGCTGGAAAGCCATGCCTCGTCCGGCGAGGGCGGCGTGCAGCAGATCCGGATCACCGGAAAACGCGAGGGCGCGGTCGCCATCTTGGAGGTTTCCGACACCGGCCCGGGCGTGCCCCAGAAAACCCGGGAGCACCTGTTCGAGGCGTTTCAGACCTCCGGCCGCCCCGGCGGCAGCGGCCTTGGCCTTGCCATCGCCGCCGAGCTCGTCCGCGCCCATGGCGGCGACATCCACCTCGTCGAAGGCACCATCGGCGCCACCTTCCGTATCGTCATCCCCGACCGCCCCGTGGAACTGCTCTCCATCCGCAACGAGCGGGCGCGGGCGTAGCCGGCCAGCCGGCAGTCTCCCGTCATTCCGGGACGGCCCAAAGGGAGGGCCACGGAATCTAGAGGTTTCGGCGCGAGATTCCGCACTTCTCGCTTCGCGAGCCCAGGAATGACCATGCTGGCGGTCATCTCCTTGCAAAATCTCCCCATCCCGGATCTTGCCAACAGGGACAAGAGCGGCTAGTCAGAGCGCTCTTTCGCACCCCTCCCGGCCTTCCGGGAGATGCGTCGCGGGTCATGCCCGCCATCGCTGCTTGCGAAAAACGCGCCCGTAGCTCAGCTGGATAGAGCATCAGACTACGAATCTGAGGGTCGGACGTTCGAATCGTTCCGGGCGCGCCATTCCTTGACGCCGGGCAGGCAACCGGCATCCGAGATCGCGGATTGGCCGCGCCCTGTCGGGAACCAAATGAAGATATCGCAGGCATTCAAATTCGAGGCGGCGCATCGGCTGCCGAAGGTGCCCGAGACGCACCGATGCAGCCGGCTGCATGGTCATTCCTACCGAGTAGAGGTTCAGCTCGAAGGATCGGTCGACCCGCGCACGGGCTTCGTCGTGGACTTTTTTGATCTCGAGAAGTGCTTCGCCGACATCGTGGGCGCGTTGGACCACAGGTGCCTGAACGACGTCGAGGGGCTCGAGAACCCGACGGCCGAAAACATTGCGATCTGGATATGGGACCGGCTGGAGCCGAGCGTGTGGCAAATCTCGGCTGTCCGCGTTTACGAAACGGCGGACTGCTGGGCCGAATATCAGGGGCGGTGACGCGCGACGGCGCCGTGGTCAAAATGCGCTCGACATCGCATCCCGAACCGCAGCCTCGCTCGGCTGGGATACGCGTGGCGGCATTCACCGCAGCCCCTGTTCGTCGATCAGGATGCGGTGGATCTCGATGCGTTCCGGCAATTCGATCAGGAATTCCGGATCGCGCGCGAGATGATGCACCTTGGTCGGCTCGCCCTTGGTGAAAGCCGTCATGGCCTCGACGTCCGCCCAGTAGGAGATGGTCGTGAACCACGTCTCCTCATCGCGGTCCTCGCGCAGCTGCTGCACGCCGAGCGCCGTCTTCAACAGCGGCGGAATGCCCTCCGCCTGCAGATAGGTCTGGTAGGCGTCAGCGATGTCGCGGCGGGTACGGCCGCGCCAGATGCGGGCGATGGTCGGCTTGGTCGGCATGGTGGACTCCTTCAGGCGAACGCCGTGCTTCGCATTCTCGTTCCAGCGTCTCCATGTCACGGCCCTCGACAGCCGCCCTGGAACTTGGTGCCACATCATTGATCTGAAGCAATGATGGTCTTCGGCACAAGTGCTCTTCTGAACATCAGCTGACCGCCGCCTGTAATCTGTTTCACACGCAAACGCGCTCAATGACGCTACACGAACCAGACCGCGCTCCGCGCGGCCTGGTCCGGAGCTGGCGATGATGGCTGCACTGGCAAAAGCACTCTCCCGTGCAATGAGAACCACCATCGACGTCGAGACCCTGAAAATCCTCATGATCTTCGCGGGAGCGTGGGCGCTACTCTTCCTCGTTGCCGCCATGATCTACGGACAGGCGCTGAAGGCCGCATTATTCTGAGGTCGCGCGAGTAAATCGCCCTTCGCCGCGAGACGAGCCCTCGTCCTGAGGGCCCGCCACAGGCGGGCGTCTCGCGCGCGCCAGCGCCGGCCCTTCCGGAAACCTATTGATGATCGATTGCAGCCTGCCTCAGCGCCGGCGCGACGTGGGTGAGCCGCCGCGTCGTCGGTCAGCGCGTCGCGCTCTCGGATTGATGCCGGGCTTGCCGCCCCGCAGGAACTTCCACTTTTTCCCGACGTTGAGCAGGCGGCTCCCACGGTCCACCGATGAAGAACTTTGCCAATACCGAGTTTTCCCCTGAGGTGATCGAGCTGATGACCACCGCGCTGGAAGCTGCGATTGCGACCCTGCCGGAGCCCGTGCATTCCTCGCACGTCAATGCACTCGCCGAATCCATCCTGCGCACGGCCGGTGCGGGTGAGCGCAACCCCGCCGCCTTGCAGAGGATCGCTTTGATGGAATTGCAACTGGCGCCGCGTCATTGATGAGGCCGACATGAGGACAGCAGCTGCTGTGGTCATCGCGCTCTGTGCGACATCGTCTGTTGCCGGGGCAGACAGCTGGACGACCTACCGGATTCCGGAATCCGGGACGTCGGCCGACATTCCCGCCTCGCTTTTCACCGAGCCCGCCGGAAAACCCGACGGATACGGCCAGCAATTTCGCACGGCCGATGGCCGCGCCGATCTCACCGTGCAAGCTGTTCCCAATCAAGGTCTCTCGCCCGCCGAATTTCTCGCCAGGAAAAATCCGCCGTCCGGGATCATCTACAAACGGATCACACCGAGATTTTTCGTAGTCTCCAGCATCAAGCGCGGCAAGATCTGGTACGACCGATGCAATTTCTCGCGGCGCTACGTGCATTGCGTGCTGATCAATTATCCGGCGGCCGAGAAGCGGCAATGGGACGGCATCGTGACGCGCATCAGCCACAGCCTGAGTGCCGGTTGACCTGGGCCAACACAACAAAAAGGCTGCCCGAGCGACTCGGGCAGCAGGTCGTGAGGATGGCGCGTTTTCTAGCGAGGTGGATACCGGTCCGCGCGACGAAAACGCGTCAAGCCAAGGAGCTTCAAGACAAGGAGCTTCGGTTCTGATTCCACCAGAACCGATATGCTCTAGCGAGCCGTCGTCGATGTCGTCGACATGGTCGGCTTCGAGCCCGGTACATGCGACATCGTCTTGGTGGTCGAGCCGACCTCTTCGCCGGCCTTGACCTTGGTGCGCGTATGCGAGCGGCTGAACGTGCCGCCTTCATGGGCCTGCGCCCGCGCGTTGGAATTCAGCACGGGCCCGTTGCCCTTGTTCGTGCTGACGCCGGTCTGGGTCTTGCCGTCGACGGAAGCGGCGCTTCCACCGGCCGCAATCGAGGAGCCGGTGCTGCCGGTCGGCGACGTTGACGTGCCGCCGGTGCCGACGGTGGAGGCGGATGTGCCGCCCGCGGCGGCCGAGCCGCCGCTTCCGCCCGTGATGCTCTTCTGTGCAAGAACCGGCGAAGCGGCAGCGAGCAGGGCCGCGACCGCCGCGGTCGTGAGTAAGTTTCTCATGTTTCAATCCTCTATCAATCAGGGTGACGATGTCGAGATTGTGCAGCCGTTGACGGTGATGGTGCTAGCACTGGTGGAGCCAGGACCGCCCGCCGTCGACGACGAGCTCGAGACGTTGCCGCCGCCGGCCTGCACATGCACCGATGATCCGCCGGCCGAGCTTGAGCTCGACAGCGAACTGCTCGATGAGGTCGACCCGGTCGTGCCCGAGCTCGATGAGCCGACCGCGGTGATGCTTCCGTCTGCATGCTTCTCGACCTTGACCTTGCAGGTCTCGCCTGATGCCGTCTTGCCGGTTTTTTCCATGGTCTCTGCCGATGCAGCGCTGCCCATCAGAGCCAGCGCCATGATCGCAACGATTGACTTGTTCATTGCGGCTCCTCCTCAACATGGACGAAGGGAGCGGCACGTGGCCGCTCCCGGGATGGGACTAATTCTTGTCCTTCTTCCACTCGTCCTTGTTATGGCCCTTGCCCTTCTCGAGGCCCATGTCGCTGGCGTGGCTACCGGACTTGCCGTCGCCCATGCCGGGCGACTTCGACGCGCCGGACTGACCAACGGTCGAGCCGCTGCCGGCCGCCGAGCCGCCGGTGCCGACGCTGGACGAGCTCTTGCCGCTGCCCGCCGACGAACCGCCGGTGCCGAGCGTCGAGGCCGAGCCGCTTCCCGAGCCGCTGCCGGCCGCCGAGCCACCGGTACCCACAGTCGAGCTGCTGGTGCCGCCGCCCGCAGACGAGCCGCCAGTGCCCAGCGTCGACGCAGAACCTGATCCGCTGCCCGAGCCGGCCGATGAGCCGCCGGTGCCGACCGTCGAGCTGCTCGTGCCGCCGCCCGCCGAAGAGCCGCCGGTGCCGACCGTCGAACTCGATTGCGCAACAGCGAGTGCCGTGCCGGCCAACAGCGCGGCCGCAGCCGCAGAAAGCTTCAGGATCCTCATGTCCATTCCTCCAGGGTTTCCAAAAACAAATCGCCAAATCAGGCACGGGATAAATTGGCAAACGCGCAAACGTTCCTTGCGTCGGACACGTTGACGCTTTTGCGCAACCTGAAGTGAAGTTCCGCGCTGCGCGAACACGGCCACGCATCCTTTTATTCATCTGGCGTTCATCTGGAGCGAGTGCGAACGGCTGCGCGCCTCATGCGCCGCGATCACGCTGCATCAGCACATCTCAGAACGCCCCGACCATCACCTGGCGATCGTAGAGTCGACGTGGGGACGCCGAGCGAGCCGCGCGATTTGAACGGAGACCGGCTGCTCGCGTCGCGCCGCGCTGAGGTGCGGGCGTGTTCGTCTCTGGCTTCCGCGGTTCGGCCATCGCCAATGCGTTGCTCGCAACGTGGACCGGCGGCTCGGCGGCGAGCAGAGGCGAAGAGACACTGGCGGCGATCTGAGTGGACGTGTCGAAGACGATTTTTTCAGGCAAGGCTCGTGCGGAGTGGATGCGAATGATGCTTCGGTCGACCTCCGGGCCGACAGAGCGCTCGCCAAGTGGCGGCAGATTGCGATCGAGTGCGAAGAGCAGCGCCACGACCAATGCGCCTGCAAACAGGAAATATCGAATGATGGGCATCGGGCCCCCTACCGCAAAATGAAAGCAGGATGCACGGCGAGCCGCTCCTCCACGGCCCGCCGCGCGGCGGAGTTAATCCACCTCCTGGACCACCATGCGGGTCTCGGGGTCCACCAGCATGACCCGGTTGCCCGAATAGACGTAGCGATACTTCGTCAGCGACGGGCCCCAATCGCTCGGCACGCTCGCGAGCTCGACATCGCGCGGGACCGGCGAGCCGACCACGATCTTTTCGCGCGTCTCGACCGGACGGATCTTGTGCTCGGTGACGTAAGATCGAATCTTGGTGCGGTATTCCGGCTCGATCTGCACGGTCGCGCCGTGTCCGGCGCCGGTCGTCGTGGTGACGGTGGTTTGCGCCATCGCGCTCGTCGACACGAGCAGAGCGGCGGCCGAAATCAGCATGAACTTCTTCATCGCATTCTCCCTCGCCGCTTCATGCGGCGCTGCGATGAACTCGCCATCAGCTCGGCCGTTCCGCAGGAACGCGGAACGTTTGCCGTTTTTTCCTGTTTCTTCCCCGGGAGCAGTTATTCGGAGGAGAGGATAATGCCTGTATTGATTCTCTGGGCCGTGCCGGCGATCCTGGTTGTCGGCGGTGGCATCTATCTCATTGGCCACATGCACTGAATGCAAAGGCCCCGGTTTCTGAATGCAAAGAACCCGGGGCTGCATATCTGCAGGAAATCCTCGCCGACCTCGTCAGCCCTACGTTTTCAAAAACTGAACGGCATCGTACGAGTGACAGCTGGCGGTCGTTTGCCTTACCGCCACCCCAGCGCCGGTGCCACCTGAGTCAGGATCGCCTCGAGCGCATGCACGCAGTAGGCGACGCCGAGCTGGTTCGGAATCGTCAGCAGCAACGTGTCCGCTTCCGCGATCGCCTCGTCCTGGCGCAGTTGCTCGATCAGCACGTCAGGCTCCGCCGCATAGGAGCGGCCGAAGATCGCGCGGGTGCGCGGGTCGATGAAGCCGATCTGATCCTCCCCTCCGCGTTCCCCGCCAAAATAAGCGCGGTCGCGATCGTCGATCAGCGCGAAGATGCTGCGGCTCACCGATACGCGCGGCTCGCGGCTGTGCCCCGCCTCTTTCCACGCCGCGCGATAGGCGCGGATCTGCGCCGCCTGCTGCACATGAAAAGCCTCGCCGGTCTCGTCGTTCTTCAGCGTCGAGCTCTGCAAGTTCATGCCGAGCTTTGCTGCCCACACCGCGGTGGCGTTCGAGCCGGCACCCCACCAGATGCGTTCGCGCAAGCCTTGCGCATGCGGCTCGAGGCGCAACAGCCCGGGCGGATTGGGAAACATTGGCTGCGGATTGGGCTCGGCAAAACCCTCGCCGCGGAGCAGGTCGAGGAAGACTTCCGCGTGGCGCCGGCCCATGTCGGCATCGCTCTGGCCCTCGGCCGGGCGATAGCCAAAATAACGCCAGCCGTCGATCACCTGCTCGGGCGAGCCGCGGCTGATGCCCAGCTGGAGCCGCCCACCGGCGATGAGGTCGGCGCTTCCTGCGTCCTCCACCATGTAGAGCGGGTTCTCGTAACGCATGTCGATCACGGCCGTGCCGATCTCGATCCTGCTGGTCTTGGCGCCGACGGCGGCGAGCAGCGGAAAGGGTGATGCGAGCTGCCGGGCGAAGTGATGTACGCGGAAATAGGCGCCGTCCAAGCCGAGCTGTTCCGCCGCAACCGCAAGCTCGATCGATTGCAGCAGCGTGTCCGCGGCCGAGCGGGTCTGCGACTGCGGCGAGGGCGTCCAGTGTCCGAAGGACAGGAATCCGATCTTTTTCATGGAGGCAAAGTAAGTATGATCGCAGGAGTTTGCGATACGCCGGCTGGAGGAAAGTTGGACAAGAGGGGAAGCCGTGTACCCGCAAGTGCCGCCCTTTGGGAGGAAGCAGACCTAAGCAGACAACGCCGTCATGTCGCTTTTTGACCCATCGCAGGCGTTCGGGCCTCTGGGGCCGGCGTCGCGTTTTGACGCTGAACAGACGACTAAATGTTGCCGACGGCGACGCATTTGGAAAACGACTGTCGCCCGACAGCGCAGAGCCGAGGCCTCGTCATCGCTCTGCATGGTCTCGCCATGCGTGCGCAGCGTCTAGCGCCGCTTCCCAATAAGACGATGCGGGCATCCGGTGCTCACGTAAAATTACCGCCAAATGCCGGATAGAAGCTAGCGCACCGGCACGGTGCGGGTCATCTTGCTGTGCTGGCCTAAGGTCTTGCAGTAGATTGTTGAGCAGTATTGCTGCTCGATCTTCGCAGGTCTCCCGCGCTTCTTGCAATATCAGCAGCGCGTAACGCGCCTCTACATACTGGCTCATTATCGTCGCCTGAATTCAACCGACGGAGACCGAAAATCTTGCCTCTGTGCTGGTAATGTCCCTTACCTGCCGCAGAAGAGGCGCAGACCGGAGCACCGGTTGTTGCTTTCCGGCAGCGGCCCTATTTCGCAGGCAATTGGCGCTTTCCATGAGCCTCCCCGCGTTCGCACTTTCCTCCAGTTCGCTCCGCCTTCTGCTCGGCTAAAAGCACTTGCGCTCGCAACTGTTCCAGCTCGGCAAGTTGAAAGGCGAGCGCTTCAAGGCGGTCGTGAAGAACTACAACTTCGTGCGCGCGGCCGTAGTGCATGCCAGCCCCTCTTCATTTAAGACTTGGCCCGTTCGCTGGACCCGGGAAAATCTGGCAACTTCGGCCATGGCGCGCATTTACATACAGCAAGGTGTATCGCACCAAAGGCCAGTTAGCCGGGGGCACCCGCCGCATCGCATGCTTCGCGTCTGATGCTGGAGGACCTGGACCAATCCTTCGCTATGCGTGTCTCGGTTCTTACGCCGGCTGGAACTGCGTTGTTCGGCTTATCGGTTGGCCAGGCCATCGAGTTCCAAACGCCAGGCCCAAACAGCTGGTCCTTGAGGGTACTCGGCGTGTTGAACTGAAGGAGGCGTCGGTATGCGCGGTGCTTTCAGCTAGAACAGGCCGCCTTAACGGTCATCGGTATCAGCGTCGTTCTGGCTGTCGTGCTCTTCCTGGCAACCTTCTTCAGGGCTTGAAGGTCCAACTGAGCTGCCCCTCGATCTATGATCGAGCTGGGGCCCCCGACCGCTGCTTACCCACGGCTCTTTCCATCCGCGCTTTTAGGAACCCCTCACCCCAGTGTAGCGAAATGGCGCAGGCCGCTGCAGACGGGAACAACCGGAACTTCAGTCGCGCGTCCTCGTTGGCAGTGACTACTTACGAGCTTGAGGAGGATACATGAAGAAGCTGATCGTATGCGGCGCTCTCGCCGCCTTTGCCCTCGGCACACAGGCCGCCAGCGCCGCCGAGTTCTACATCGTTCGCGACGCGACCACCAAGAAGTGCACCGTGGTCGACACCAAACCGACGACTACCACTACGACTATCGTAGGCGACGGCATCTACAAGACCAAGACGGAAGCCGAGTCCGCCGTGAAGACCACCAAGGTCTGCACTGAACAGTAAAACGGTTCTTGCAGGGCCTAGCCGGCCCGGTGAAAAACGTTCTGATGCAATTGGAGGAGAAGATGCCTGTGCTGATTTTATGGGCCGTTCCTGCCGTGCTCGTTGTTGGCGGCGTCGGCTATTGGTTAGTTCACATGCACTGAGCGAACACCAGCTCGCACGAAAGGCTCGCCCTCAAGCCGGGCGGGCCTTTTTTGTGGTCTGCGAAGCCTCGCTCAGCAGAAAAAAGGGCCCCGGTTGGGGCCCTAATCTTTCGCGAGCGCTCGACCTGCTAGTTGTAGTCCGAATACTTGAACTGCGGGAGCGCCTTCAGCTGCTCCTTGTTGCCGCTCATGACGGCGTGGTCGGGGACCCAATCGTTCGCGCTGCGGTTAGTCGTATTGGTCGAAGCCGCGCCGGTAGTCGTGTCGCGGGAGGTGGTCGAGGTGCTCGTCGAGCTCGTCCGGACAGGCTCTTCGACGAACTTCAGCTTGTCCATCGAGACGGCGATGTCGTGTTCGCCCATGCCGAGAAAGCCCCCGATGCCGATCACCACGGCGTTGATCTTGCCGCTCTTGTCGACGAGCAGTTCGTTGACGTCGCCGAGCTTCTCGTTGGCCTCGTTGTAGACGTTCAAGCCCATGAGCTTCGAGGCTCGCCAATTGCCCTTGAGCGCCATCTTCGCGTCCACCGGTTGGGCGGTGGCAGCCGGCGCAGCGCGATCAGCCGGTTGAGTGGATTGCGCGAACGCAGCGCCGCCGATCACGGCAGTGCCAAGCAGAGCCACGGCAAGAAAGCTTTTCATCTACTATCTCCTCCACGTGAGAACCGCACCCGTTCAGATGCCGGCCTCAACGCCCGGAACTGCCACTTGTTCCCGAACTCGATCCCACCGGAGCCAGCAACCCAGCGACGTTCGGTGGTCACGATTCGGACGGAAACGCCCCTAGCAATGTCGTCAAGATTGCAGCGCAGACCGCCACGAGGACAATTTTTAGCAGCGTTCTCATGCGCCGTACGTCCTCGTTCGAGCTCTCGATAGACGAAAGTGCACGCCAGACCAGATGCGAGCAAGGCATTGCAGTGATTCCTACTACCATAAGCCCCTCCCAAAAAGCGCATTCTTCAAAGCACGATCTATGAATGCGTGAGCAAAAATGGTGCAAGTTGCGGAAGGTGCCTGCGGCTCGGCCTCTCGCGGCGCCCAAGTGCGGAAGTTCGAGGTGGAGGCCAGCGCGCCAATCCATGATAGTGTCCATGGCGGGTAACGGGGCTCGCCCGCCGGCCTACCGTGCTCAGATGAGGGATGTCGATGGATCTCAGGCGTACGGAGCCTCATCCGAAACTGAGGAACGTCGTTCGCTCCTTCGAAGAACGCCGCGCGACGCTAGGCTCTCACGTGCTGGCATTTCCGCTGACGGCACGTCCGCATCAGATTATCGATATTTACCTGGGCGATCCATTACGTCTTCGCCTCGATGGCGGGCGCCTCGCGACCGCGCCGGAGATGGTCGTCGTCGGGCCCCAGGGCGCGCGCCGGATTCATCTCTATGCTTCGGGTCAGTTACATATCTTCAACATTCTGCTGCAGCCGGCAGCTCTGCACCGGCTGGTCGGAATCGGAATGACATACCTGATCGACGAAGGCGTCCCGGCACGCGACGTGCTCGGAAACCGCGCCGCGCTCCTCCAAGACGCCGTACGATCGGCGCAGGACTTTTCTTCGCGTGTCGCCGCGGCAGAACGATGGTTTGGCGCCATGTTGGAAGGCCGTGCCGCGGAGGATGGAATTGGCGTCACGTCCCGCCGTCTCATGTCCGCCCGGGGTAACATCCGGATCGCCGCATTGGCCTCGCAATCGGGTCTGAGCGCCCGCCAGTTTCAACGTCGCTTCACGATGCAAACGGGCCTTCCCCCAAAATTGTACGCGCGCACGGCGAGATTTGATGCCGCCTTGACGATGCATCGCAATCAGCCGGCCAAGCCGTGGACGCAAATCGTCCACGAGGCCGGCTACTTCGATCAGGCGCACTTCGTCCGGGAATGCTACGCGCTAGTCGGCCTGCCACCCCACCAATTCATCGGCGATTGGGACAACATCCTCTCGCCCGATGGCTGAAAAATACAAGCCATGAAGCCTCAGCCGTGGTTTGCTTGCCAGTAGGCAAACGCGACTCAGGGGTCCCACGATGGCAAGCAACGGCGGCAGGATGGCACGCAATTTGGTGGTTAGTGCCGCGATGATAGGCTTTGCACTGGTGGCTTGCGTTTCAGACGCGTCGGCTCAGCAGCAAGAACGTGCGGGCCGCCCCGGTGAAATCGTGGTGACGTTGCTCGGCACCGGCGGCCCCGAGCCAGGCACGGCGCGCTTTGGGCCGGCCACCTTGATACAAGCCGGTGGACTCAATCTGCTATTCGATGCGGGCCGCGGCGTGACGGTGAGGTTGTATCAGCTCGGGATACCCGCAGGGAAAGGCATCGATGCCGTCTTTCTCACCCACTATCATTCCGACCATGTCGAAGGTCTGCCGGACCTCTGGATGACCGGATACATGTTCGGACCGTTCGGCTTCCGCAGCCGACCATTGCGACTGTTTGGGCCATCGGATGGCACAGGATCGGGCGGAGCGGCGAGAATCGCCAAAGGGCTCACCGAGGCGTTTGCGGACGATGCGCGGATACGAATGGCCGACGAAAAAATCCCGGCCGTCGCCACCCAAATCGACGCGCATGACTTCCAGGCTGATCGGGTCGTGTTCGAGGAGGCCGGCGTCAAGGTGACGGCATTCGCCGTCAATCATGGTGACCTGATCAAGCCGTCAGTGGGATATCGCGTTGATTATGGCGCGAAGTCGGTCACGTTGTCAGGTGACACCAAGTTCGATGAGAATCTCATCAAGTTTGCGACGGGCACGGATCTTCTGATCCATGAGGTTTTTGCCACGTCCGCGAAACTGGCAGAGTTGCCGTACATGAAGCCAGTCGCGGACCATCACACGTCGCCCGAACAGGCCGGCGAGGTGTTTTCCCGGGTCAAACCGAAGCTCGCCGCCTACACACATGTCATACTCCTCGGTGTGAGCCAGGATGTACTCGTGTCGCGGACCAAGGGCACATATGCGGCTCCGTTTCAAGTTGGCGACGACCTTATGCGGTTCGAGATTGGCGACAGCGTCGCCGTCAAGAGATGGAATCCGGAGTTTCGCGGATATTCCGATTAGATGCGCAGGAACTAATCCTTGACGATCCGCTGCTGGCGGTCTGCCGGATGAGCCCGTCACGAGGGACACTTAACAGTAAGCTGCCCTGGCTGCGCGACTACTTTGAGCAGAACCTCAGGTTAGACGGCGCTATTCGTGGGCCAAAAGGGGAGCTGGCGAACATTTGAATTGGTCAGACTTTGGGCAATCTCGTGACTTGAAGCGAACGTGGTAGCGCGAAAAGATCCCCGCATCGTTCGTCAGCTTTTGGGCCATCTGCGAAATTGAGCATCGGCGGACCAAAGTCCGGTCATTACATTAGAGCGGGCCTGATTTGCTCAACCTGAGTTCTTCGCACTTTGACCCGAAGCGGAAGTTCCGCGTTTCGATGCGCAACGTAATCTTTACCATGGGCTCGTCGCAAGCCGGAAGGATCAACTTGGGGGGCGCCGCCGATTGCAAGGATGCATAAGTGATCAGTATGAGCAATGGCATCCCAACCGGCAAAACTTATCTCGGGTTCGCCTTGCTCTGGCAGGTCGTGTTCTTCGTCGCGTGGATCGCTTGTATCGTCTTTTTTGAGGCTGGTTACTTCGCGACCACAATGGTTGTGATCCTGCTCACCGCGTATGGGTTCTTCCGACATGCCAGATCGATTGGCCGTCGCGCAAAGCAAGGCATTCGGCGGCCAACGCCTGAGCTTCGCCGATGGCTCTCGATCACGTCAGGGCGCCGAGACGCAATCAACGGCGGTCCTCGCTATTAAACGGCTGGTTCTGGCCCTGAACGGACGTTGGGTCGCAGCGTGTGCCCTCGTCAGAGTGCGACTGTTTCCTCGACAACATGTTTCAGCGGCGTCCCCTCAGCGGACAGGGTCATTCGCAGTTTGAGCTCGCCACCTTTCACCGCCCCGCTACGCACTAGGTTCTCGATTTCACGCTGCGATGTAACTCCGACATGCTTCAGAAACTTACGGATAGCCATATTGAAGCGGTCTTCATCGAACTCGGCGGTCATGGCTTTTCTCCCTGATCGGCTGGACAAAGTCTAACACATTGGCGATCCCGTGTTTACAGCCCCCCAAGTCCCGGACTAGGGATCAATGATCGGGACGTTCATTCGCCGCTTGCTTCTGGGCATCGTGGCGAGTTCAAGGTTTGACGACACGAGTAAGCCGCCTCGCTTCGCGGCGTCGCTCGTCAGGACGTCGCCGTTGGGCCCTTAGCTGACTTGCAAAGGCGAACCGGCCAGGTCTGCTTTCGAAGGCAGAACGGAGGCGCCTGCCTGGGGGCTGATCGATAATAAATGCACGCGCTAGCGCATCCGGATTTGGTGCCGGCCGTGTTGACGAAGCCGTGACGGCTCGGGCGTGGACCACCCAGTCGCGAAGGGTGAAGCCGGTGTCACACGGTGCTACCGTCCGGTGCTAATTCCCCGGGGAAGTATAAATCCCCCTGCAACGCGTCGATCAGGCGTGTGACAGCCTGCGCGTGGGACGCGGTGTGAAGCTCGAGGATATCGATACGGGCAGAGACCGGGCTCGCTCTATTCCACGTGCCCGATGATGCCATCATGCGCCTGTGTTGCCCGACGGGGCAACGACTTTTTGCCCGACGGGTCAACATCTCTCTGCAAAGTGTCTAAGCCATTGATCCCGCTAAGGGCGCCTACTGCGCATGGGGTTGTTTTTGACATTCTTGTTGCGGGGGCACGAAAGCTCACTCGTCCCGCTACTTCACCACCCGCACGCCCTTGGTTGTAAACCGCTGCGTCCTGACGCCGGGGCGAACCGGGCGCTTCGTGCCGGCGGCCTTGCCGGTGCCGGGGGGCTGGTGCGCGGGGACGAGCTGGTGGGGCTGCGAGCCGATCAAATCGGCGCGGCCCATCTCCTTCAGCGCCTCGCGCAGCACCGGCCAATTGTCGGGGTCGTGGTAGCGCAGAAATGCCTTGTGCAGGCGGCGCTGGCGCAGGCCCTTGATCGCCTCGACCTTGTCGCTGCCGCCGTGGCGGACGCCGCGCAGGGGGTTGACGCCGGTGTGGTACATCGCGGTGGCGGTCGCCATCGGCGAGGGCAGGAAGGTCTGCACTTGATCTGCGCGATAGCGGTTCTTCTTCAGCCAGAGCGCGAGGTTCATCATGTCCTCGTCGGTCGTGCCGGGATGTGCCGCGATGAAATAGGGGATCAAATAGTATTTCTTGCCGGCCTGCTCGGCGGCTTCATCGAACATCCGCTTGAAGCGGTTGTAGGCGCCGATGCCCGGCTTCATCATCTTGTCGAGCGGGCCGCGCTCGGTATGTTCCGGCGCGATCTTCAAATAGCCGCCGACGTGATGGGTGACGAGCTCCTTGATGTATTCGGGGCTCTCCACCGCGAGGTCGTAGCGCACGCCGGAGGCGACCATCACCTTCTTGATACCACGGGTCTCGCGCACCTTGCGATAGAGCCGGATCAGATCGTCATGCGAGGTGTTGAGGTTCGGACATATCTCGGGGAAGACGCAGGACGGCCGCCGGCACGCCGCCTCGACCTTCGGATCCTTGCACGCCATCCGGTACATGTTGGCGGTAGGGCCACCGATGTCGGAGATCACGCCGGTGAAGCCCGGCGTCTTGTCGCGGATCTTCTCGATCTCGCGCAGGATCGAGCCCTCCGAACGGTTCTGGATGATGCGGCCCTCATGCTCGGTGATCGAGCAGAAGGTGCAGCCGCCAAAGCAGCCGCGCATGATCGTCACCGAGAATTTGATCATCTCCCAGGCGGGGATCTTTGCATCACCGTAGGACGGATGCGGCGCGCGCGCGTAAGGCAGGTCGTAGACCGCGTCCATCTCCTCGGTGGTGAGCGGGATCGGCGGCGGGTTCAGCCAGAGATCGCGATCGCCGTGACGCTGCACCAGCGGCCGCGCATTGCCGGGATTGCTCTCCCGATGCAGCACGCGTGAAGCGCGCGCATAGGCCTCGCGGTCCTGCTCGACCTGTTCAAGGGCCGGCAGGCGGATCACCGTGGCGCCGCGTTGGCGCGATGCGCCCTCGTCGGCGGAGTCGAGATCGTCGGCGTGCAGCTCGGTGTAATCCGCAGGGACCTTGCGGAACAGCGCGACGCCCCTGATGTCGTCGAGCTCGCGCGGCGCCTCGCCGGCGGCGAGCCGCTGCGCCACTTCGACGACGGCGCGCTCGGCATTGCCGTAGAGCAGAAGGTCCGCCTTGGCGTCGGCCAGCACCGAGCGGCGCACCTTGTCGGACCAGTAATCGTAATGTGCGATCCGGCGCAGCGAGGCCTCGATGCCGCCGAGCACGATGGGCACGTCCTTGAACGCCTCGCGGCAGCGCTGAGCGTAGACGATGGTGCAGCGGTCCGGCCGCTTGCCGCCTTCGCCGCCGGCCGTATAGGCATCGTCGTGGCGCAGGCGGCGGTCCGCGGTGTAGCGGTTCACCATGGAATCCATGTTGCCGCCGGTGACGCCGAAGAACACGCGCGGCTTGCCCAATGCCCTGAACGGCTCCGCCGAGTGCCAGTCCGGCTGCGCGATGATGCCGACGCGAAAACCTTGCGCCTCGAGCAGCCGGCCGATGATCGCCATGCCGAAGCTCGGATGATCGACATAGGCATCGCCCGTCACCAGCACGATGTCGCAAGCATCCCAGCCGAGCGCATTCATCTCGGCACGGCTCATGGGGAGGAACGGCGCCGGCTTGCGCGGGCGCGCCTGTGCCATCAGGGGCTTTTCGGCGGTGACGATCTGGGTGTCCATACGGATAGGCATAGGGGTCCGGGCGGGTGAATTCAACCAATCGATGCGTGGCCTTTGCCGATGTCTCGCCGATGCAGCTTGGCGGCATCGTCATGACGAGTCGAGCGGGGAGTTCCATCCTCGCGGCCGCGCTGATCGGGTGTCGGCCGCGGGAACCAATCGCCGCTGCGGACATTCTGGTCCAGGGTTCTAACCGGGCCCGTGTCGCGCGCGCCTCCACCATCTCGGCGTTCGTGACGTCGCCTCTGGCGATGGGGGAATTGTGAGCACCGTCATAGAGAACTTGCTGATGCGGAAGCAGAAGCTCGTGGAACAGCTCGAGACAGCGCAGTCGGTCGAAGACCGCGACAGGCTTGAGCACCAGCTCGAACAGATCAACACCGCGCTGGATTTTCTGGACAGGCCGGGACCGGAGGAGGAGCCGTGACGGCGCTCAATCCATCCTCGGCCCCTCCATCTTCATCTTCACCGCCTCTCCTTTCAGCGCCTCTAATTTCAGCGCCTTGGCATAGACCACGCCCGAATTGGTGATGTGCGTCGTCATCAGCGCTTCGAAGGAGGCTTGCTCGCCGCGTGCGAACAGATCGAGCAGTCTGCGATGCTCGTCGAAGGACGAGCGGGTGCGCACGTCGATCGGCGAGGTCAAATTGGTGCGGAGCGCGGCGACGCGGCCGGAGACGAGCTGATAGGATTCGGCGAGGTAGCGGTTGCCGCAATGGGCGAACAGCGCCTCGTGAAAAGCGGCGTCGGCGCGGCCATAGGCGATGTTGTCTCTTGCCGCGATCGCCGGCTCCATCGCGGCGATCGCTGCGCTGATCGCCGCGACAGCACCGTCGCGGTCGTGGCGGAAGGCGAACTCGGCCGCCTTCGGCTCGAGCGCGATGCGGAAGGTGCAGAGCGCATGGATGTCCTCCGCGCTCGGCGTGAACACGAAGCTGCCGACCTGCGGCCGGATCACCACAAGGCCTTGCGCCTGCAGCTGGCCCATCGCCTCGCGCACCGGCGTGCGGCTGACGCCGAAGGAATTTGCCACCATCTCCTCGGAGATGGCGGCGCCGAGCGCGAACTCACCGTCGATAATGGCCTGGCGCAGCCGCTGCATCACCCGCTGCGACAGCGATTTCGGCGTATCGAGCTTCAATGACTTCATGGGCTCGGTCAGATCACCTTGCCGGGATTGAGCAGATGCTCGGGATCGAGCGCGGCCTTCAGGGTGCGCATCAGCGCGATCTCAGGCTCGCTCCTGGCGTGATCCAGCCATTTCTTCTTCAGCGTGCCGATGCCGTGCTCGGCGGAGACGCTGCCGCCCATCTCGCGCACGAGACCATAGATGATCGCGTCCATTTCCTCCTTCGGCTGCTGCGCGACGGAGAGACCCCCGACCCAGGAGACGAGATGCAGGTTGCCGTCGCCGATATGGCCGTAATAGACGCTCTCGCAGCCCTTGATGCCATCAGCGAGTGCGGCCTTGCAGCGCGTCGCGAACTCGTCCATCCGCGCCACCGCCAGTCCGATGTCGTAGGAGATGTGCGGCCCCAGCACGCGGCCGAACTCGGCACAAATGTCGCGCACGCGCCAGAACGCTTGCGTTTGCGCCAGCGATTGCGCCACCGCCGCGTCAGTCAGCAGCCCGCGCTCCATCAGCTCTTCGAGCCAGGTCTGGAAGCGCGGCGCGTCGATACTCTCGTCGGTGCCTTGCGCCTCCACCAGCACGTAGAGGCCGTGGCCAGCTGCGACCGGAGGCTTCACGCCGGCGCGAATCGTGATCACGTCCCAATAGTCCGGCCACATCACCTCGAAGGCCGACAGCAGCGGCCCGAGCCCGCTGCGTGCGGCGCCGAGCAGCGCGATCACCGCGGCATAGTCCTTCAGCGCGCAGAGCGCAGCCATGGTCGAACGCGGTTTTGGAAACAGCCGCAGCACCACGCGGGTGATGATGCCGAGCGTGCCTTCCGAGCCGATGAAGAGATGCTTCAGATCGTACCCGGCGTTGTTCTTCATCAGCTTGTTGAGGGTGGTGATGATGGTGCCGTCGGGCAGCACCACTTCGAGCCCGAGCACCAGCTCGCGCGTCATGCCGTAACGGATCACGCGGTTGCCGCCGGCATTGGTCGAGAGATTGCCGCCGATGGCACAGGAGCCGCGCGAGCCGAGATCGAGCGGAAAGAAGAAGCCGGCCTCATCTGCGGCCTTCTGGATCGTCTCCAGCGGCGTGCCTGCCTTTACCGTCATCGTTGCCGACGCAGGATCGATCTCCTCGATGCCGGTCATGCGCTCGAGCGAGATCGCGACCCAGCCTGTTTCGGGCGATGCGCCGCGGCACAGCCCGGTCAATCCGCCCTGCGGCACGAAGGGAAGCCGCGCCTGCCGGCAGACCAGGATCGCATCGGCAACGCCCTGCGCATCGAGCGGACGGATCACCGCGCGCGGCGTTTGCGGCAGGCTCGCGCTCCAATCGTTGCAATTGCGCGCCGGCACGTCGCTGCCGGTCAGCACCGCGGCCGCGCCGAGCTTGTCGCGCAACGCGCCGAGCAACTGGTCCGGACGCTCAACCGGGTTCGCCATATCCATGCGAGACCTCCTTGGGGCGCCGACGGGCGCGGGTTTGCATTCGCCTTGTATGTAAGGTACAAGGCGAAAATGTAAAGCAAAACAATGCTTCGACAGGCGCTGAAGATCTGATGGATCAGAGGCTTAGTCCGAAGCCGCAGCAGAGGATGATGTTGATGATGGAGGCAATTCGCGGGTTCTGGGTGGCATCAGTGACGCCCCTGGCGACGGACGGCAGCGTGGATTCCACAAAGCTCGCGGCTCATGCCAAGCAACTCTTCAGTAGAGGGATCGACGGTGTCGTGCTGTTCGGCACCACTGGCGAGGGCACCTCGTTCACTGCCGCCGAACGTATCGCGACCATCGAAGCCGTGCTCAAGGCCGGCGTCGCGCCGGAGCGTATCGGCATCGGCGGCGGCTTCCCCGCCATCACCGACGGCATCGCATTGACGCGCGCCGTGCTCGGCCTCGGCCTGCGTCACGTCCTGTTGCTGCCGCCTTACTTCGATCGCAACGTCACCCCTGAAGGCATCGAGGATGCCTTCGCCGCGATCATCGACGGAGTCGGCGACGATCGCCTGCGCGCCTCGCTCTATCACATTCCACAGGTCTCGGGCGTCGCGATCCCGACCAGCGTCGCTGCGAATCTGCGCAAGCGCTACGGCAAGGTGGTTGCGGGCCTGAAGGACTCCAGTGGCGACTTCAAGGAATTCCAGGCGTTCCGCAACGCCGCGCCCGACCTCGCCATCACCGTCGGCAACGAAGCCGACATCGCCCGTGCGATCGCCGCCGGCGGCGCCGGCACCATCTGCGGCATGGCCAATGTCGTGCCGGAGCTGGTCAAGGCCATGGTCGACGGCAAGGATGTCGAAGCGCGCATGCAGGCCGCGATCGACGTCGTGGACAAGACGCCATCTCTGGTCGCGACGCTGAAGGCCATCCTCGCGGCGCAGACGGGCGATGCCAGCTGGCTGCGTGTGCGACCGCCGCTCCGCGCGTTGTCCGACGGCGCCGCGTTCCAGCGGAAGCTCGACGCGTTGATGGCGCCTGCCATCGCCTGAGATCCCACGTAATCGCGGTACACTGCCGCGGTTCGCGTGACGAGACGTTCGGCGAGAAGATCATCGCCGGCATCTGCGACGACCATCGCGATGCGATCCTGGGTTGGCCGGCAAGTTCGCCTCGATGAGCGTCGTGGCGCTGATGCCGTTGTTCTCGGTCACGGCATCGCAAGTTGCGGCGACCGGCGCAGCCCCCGCTCGGGCAGCTCGTTCCAGGCGAGTGACCGCGACGCGAAGGCTAGCCAAGCGCGCGACAATCGTTCAAAAGCCCATGGCCTGTTCTCGTCAAGGTTCACGCCATGAAGCGCCGTACCGTCACTCCCGCCGAGATCCGCCGCGCGTTGCTGTTGCGCGAAGAAATCGCGTTGCTCGATCTCAGATACGAGGCGGCGTTCGCGACTGGTCATCCGCTGTTCGCTGCTAACATGGCTGCCGACCGGATCGCGGTCGAAGCCGAGGTCAGGCTGCCGCGCAAGGACGTGGCGATCGTGCTCTATGACGATGGGGAAGAGCTGGTTGCGACCGGCGCCGAACGTCTGGCCGCGCTCGGCTACAGCAACATCAGCGTGCTCGATGGTGGGCTGAGGGCCTGGCGCAAGGCCGGCTACGAGGTGTTCGAGGACGTCAATTCCTATTCAAAAGCATTTGGCGAGCTGGTCGAGGCGCGCCGCCACACGCCTTCGCTCAGCGCCGACGAGGTGGCAAGACTCATTGCCGAGAAGGCCAACATCGCCATTCTCGACGTTCGCCGCTTCGACGAATATGCGACCATGAACATTCCGGGCTCGGTCAGCGTGCCGGGCGCGGAGCTGGTGCTGCGCGCGGGCAGCGCCGCGCCCGATCCCGCCACCACGATCATCGTCAATTGCGCCGGCCGCACGCGCTCGATCATCGGCACCCAGTCGCTGATCAATGCCGGCGTGCCCAACCAGGTGTGCGCGCTGCGCAACGGCACCATCGGCTGGACGCTGGCGCGGCACAGGCTCGATCACGGCGCCGACAGGCGCGGCGGGCTCGGGCCGTTCGAAGGCGGCCCGGCCAATGCCCGCGACGTCGCCTATCGCGCCGGCGTTCGTCATATCGGCGCGAGCGAGGCGGCGGCGCTTGTCGCGCGGACCGACCGCACGCTCTATCGCTTCGACGTGCGCGATGCCGAGGAATATGCGGCCGGCCACCTTCCCGGCTTCCGCCACTATCCTGGCGGCCAGCTCGTTCAGGAGACCGACATGGCCGCACCGGTGCGTGGGGCGCGCATTCTCCTGACTGACGACAAGGGCGTGCGTGCCGACATGACGGCGTCCTGGCTCGCGCAGATGGGCTGGGAGGTCTATGTGCTCGAAGGCGGCTATGACGGTGCGCTCGAGATCGGCCCGCCGCGCGTATTGCCGAAGCCAGATCCGGCACATCGTTACCGCCGCCCCTATGAAGGCACCGACGTCGCCGAAGGTGCGATGCAGGCCTATCTGAACTGGGAGTATGGCCTGGTCGAGCAGCTCCGCCGGGACGGAACGCACGGGTTTTATGTGATCTGACTCTGTTACCCTTCACCCTCTCGGGATGGCGGAATTGCTGACGCAAGCATGGCGGGCTCCCGCCATCTTCTCAGGCCCTATTGTGCCGCGCACCGTCCGCGGTCTATGAGCTGCGGCAACGTTGCTACTTACGGAGATACAATGCCAGCCCCCGGCCAAAGCCCCGAGCGGAATGCGAAGGCGCTGCTGCTCGAAGGCGTCAATGATAGCGCAGTCGACCTGTTCAAAAGCGCGGGCTTCACAAATGTCGAGCGCCTGACCAAGGCGCTGGACGGCGAGGATCTGCGGCGGGCGCTCAAGGGCGTGTCGCTGCTCGGCATCCGCTCGCGCACCCAGGTCACCGATGAAGTGCTTGGGGCCGCCGACCAGCTTCTCGCGGTCGGCTGCTTCAGCGTCGGCACCAACCAGGTCGATCTGACCGCGGCGCGCAAGCGCGGCATTCCCGTGTTCAACGCGCCGTTCTCCAACACGCGCAGCGTCGCCGAGCTCGTGATCGGCGAGATCGTGATGCTGCTGCGGCGGATCTTTCCGCGCTCGGTGTCGGCGCATGGCGGCGGCTGGGACAAGTCGGCGACCGGCAGCCGCGAGGTGCGCGGCCGCACCCTTGGCATCGTCGGCTACGGCAATATCGGCTCGCAGCTCTCGACGCTCGCCGAGGCCATGGGCATGCGCGTGATCTATTTCGACCGCACCGACAAGCTCCGTCACGGCAACACCGAGCCGGTCGAGAGACTGGAGGAGCTGCTGGCGCAGAGCGACGTCGTCAGCCTGCACGTGCCCGAGACGCCGGAGACCGCCGGCATGATCGGCGAGAAGGAGCTGCGGGCGATGAAATCAGGCTCGTTCCTGATCAACAACAGCCGCGGCACCGTGGTCGATCTCGATGCGCTCGCGCGCGCCTTGCGCGACGGCCATCTCGCCGGCGCGGCCGTCGACGTGTTTCCGGTCGAGCCGTCCTCGAACGCGGATCGCTTCAACAGCCCGATGCAGGGCCTCGAGAACGTCATCCTCACGCCGCATATCGGCGGCTCGACCGAGGAGGCGCAGGAGCGGATCGGCGGTGAGGTTGCGCGCAAGCTGGTCGACTATTTCATCACCGGCTCGACCATGGGCGCGGTGAATTTCCCGGAGGTGCAGCTGCACTTGCGACCCTCTGGCGCGCGCTTCAGCCACGTCCATCGCAACGTACCCGGCATGCTGCGGCGCCTGAACGAAGTCTTTCTCCAACGCGACATCAACATCGCTGCGCAATATCTGGAGACCGCCGGCGATCTCGGCTACGTCGTGCTCGATGCCGACTTGGCCGGTCAGGATTCGGCAGCGCTGCTCCAGCAGATCCGCAGCCTCGAGGGCACGGTAGGCGCGCGGCTGGTGTTCGAGCACTAGCGCATCATTGACGGCCGGCGGTAGGTCGCCTTCAATGCGGCCTCCTGACGGATCGAACGAGAACAGAAAACAGGGGGAAACCATGGCGCAAATGCGTGCGAAGCTCCGTGCGCTGCTCGTAGGGACGGCGGCTGCATTGACTGCGGGTAGCGCCTCGGCGGCGACGCTGACAGACGACGCCGAGACGGTCTGCAACGGTCTTGTTGGCGGCACTGATGCGGTGAAGATCGATTCCGCGACATTGCTGGCGCCGTCGCAACTCGCCGTCGCCGAGCGCGGGCCGACCCCGTCGGGGCGCATCACGCCGGCCAATCCGCGCTTCTGCAAGGTGCTCGGCCACATCGATCCCGCCGACCCAAGGCGCCGCCGATCAAATTCCAGGTCAACCTTCCCGTCGAATGGAACGGGCGCTCGCTGCAATATGGCGGCGGCGGTTTCAACGGCGTGCTGATCACCGGCCTTGCGCTGCCGCCGGCCTATCCCTTCGACAAGCCGTCGCCGCTCGCGCGCGGCTTCGTCACCTATGGCACCGATTCCGGCCACGAGACCAAGCAGGGCGAGCCGCCGCAGCTGTTCGCGCTCAACGACGAAGCGTTCGAGAATTTCGCCCATCGCGCCTACAAGAAGGTGCGCGATGCTGCGGTTGCGCTGATGCAGCGCGCCTACGGCAGGAAGCTGGACAAGATGTACTTCATGGGCTCGTCCGAAGGCGGCCGCGAAGGTCTTACCATGGCGCAGCGTTATCCCGACGATTTCGACGGCATCTTCGCCCGCGTTCCCGTCATCAACTGGGTCGGCTTGCAGCATGCCGGCACCCGCTCGGGCCTCGTGACCATGGGCGAGGGCTGGATCAATCCGGCGCAGGTCAAGCTCGTCGGCGATGCCGTGCGCGCGGCCTGCGACAAGGCCGACGGCTCCGACGATGCGCTGGTGCAGGATCCCGTTTCCTGCAAGGCGGCGTTCAAGGTCGAGACGCTGCGCTGCGCGGCGGGCGAGAGCGGCGATCAGTGCCTCACTGACGCGCAGATCAAGGCCGTCAACACGCTGCACGCGCCCTACAAATTCCCGTTCGCGCTCGCCAATGGTCTCGACGATTATCCGGGCTGGGGCGTCTCCGGCGAGGACACGCCGGCAATCGGCCCGACCGGCGGCTGGGTCGCATGGTGGCTCGGCACCGCGCCGCCCGCGCAGCCGCCTGCGCCCAACAACGGCATCGCCTGGATCTACGGCGCCGGCGGCATCCAATATGTATTCGCGCGCGATCCCAAGCTCGACGTCACCACCTACAAGGTGGAGGAGCACAAGGCGCGGCTGATCGAGGTCTCCACGCTGATGGACTCGACCGATCCCGATCTCAGCCGCTTCCGGGTGCGCGGCGGCCGGCTGATCATGCTCGAGCACATGGCCGACTATGCGCAGAGCCCCTATGCCGGCATCCGCTATTTCGACAGCGTCGAGCGCAAGCTCGGCAAGGCGGAGACCGCGGAGTTCGCGCGGCTCTACACCGCGCCCGGAGTCGACCATGTCGGCTCCGGCGCGCCGGCCAATGTCGACATGCTGAGCGTGCTGGTCGACTGGGTCGAGCAGGGCAAGGCGCCCGGCGATCTCGAAGTCGCCGAGCAGAAGGTCGAAGCGCCGTCGTTCGCGACGCTGCGCGCGATGCCGCTGTGCCGCTGGCCGGCCTGGCCTCATTACAAGTCGGGCCCGGTGACGGAGGCCTCGAGCTTCACCTGCGCGCCGTAAACGCTCAGTCCAAGCCCGCCACTCCGGTGGGTAGGCGTTATCTCGTCGCCATCGCCTGTGCGCCTCCGAGCAATTGCGCATTGAGCCTGCCGCCGGAGAACAACATGTCGTCGAGCGCCTCGTCGATGTCGGCAGACACGACGGAATTGCCACCGTCTCGCGCGAGGCTCCCTTGCGCAAGCCGTCGCATCAATTCCTTGATGAAGGCACAGCTCGTGCCCTCACTGCGGCGGGCCGCTTCTGCGATGATTGCATCGTCGAGCGGCAGCCCCTTGCCGTAGAGCCGGACCAGCTTGCCGCGGCCGGTCTCGTCCGGCAGCGGGACTTCGATGGCCTGATCGATGCGGCCCGGGCGGCCGGCGAGGGCGCCTTCGAGGTCCTCAGGCCGGTTGGTGGTCAGGACGAACAGGATGTCCGCGTCCTCCTTCAGCCCGTCCATCTCGTTGAGCAACTTGTTCAGCATGGATTCTTCGCACGGCCCCATGTCGTCGCGGTCGCGGGCGATGAGATCGACATCCTCGATAACGACCATCGACGGCTGGAGCAGCCGTGCCAGACTCATATAAGCGCCGAGAAGCTCGATTTGCTCGGCGGTGATGATCAGTGTCGTGTGCCCGGGCAAATGAGTTGCCAGATAGCGGATCGTATGGGTCTTGCCGGTGCCCGGCGGTCCGTAAAGCAAGATGCCCTTACGTGTCGACTGGCCGAGCCGGCGCAATTGATCTCGGGTGTTGACGAAAGTCAGAACGTTGCGATTGAGCAGCCGCAGGGTCTGTTCGGGCAGGATCACCTCATCGCGCGCAACCGGCGGCAGCCGATGCACCGTGATGCCGCGCGAGCGGCCGCGATAGTCGGAATCGGCGTCGAGGGACAGGATCTTGCCGCGATAGCTGCGCGCAGCTTGCACGGCCTGCTCCAGCTCGCCAAAACACTGCTGCACGAGTGCCGCGCCCGCGGTGCCTGCCGGCACGAGGATCTCGATCCGAATTCCCGGTTCTCGGCTGTATTCGCGGTGGGCACACAGCAAGACCGCGTAACGAAGGCCATCCTGCTCGCACAGCCAGAGGCCGTTATCGAGACATTTGACCGGGCTCTTCTCGCCGACATCCACGTCGGAATATTGCAGCGGAGCAATCGCGAGCGCATTGCGGCCATCGCGGAGGAGCCGTGAGATCGACAGCGTTTCGTAGCGCTGTTCTTCGTTCAGCCCGAACAGCCGGATCGACTTGCCGAACAGTCCCTCGATCGCTGCCTGGACATCGACCCGCATATGGCCGGGAAACTGGCGGATGGTGGTCACGAGATTGCTACGCGAGACGTTGGCAAAATGCCAGTCAAGCACGTCGCAAGCGTATTCGAACTCCTCTTCCGACTCTTGCGGTGTGTTCACGGTGTCTGCTGCACGAATGCAGTCGCTGCACAGCCAGACCGTGCGGCTCCCGATCCGAACATCGGTCTGTCCCTCAGGCTTGCCGCAGAGTTCGCAGGGGGTCTTAATCTCTTCTAGCGTGATCCTCAGCGGATGTTGGCCGAGCCAGATATATTGCTGAGCCGACTTGAACAGCGCCTCGGCGACCGATTGCGGGTACGGACCGCAAGTGGCCTTCTCCTCCCGCTCGACCCGCGCTATCACCGCGGCCGCTTCACGCTCCGATTTGCCAAAAACCTGGCGGAGCAACCCGATGACAAACTCGTCCGGCGTTTCGTCATCATTGTGAATCACGAGCTGAGCCGGCTCGCGCTCGCCGCGCGCATCCTTCGTCATGAAATGATCCTATTGCAACCAAAACGAGTGAAGAACAAATATGGAACATAAAGGAGGGCGGCCGTCAAGCGCCAACGGGTGCGTCAAATTCCCGATGGAATTTCAATGCGCCATCCCACTCGCCGCCTTCGTGCCGCGTCGGCTTGACGATCGGCACGACCGCGATCGCCATGGCCATGCCGCATCGGCAACCCCTCTTTGACAACGCGGTTGGCCTCGCATTATATATTTCGTATGCGAAATAAGGAAGCCACAGCGAGCCACCATCGCCTGATCTACCTGCTGAGCGTCGCGCAACGCCGGTTGCAGCGCTGGATGGCGGCTCGGCCCGAGAGCGAGGTAACGCCGGCGCAGGCCGGGCTGCTGTTCATTCTCGGCAAGCAGGATGGTGTGCTGATCGGTGAGGCGGGTGCGGCGCTCGATCTTGGCCCGGCCGGCATTTCCGGCCTAGTCGATCGCACGGCAGCCGCCAAACTGATCGAGCGGCGGGCCGATCGCGAGGACGGACGCGCCTGGCGGATCTGGCTGACCCCGAAGGGGCGCAGCGCGCTGGCGCAGGCGAAGGCCAGCGCGGCGGAGGTCAATGCGGCGCTGACGGAAGGATTTACGGCTGCGGAGATCGACATCGTCGCACGCTGGCTGATGTGCATTCAGGACAAGTTTCCAAGAGGAGCAGACGAATGACCGAGCACGTCCGGATCGAGAACAACAGCGGAATTCTTACCCTTACGCTGGCGCGCCCCGACAAGAAGAACGCGCTGACGGACACGATGTACGGCAAGCTCGCCGACAGTATCGAATCCGCCGAGTTCGATCCGTCCGCTCGCGTGATCCTGATCCGCGGCGAGGGCGACATGTTCACTGCCGGCAACGACGTCGGCGAATTTGCCGCGGTTGCAGCGGGCAAGTCGGAAGGCAGCCGCAACGTCGTGCGGTTCATCCAGTCGCTGGCGCGTTGCACCCGGCCGCTGGTTGCGGCGGTGCAGGGCCGCGCCGTCGGCGTCGGCACCACGATGCTGCTGCATTGCGATCTCGTCGTCCTCGCCGACAATGCGCAATTGTCGACGCCCTTCGTCAGCCTCGCGCTGGTGCCGGAAGCGGCCTCCAGCCTGTTGATGCCGGCGCGGATCGGCTACGCCCGAGCTTATGAGATGTTCGCACTTGGCGAGACGGTGCCGGCGCAGGCCGCGCTGGAATGGGGCCTCGCCAACCGGGTGGTGCCGCTCGACACGCTCGATGCCGAGGCGCTTGCGCTCGCGCAGCGCCTGGCCCGCCAGCCGGCCGGTGCGCTCATCGCCACCAAGAAGCTGATGCGCAATGGCGAGGCGCTGGTTGCGCAGATGAACGCGGAGGGCGAGCAGTTCACGCAGCGCCTGCGCACCGCCGAAGCGCGCGAGGCGTTCACTGCCTTTGCAGAGCGCCGACCGCCGGATTTCACCAGGGTTGCGTGAGGGAACGCGGCCTGCCGGAGGCGCAGCGAGTACAACCCAGGTATTCGATTAAAGTCTTAACCAAACCTTGGCATGTCGCGGTGCAAGGTGGCTGCTCGTCAAGACTAGGCCCCCGACCATGGCAATGTTTAAGAAATCGGTAAGCTCGCTTCTCCTGACTTTGATGGCCCTGCTGGCCGCCGGCGCGCTGGCCAGCACGGCGATCCAGATGTTCGGGGCCTTCGGCCGCTACAGCGACAGTCTGGAGACCGAACGGCTTGCGAACGCGGACAAGGCGATCTTCCAGGGCGTGCTGTCCTTGCGCAACAATCGCGGCGATGCCCAGAGCGCGCTGCTCGGCGAGGACGATCCGCGTGCCAAGCTCGGCGCCGCCGAAAAGGCAGAGCAGGCCGGCTTTGACGCCATCATCGCCGCGCTCTCCACCGTGGAATTCGCCCGGCGCGACGAGCTCGCAAACACCTTGAAGCAGCGCTGGAGCGAGGCCGCGCCGAAATTCCAGCTGTTCTACGAGGAGGCCAGGCTGCCGCGCGGCGAGCGTAAGGTGGAGCGCACCGCCGCCTGGTACGATTCCGTCACGAGAGTGATCGAGACCGCCAATCTCGCCTCCACGGCGGTGTCGAACCGAGCCTGGATGAACGATCCTTTCATCGCCCGCATGATCCAGGCTCGCCGCCTCGCCTGGCAGGTGCGCGACCGCTATGGCATCCAGTGCTCGACGCTGCGCCCGAACGTCAACAGCTCCAAGCCGCTCGACGAGACCCAGAAGCAGACCGTGGCAAGCTGGAACGGCATCATCACCGCCGGCTGGACCGGCATGGAGGAGCTGCTGGCTGCGCCCGACGTGACGGCGGACCTCGCCAATGCGGCCAAGGAGGCACGGGCCAAGACCGATGGAGTTCTCAAGCAGATCGGCGAGCTGACCAAGAACCTCGACGGCAGCGGTCGCCCCGCGATGCCCGCTTCGGAATGGAACGCGTTATGCCAGTCGCCGTTCGCGTCCATCGTCGCCGTCGCGAACAAGGCCCTCGACCAGTCGATCGCGCGCGCAGAGACGGTCCAGAATAAAGGCCTCACCAACCTCATCGTGCAGTCGTTCGCATTTCTGCTCGCGTTGGCCGTGACCCTGGCCGGCGTGTTCGTGGTGCGCAACCGCCTGATGGGCCCGGTGCGCGCCCTCCTCGACGCCATCGCCCGCATCAGCGCGCGCGACTATGCGACGCCGGTGCCGCAATCCCGGCATCCCGACGAGTTCGGCACCATGGCCGCCGCACTCGAAAGCCTGCGCGAGAGCGCGGCAACCGCGGAACGGCTGGGGCAGGAGCGTGAAGCGCAGCAGGCGTTCCAGCTCGCCCGCTCTGGCACCGTCGATTCCGCCTGCCGCAGCTTCGACGACACCGTGCAGGCTGTTATCCAGAGTGTTGCGGCCTCGACGCGGGAGCTCGATGACACCGCCAGCGGCGTGCGCTCGCTGGTCTCGCAATCGAGCAGCCAGACCGCGGCGGTCTCCTCCGCGGCCGAGCAGGCCACCAACAATCTCGAGACCATCGCAGCGGCGACCGAAGAGCTCTCCGCGTCCGTCGGCGAGATCTCCGCGCAGGTGCAGGCCAGCGCTCGCGAGGCCCGCGAAGCCGTGTCGCAGGCCGCGCAGACCAACGCGACCGTTCAGATCCTCGACCAGACCGCGAGCCGCATCGGCGAGGTCGTGAAGATGATCAACGCCATCGCCGGCCAGACCAACCTTTTGGCATTGAACGCCACGATCGAGGCCGCGCGCGCGGGCGAAGCCGGCCGCGGCTTTGCCGTGGTCGCCGGCGAGGTCAAGAGCCTCGCGGCGCAGACGGCGACCGCGACGGAAGAGATCTCGCGTCAGGTCGAGGAGATCCAGGGCGCGACGGGCCAGGCGGTTGCCGCCATCCGGTCGATCGGCGGCGCCATCAGCGGCATCGACGAGAAGATGACGGCGATTGCCGCGGCCGTCGAGCAGCAGCGCGCGGCCACCACCGAGATCTCGCGCAACTTCCAGCAGGCCGCACAAGGCACCCGCGAGGTCACCGATACCATCGGCAGCGTCGCCAGGCTCAACCGGGAGACCGGCAACGCCGGCACGGTGTTGTCTCACTCCGTCAAGAAGATGTCGGCGGACGCCGATCGTCTCCGCGTCGCGGTCGAGGGCTTTTTGGGAGCGGTGAAGACCGCCTAGTTTCGCTTCATTCCTTGATTCCAACGTCGCGCCTTCGGCATTGCCGCAGGTCGCCGCGGCGGGTACATCTGTGCCGCCTCGCAGCGTGTGCGCGGCGCCAGACGTAAGACACATCAGGGATGGAGAGTTCGATGCCGGTCACCCCACACAAGGCCCAGCGCCCCTATCGCGGCGTGTTCCCGGTCGCGCCCACTATCTTCGACGAGCGCGGCGAGCTCGACCTCGAAGGCCAGCGCCGCTGCATCGATTTCATGATTGACGCCGGCTCGCACGGCATCTGCATCCTCGCCAATTTCTCCGAACAGTTCGTGCTCACCGATGCCGAGCGCGAAACCGTGATGCATACCGTGCTGGAGCATGTCGCCGGACGGGTTCCCGTGATCGTCACCACCACGCATTTCAGCTCGGCCGTCTGCGCGGCGCGCAGCAGGCAGGCCGAGGCGGCCGGCGCCGCCATGGTGATGGTGATGCCGCCCTATCACGGCGCGACCTTCCGCGTCCCCGAGAAGGGCATCGTCGAATTCTTCAAGGTGCTCTCGGGCGCGATCACCATTCCGATCATGATTCAGGATGCGCCGGTTGCCGGCACGCCGCTTTCGGTCGAGCTGCTGGCGCGGCTGTCGCGCGAATTCTCCAACATCCGCTATTTCAAGATCGAGGTGCCCGGCGCTGCCGCAAAGCTGCGCAGCCTGATCGATGCGGGTGGCAAGAACATCGAGGGCCCCTGGGACGGCGAGGAGGCGATCACGCTGCTCGCCGATCTCGATGCCGGCGCCACCGGGGCGATGACCGGCGGCGGCTATCCCGACGGCATTCGCCAGATCATCGATCCCTATTTCGCCGGCAAGCGCGAGGAGGCCAAGGCGGCCTACGAGCGCTGGCTGCCGCTGATTAATTACGAGAACCGCCAATGCGGCCTGATCGCCTGCAAGGTCATGATGCAGGCCGGTGGCGTGATCAGGTCGGACACGGTGCGCCATCCGCTGCAGCCGTTGCATCCGGCGACGCGCGCGGGGCTGCTGGAGCTGGCCAAGGAGCGCGACGCGCTGGCGCTGCGGTGGGGGAAGTAGGGCTCTCCACCGTCGTTGCGAGAAGCGAAGCGACGAAAGTATCCAGACTGTTTCGGCGGAGAAAGTCTGGATTGCTTCGCTTCGCTCGCAACGACGGGGTCCGCCCATTTCGGCTGAAGGCGTCGAATTGGCGCGGTTCGGGTGGTTTCCCGCTGCCCGGCGATGACATATTGTACGTTTGCCAACCAGGCCTGCGGAGAATCTCAGGACATCACCTAACAGCTCTTCTTTTGCCGCTATTTCGAGCCAGGTTGGCGTGAACCGACGGAACAGGGAGGCAGTGCCATGACGATGAGGCCGGATCCCACCTTTCACGCATCGCCCAAGCTTGCGATGGAAGCACCAGCGGAGAACTTTGCCTACACGCTGCTGCTCAGTCCAGATTTCTCAAAACCTGATGCTCTCGCGGTCATCGACGTCAAGCCGGGGTCGCCGACCTACAGCCAAATCGTCCATACCGTGACGATGCCCAACAAGGGCGATGAATTTCACCACTTCGGCTGGAATGCCTGCTCCTCCGCCTTGTCGCCGCTCGCCGGACATGCCTTCATCGAGCGGCGCTATCTCATCATCCCCGGACTGCGCTCGTCGCGGATCTACATCATCGACACCAAGCCAGATCCGACCAAAGCCAAGATCCACAAGATCATCGAGCCCGAAGAAGTCTTCAAAAAGACCGGTTACTCGCGGCCGCATACCATCCATTGCGGGCCGGACGGCATCTATGTGAGCACGCTGGGCGGCGGCGGCAAGGACGGCACCAACGGTCCTCCAGGCGTTTTCATCATGGATTGCGAGACGTTCGAGGTCCTGGGACGATGGGAGATCGACCGCGGTCGGCAGACGTTGCACTATGATTTCTGGTGGAACCTGCCGCGCGACTACATGGTGACGAGTGAATGGGCGTTGCCGCCCCAGTTCGAGAACGGGATCGTCCCGGAAGATCTGCTCGCGAATAAATATGGCCATCGTCTCCACTTCTGGGATCTTCGCGCCCGTCGCAACGTCCAGACCATCGACCTCGGCGCCAATCATCAGATGGCCCTGGAGGTGCGGCCCGCGCACGATCCGGTTCGCGAATACGGCTTCGTTGGCGTCGTGGTCGACACCACCAACCTCGAAGCATCGATCTGGACCTGGTGGCGCGAAGGCGGGACATTCCACGTGGAGAAGACGGCGACGATCCAGCCGGAGCCCGCGCCAAAGGAGAAGCTCCCGCCGCTGCTCCAGGGTTTTGGTGCTGTGCCGCCTCTGGTGACCGATATCGACCTGTCGATGGATGATCGCTTTCTCTATGTCTCGTGTTGGGGCACGGGTGAAATGCGCCAGTACGACGTCAGTGATCCGCGAAAGCCGAAGCTTGCAGGCTCGGTCCACATCGGTGGCATCGCGCGCCGCACGCCTCATCCGAACGGCAAGGCCTTTGCGGCAGGTCCGCAGATGGTCGAGATCAGCCGCGATGGCAGGCGCGTGTACTGGACCAATTCGCTCTATTCCACCTGGGATGACCAATTCTACCCCGACGGAGTTCCGGGCGTGGAAGTCATGGCCAATGTCGGTCGCGACGGCGGTCTCGAGCTCGACAAGGACTATTTCGTGAGCTTCCCCGACGGATATCGTGCGCACCAGATCAGGCTGGAAGGCGGCGATTGTTCGACGGACTCCTTTTGCTACCCGTCGGCCTAGATTGGGGACACGCGAGCCCGGCGCTTGGCTGGCTCTGGCTCGCTCTCGTTGCGAGCGGCTTCTATCACGGGGTCAATCCGGGTATGGGATGGCCGCTCGCCGTGTCGGCCGGGCTCATGGACAAGAGCCCGCGCGCGCTGTTCCGTGCGTTGTGGGCTCTGGCGGCCGGGCATCTTCTGGCAACGCTTCTCGTGCTGCTGCCATTCGCGCTGCTGCTCGTGCTGGCCGAGTGGCAGCGTTCGATCCAGCTAGTCGCGAGCCTTCTCGTCATCGGTTTCGGCGTCTATCGGCTGATCGAGCGACGTCATCCGCGCACGCTGGCACGAATTCCGCCAACGCAATTGGCGCTCTGGTCGTTTGCCGTTGCCATTGCTCACGGCGCCGCCTTGATGCTCGTGCCGATCTATCTCGGTCTCTGCCAGGCCTTCGAACTCGATGCCGGCCATGCGGCCGCCGGCGCGCTGATGAAGGCAAATCTTGTGAAGGCAAGTCTCGGGATGGCGGTGCTGGTGTCTGTGGTGCACGTTGCCGCCATGATCAGCGCGGGCGGATGTCTGGCGTGGCTGGTCTACCGCTATCTGGGATTGAGGCTTGTCTCGCGAAGCTGGTTCAATCTGGATGTGATCTGGGCAACCAGCCTCATCGTGGTTGGGATCGTGGCGCTCGCCTTCAATGTCTCGAGCTGGCGGTGAAGCCTAGCGCGTCAAAGCCCACTCGCCGACGATGCGAAAGCGTGCCTTCGCGTCGTCCTGTTTGAACAGTACGATGCGGTCGATCACGAGCGTCTTGGATCCTAGCGCTGCAAACCTGCTCCGCAGCATCTCCAGAATGGGCCCGCGGCGCTCTGCGTCCAGCCGTCCTGTCAGGGTCATGTGAAAGCGAAATTCTTCCATCACGTAAGGGTAGCCCCAGCGGTCGAGGTAATCGCGCTGCCGCTCGCTCAGTTTCTCGGGCTTGCGACGCGCGCGATCTTCCGCGCTCAGAGGGGCGCGGAACGAGTCGAATTCGCTGACACAATCGGCGGCGAGCTGCTGGAGCGCATCGACCGGCTCGGCCGCGATCACGGCAATGAAGCCGCTTATGGAATCGACGACCGGTCGTATCGCCGGAATCGGTCGCTCCTTACCAGCAAATGCCGCGCAGGCCGCCGCGAGCTCGGCCTCGCTCTTGCCCGGCGCCAGCATCATCGGCGCCTTCAGTGTGGCGTGAAAACCGTATTTGCGGGGATCGGCGCTGATATCGCGCCAGTCCGGCGCGACATCCAGTGCCTCGCGCGGAAACGGCACTTCGTCGCCGGTGTAGGCATCGTAGCCGAGCAGCTCGGCGCCGAAGCGGGAGAGGGCGCTGTGGGCGTCGGCCGCAAAATAGATCGCGTAGCGGGGAAAACCTGTCATCGCCTCAGCATAACCAATTTAAGCCGCAACGACAGCCTCGCGCGGCGCCGCCGCTGCTGCTGTGAGCAGCCGCGTCGCATCGGTGAGATGCACCAGCTTGCCGCCTGATATCACGGCGATTAGCCGCGGCCGCAACTCCACGCTGTCGTCGACCAAAAGAATGTCGGCGCGGCGCCCTTCCGCGATGGCGCCGCGATCGGTAAGGCCGGTTGCACGCGCAGGTCCGGCAGAGACCAAATCCCAGGCCTGCTCCAGCGGCAGCACGCGGTCGGCGGCGAGCCGGAATGCGGCCAGCAGCTGTGCCGGATAGTAATAGTCCGAGGCCAGCACCGAGCAGAGACCCTTGGCGACCATGTCCGACGCCCTGGTCCAGCCGGTATGGCTGCCGCCGCGCACGACGTTGGGAGCGCCATAGACGATGGCGTCGCCGTGGCTTGCTGCCGCCCGCGCTGTCTCCTCGTTGATCGGAAACTCGGCGATCAACGCGCCGAGATCGCGAAACTCCTGGCGCATCGCCGGCGTCGCATCGTCATGCGAGAGCATTCGCACCCCGGCGGCGCGGGCTGCCGCCGCAAGCCGCGAGACCGACGCCGGAACGTCGGTGGCGCGCGCCACCACACGTTCGACCAGCCGGTCAAATTCCTCGCTCGATAGGCCGGTGCGCTCCACCATGCGGTTGCGCTTGCGCGGCTTGGCCATGTCCGCAACCGTGCCGTCCATGTGGTCGTTGAAGGCGAACAGGTCGACGCGGCCTTCCGCGAGCCACTGGCTGATCTCGGTCTCGGCATCGAGATTGTAGGTCTCGTGCCGCAGGTGGAAGCGGGTGTCGGCGGCGAATTGCGGACGCTGCCGCTCGATCGCCTCCATCAGGCCGCGCGCATTGTCAGCGCTGCGCAAGCCAGGCTCCCACGAACAGGTCGTGGCGTGGAACACCGTGGTGATGCCGTTGCTGATCGCCTGACGATCACTGTCGGCGAGCGCGACGTCGATCGGGAAATCGACGCCGGCGCGCGGCATCATCTGGCGCTCGAAGGCATCGCCATGCAGATCGACGATGCCTGGCAGCACCAGCAGGTCGCGGGCATCGATAGCGAGCCGCGCGCGGCCGCGAGGGACATCGACCAACGCAATGTCCGTTCCGGACACGAGAAGTGAGGTTTCGACGAGCCCGGCGCCGATCAGGACCCGGCCGCCTTCAAGGAAAATGTCTGTCACGCGACCGCGCTTGGTTTGCTGGCAGGAGAACCGGTGAAAGAGCTCGCCCGTGCTTCGTATGTCGCGAGGAAATCTTCAATCCCGAGCTTGCGGAAATCGGGCAGCACTTCACGCAATTTGTCGTGATCCCAGTCCCACCAGGCGAGCTTGGCGAGCCGGCCGGCGATCTGCTCCGAGAACCGCCGCCGCACGATGCGCGCCGGATTGCCGGCGACGATGGTGTAGGCCGGCACGTCCTTGGTGACGATAGCGCCCGCCGCGATCACCGCGCCGGTGCCGATATTGCGGCCGGGCAGCACGATCGCGCCGTGGCCGATCCAGACATCGTGACCGACATGGACGTGATGCTGGCGGCGCCAGTCGAAGAACTCGGTGTCGTCGCTTTCACCTTCGAAATAGGCGCTTGAACGGTAGGTGAAATGCGCCTGGGTCGCACGATGCATCGGATGATTGCCGGGATTGATCCGCGTCATTGCCGCGATCGAGCAGAACTTTCCGATGGTGGTGTAGGTGATCTGGGCATCGTTGACGACATAGGAGTAATCGCCCATCGCCACTTCATGCAGTACGGTGCGCGCGCCGACCTCGGTGTAGGCGCCGAGCCTGGCCTCGTGCAGCTTGGCCGAGGGATCAATGGTCGGCTGAATCGAAAGAGCTTTGGCGGCCATGTTGCATCCGAAGCGCGAGGGTGGGGCATTTTTCTTGGAGCGGCTTGATGACAATGCTTTGATGACAACGTCATGACGTGGCGATGACAGGGGATGACGTGTGTTGGATCGCCGCACCGCAACGCGGATGTCACACAAGTGTTAAGCGCCGGCGTTAGCGGTGGGTCCGATTAATCTGGAGCCCTGCATGCTGGTCGTGGAAGGTCTGACGTGTCGCTTCGGCGCAAAGGCCGCGGTGGACGACGCTTCGTTTCAAGTTGCCCCGGGCGGCTTCGTCGGTGTGATCGGACGGTCCGGCGCCGGCAAGTCGACCCTGCTGCGGACCATCAACCGCCTGGCGACGCCGACCGAGGGCCGCATCCTGTTCGACGGCATCGATGTCACCGCGCTGCGCGGCAAGGAGCTGCGGCAGTGGCGGGCGCGCTCGGCAATGATCTTCCAGCAGTTCAACCTGGTCGGCCGGCTCGATGTCCTCACCAACGTCCTGATGGGGCGCCTCGCAACGATGCCCGCCTGGCGCTCGCTGTCGCAGCTCTGGCCCGAGCAGGATAAGGCGCTGGCGATGTCCGCGCTGGAGCAGTTCGACATCGCCGCGCTCGCCGCCCAGCGCGCCGACCAGCTCTCCGGCGGACAGCAGCAGCGCGTGGCGATTGCCCGCGCCCTGGTCCAGCAGCCCGACATCATCCTCGCCGACGAACCGATTGCCTCGCTCGATCCGCGCAACACCAAAATCGTGATGGATGCGCTGCTGCGCATCAACAAGCATTTCGGCATCACCGTGCTCTGCAATCTGCATTCGCTCGATCTGGCGCGCAGCTATTGCGACCGCCTGATCGGCATGGCGCAGGGCCGCGTGGTGTTCGATGGCGCGCCGGCCGCGCTGACCGATCACGTGGCGCGCGAGCTCTACGATCTCGAAGCCGCCGACGTCATGGGCGGCATGCCCATCCCGGCGCCCGAGGGCGTTCCGGCGCTCGGGACGGCCGCGGCGGCCTGAGCCTCGCCTCTTTTACTCAAGTCTTTGCGTCAAGCGATCCCCAACCGATGAAGAGGGTACCATGATCACTCGCAGATTAATCCTTGCCGGCGTCGCCGCGCTCGCCTTTGCCACCTCCGCCTCGGCGGACGACTGGAAAGCCAAATATCCCGAGCTGACCTTCGCGGTCGTGCCGGCGGAGAACGCCTCCGGCGTCACCGAGCGCTGGGCGCCGTTCGTGAGCTATCTCTCCAAGGAACTGGGCGTGAAGGTCACGCTGCGCATCGCCAACGACTATGCAGCCGTCATTGAAGGCCAGCGTGCCGGCAACATCCAGATCGCGAGCTACGGCTCGGCCTCGTTCGCCCGCGCCCGTCTGACCGGTGTCAAGACCGACGCCTTCGCCAACGACATCAACGCGGACGGCTCGACCGGCTATTATTCGGTGTTCTTCGTCAAGGCGAGCAGCCCCTACAAGAAGGTCGATGACCTCAAGGGCAAGAATCTCGGCCTCGTCGACCCGAACTCGACCTCCGGCAACAACGTGCCGCGCTTCGAACTCGACAAGATGGGCATCCCAGATACCGACACCTATTTCGGCAAGGTCGTCTTCACCGGCAGCCACGAGAATGCGATGCTGGCGCTGGCGCAGGGCACGGTCGACGTTGCCGCCAACCAGTGGACCAGCGATGACGATTCCACGCTGGCGCAGATGCTGACCAAGGGCATGCTGAAGAACACCGACGGCTCGGCGATGAAGAAGGACGATTTCCGCATCATCCACAAGTCGGCGCCGATCATCAACGGCCCTTATGCCTACAATTCCGACCTGCCGGAGGATGCCAAGGCCGCCATCGCCAAGGCATTCTTCGATGCGCCGGCCAAGGACAAGGCCGCGTTCGACCGTCTCTCCGATGGCCAGAAGAAGGGCTTTCATCCCGCCACCACCAAGGACTGGGATGGCACGATCGAGCTGATCAAGTTCGTCGATGCGCTGCGTAAGAAGAAGGCGTCCTGAGTTTTTGGGACTATGCACTGGAGCCGGGTCGATGGACCCGGCTCTTTCTCTTTGATCGACCACTTGTTCTGACCAGATGACCGTCGCGGTTTCGATCCTCCCCGAGCAGCAGCTTGCCGTGCTCAACGCCGCCTATCGCCAGGCGGTCGCGCGCAGGCGATGGCGCCTCCTGTTGGGAGCCGGTATCTTTGCCGCTGCGCTTATTCTCGCAGCGATCGGCGCCGAAGTGAATCTGCGCACGCTGTTCACCTATTTCGGCAACTTCATCAGCTATTTCGATCGCATCTTCACGCTCGACAGCGGCCAGCGGGTCTGGACTGATCTCGGCGAGTGGCTCTGGGGCTGGCGCAAATGGTTGAAGATGCTGGGCGAGACGCTGCTGATCTCCTATGTCGGCACGCTGATCGGCGCCACCTTCGCCTTTGCCCTGAACTTCTTCGCGGCGGAGAACACTTCGCCTGCGCCCTGGCTGCGCTTTGCGGTGCGGCGCCTGCTCGAATTCGCCCGCACCGTTCCCGGCATCGTGTTCGCGCTGATCTTCGTGATCGCCTTTGGGTTAGGTCCGATGGCGGGCGTGCTCGCGATCGCGATCCACTCCACCGGCGCGCTCGACAAGCTGTTCTCGGAGATCGTCGAGAACGCCGACATGAAGCCGGTCGAAGGCATCCGCTCGACCGGGGCGAGCTGGCTGTCTTGCATGCGCTTTGCAATCGTGCCGCAGGTCACCGCGAGTTATGCCAGCTACGCGCTGCTGCGCTTCGAGATCAACGTGCGCGAAGCCTCGGTGATGGGCTTCGTCGGCGCCGGCGGCATCGGCCAGGAGCTCGTCGTTGCCATCCGCAAGTTCTATTACTCCGACGTCAGCGCGATCCTGGTCACCATCATCGTGACCGTCTTCATCATCGACATCACCACCGGATGGCTGCGCGGCCGGCTGTTCGGCAAGGAGGCGCGGACGTGACCGGGCCGCAGCAAGTCGAGACGCGAGAGATCCGCGCCCGCTACCCCGATGTGTTCAACCGGCCGGCCTCGGCGCGGCTTGCAACGCCGGCGATGATCGTCGCGGCGTTCGCGATCCTGATCTATGGTCTGGTCGATCTCGATTTCTCGCCGTCACGGTTCCTCGCAGGCCTCAGCCAGCTCGGCTGGATCAGCCTGATGATGATCCCGCCCGATCCCGGCTCCTCGTTGCCGGTCTATCTGAAGGCGCTGGGCGAGACGCTGTCGATCGCGCTACTCGGCACGACGCTGGCGGCGCTGTTCGCGCTGCCGGTGAGCCTGCTGGCCGCGCGCAACGTGGTGCCGTCGAAGATCCTGCGCTTTCCCGTTCGTCGCTTGCTGGATTCGATCCGCGGCGTCGACACGCTGATCTGGGCGCTGGTGTGGATCAATGTGGTCGGGCTCGGCCCGTTCGCCGGCGTGCTCGCCATCGCCGTGTCGGATTTCGGCGCCTTCGGAAAGCTGTTCTCGGAGGCGATCGAGGGCGCCGACCAGAAGCAGGTCGAGGGCATCCGCGCCTCCGGCGGCAGCGCGCTGCACGAGATCCGCTTCGGGCTGCTGCCGCAGGTCCTGCCTGTCATCGCCGGCCAGGTGCTCTATTTCGTCGAATCCAACACCCGCTCGGCCACCATCATCGGCATCGTCGGCGCCGGCGGCATTGGCCTCCAGCTCGCCGAGCAGATCCGCGTCTTGGAATGGCAGAAGGTGTCGTTCCTGATCCTGATGATCTTGGTCGCGGTTGCCGCGATCGATTTCATTTCCGGCAAGCTGCGCTTTGCGATTATCGGACGAAGGGCTATCGCTTAACGGCCGCAGTCTTCTTCCCTTCTCCCCTTGTGGGAGAAGGGGGCGCGAAGCGCCGGATAATGGCCGTCTCCGCGCATTCAAATGAGAGCCGCACTCGCGGAGAGAACCCGCACCCGTCTCGCCGCTGCGCGGCAAGCCACCCTCTCCCACAAGGGGAGAGGGGAAGAGGGCGGCAGCTCACCCGTTGTCCACCAAAAACTCCACCCGCTCTGCTGCAAACCGCGAGTGCTTGGTCACCAGCGGCTTGCCGTCGAGAGCGTGGTCGGTGGCATCGACCACCAGGATCGGTCGTCCCAGTGCAAGATCGAGCCGGGCGGCGTCAGTCGCGTCGATGATGCCGGCCGTTATCCGGGTCGCGCCGCGGCGGTAGTCGCGAATGCCGTAGTGCTCCAGCAACTTCGTCATCGAGCGCGTCGCGGCGAACACGGCGCCTGCGCCCGGAAACAACTCAGCCGACAGCCAGGTGGTGGAGACGCAGATCGGCGTGCGATCGGCGAGGCGGATCGCCTCGATCCGCAGCAGCGCCGCGCCGGCCTTCAAGCCGAGCTCGCGCGCCAGCTCCCGGGTCGCGACGTCATTGGAGGTCTCGATCAACTGGCCGCGCGGCTCGCGGCCGCCGGCGCCGACGATCTCGGAGAACCGGGTGCGCGAGCGCAGCGGATAGGCCAGCCTCTGCGCCTCGACATAGGTTCCGCTGCCGCGCTCGGCCCGGACCAGGCCGCGCTCGGCCAGCGCGGCCAGCGCGCGCCGCACGGTGTGGCGGTTCACGCGGTAGGTTTCCGCGATCTCCATCTCGCCCGGTAATTTGTCGCCGGCGGCAAAGCGGCCGTCGGCGATACCGCGCTCGATGCCGTCGGCGACGAGGCGCCACAGCGCGACGCCCGACGATGCAGTGTCTTGCATGCTCATATCGCTGGTCAGCCTAGCTCAGAAATCACGCCTTTGTCACGAAACAGTCATGGCGCTCCTTTATGAAGTTGTCTATTATCATAGACAACTTAGAATCGGCAAGTTCGGTGGATTTGGTGACCCAGCAGAATAACCAGCAAGCCCAGCGCAAGGCCGCGATGGCCGTGCTGGCGCACGCGGAGGCGGGCGAGATCGCCGCCCGCCTCCGCGCACTCGCCCTGCCGGCCCATCAAAATCTGCGCGAAGGCGAAAACGGTCTCGTCATGCTGCGCGGCCGGGTCGGCGGCGACGGCGCACCGTTCAACCTCGGCGAAGCCACGGTGTCGCGTGCGGCGGTCCGGCTTGCCAGTGGCGAGGTCGGCTTCGGCTACACGCTCGGTCGCGATAGCGAGAAGGCGCGGCTGATCGCGCTGTGCGACGCGCTGGTGCAGTCCAGCGATTTTGGCGCAGCCGTCGAGCGCGAAATTATCGCGCCGTTGCGCGAGCAGCTTATGACGAGGCGCCAGCAGGCAGCGGCGAAGACTGCCGCGACGAAGGTTGATTTCTACACCATGGTGCGCGGTGAGGGGTGAGATCATGACCACGATTGCAGAACTGCCGCCGGGTTTCGCCGACAGGGTTCTGTCGGCGCAATCGACCTTTCGTTCGGTCATGGATGCGATGGCGCGGCCGGGTTCGGTCCAGCGCATCGTCCCGACAGCCGGAGCGCTTCATACGATGATGCGCGGCACCGCCGCGATCGCGCTGACGCTGTTCGATCACGACACGCCACTCTGGCTCGATGCGCGCATGGCAGAAAATTCCGACGTGATGAAATGGCTCAAGTTCCACACTGGCGCGCCGGTGGTGCAGGACACTTCGATCGCCAGCTTTGCGCTGATCAGCGACGGTGCGGCGCTGCCGCCGCTCGAATGCTTCGCGCTCGGCACCAACGAATATCCGGATCGCTCGACCACATTGATCCTTCAGGTCGATAGTCTGGGCTCGGGACGCAGCGTCGAGCTGCGCGGCCCCGGCATCGATGGCTCCACGACGCTCCAGGCGTCGATCAAGCCGTTCGATCTGTTCGAGCGCCTGCGGTTCAACGAGGCGCTGTTTCCGCGCGGCCTCGATGTGGTGCTGGTTGCCGATGATGCGGTGGTTGCGATCCCGCGCACCACCCGCGTCGCGAACAAGGAAAGCTGACCGCATGTATGTCGCAGTCAAAGGCGGCGAACGCGCCATCGAGAACGCCCATCTCCTGCTTGCAAACGCGCGGCGCGGTGACCCAAGCGTTCCGGAAGTCACGCTCGATCAGATCTCGGAGCAGCTCGGCCTCGCCGTGGACCGCGTCATGAGCGAGGGCTCGCTCTATGACCGCGAGCTCGCCGCGCTCGCGATCAAGCAGGCGCGGGGCGATCTGATCGAGGCGATCTTCCTGGTCCGTGCCTTCCGCGCCACGCTGCCGCGCTTTGGCGCGAGCGAGCCGGTCGACACCGGCGCGATGCGCGTGCAGCGGCGAGTGTCGTCGACCTTCAAGGATATTCCAGGTGGCCAGATCCTCGGGCCGACCTTCGACTATACCCACCGCCTGCTCGATCCTTCGCTCGCAAAAGGCGTTGTGCCGGAAGCGCCAGTGACGGCGGAAGCATCAACGGCACCCACGCCGCGCGTGACGGATATTCTTGGCCGCGACGGACTGATCGAGTCCTCGCCGCAGGCCGAGGACGGCGCCAGCGTCGGCGATCTCACCCGCGAGCCGCTGAATTTTCCGGCGGACCGCGACCTGCGCCTGCAAAATCTGGCGCGTGGTGACGAAGGCTTTCTGCTGGCGATGGGCTATTCCACCCAGCGCGGTTACGGCCGGAACCATCCCTTTGCCGGCGAGATCCGCTTTGGCGAGGTCGATGTCGAATTTTTCGCCGAGGACGTCGGCTTCGCCGTGCCGCTCGGCTCGATCGAGCTCACCGAGTGCCAGATGGTCAACCAGTTCAAGGGCTCGGCGACGGAAGCGCCGTGCTTCACCCGCGGCTATGGCCTCGCCTTCGGCCAGAGTGAGCGCAAGACCATGTCGATGGCGCTGGTGGATCGGGCGCTGCGCGCTCGCGAGCTCGGCGAGGAGGTGCGTGCCCCCGCGCAGGACGAGGAGTTCGTGATGTCGCATTCGGACAACGTGCAGGCGACCGGCTTCGTCGAGCATCTCAAGCTGCCGCATTATGTCGACTTCCAGTCCGAGCTCGGCCTGCTCCGCAAGCTGCGCCAGGAGTTTGCCGAGGCCAATGCGCCCGATGCCATGAAGGAGGCCGCGGAATGAACGCGCCCGCCTATAATTTCGCCTATCTCGACGAACAGACCAAGCGGATGATCCGCCGTGCGATCCTCAAGGCGATCGCGATCCCCGGCTATCAGGTGCCGTTCGCCAGCCGCGAAATGCCGATGCCCTATGGCTGGGGTACCGGTGGCGTGCAGGTGACGGCGGCGATCCTGGGACCTGAGGACGTGCTGAAGGTGATTGACCAGGGCTCCGACGACACCACCAACGCGATCTCGATCCGAAAGTTCTTCGCCAAGACGGCGGGCGTCGCCACCACGACGGCGACGGACGAGGCAACCGTGATTCAGACGCGCCACCGCATTCCTGAGACCGCGCTGCATGAAAATCAGGTGCTGGTCTACCAGGTGCCGATCCCTGAACCCCTACGTTTCCTCGAGCCGCGCGAGACCGAGACGCGGCGCATGCATGCGCTCGCCGAATATGGCCTGATGCATGTCAAACTCTATGAGGACATCGCCCGCTTCGGCCATATCGCGACTGCCTATGCCTATCCGGTCAAGGTGAACGCGCGCTACGTGATGGACCCGTCGCCGACGCCGAAATTCGACAACCCCAAGATGGACAATTGTGCCGCGCTGCAATTGTTCGGCGCCGGCCGTGAGAAGCGCATCTACGCGATCCCGCCCTACACGAAAGTCGTGTCGCTGGATTTCGAGGATCATCCGTTTGAGCCGTACCGTTTCAACGCGCCGTGCGCGCTGTGCGGCGCGGAGAACTCCTATCTCGACGAGATCGTCACCGACGACAAGGGCGGTCGGATGTTCGTCTGCTCGGACACCGATTATTGCGAGGGCCGGCAGGCCGCCGGCCATCACGGCAGCCTGAGCGCCGCACCGTACAAGGAGAAGGCGGGCTCACATGGCTGAACTCGATACGCTCGAAAGCGACCAGCCGCTACTGGTGGCGGAGTCGCTCAGCAAGTCCTTCGGCCGCATTGCCGCGTGCCGAGAGGTGTCCTTTGCGCTCTATCCCGGCGAGGTGCTGGCGATCGTCGGCGAATCCGGCTCGGGCAAGTCGACGCTGCTGCAAATGCTGTCGGGTCAACTCACGCCGAGCGCCGGCCGGGTCTCTTACCGGATGCGCGACGGCGTCGCCCGCGATCTTACGACGCTCGGCGAGGCCGAGCGGCGCTTTCTGTTCCGCACCGACTGGGGCTATGTCCATCAGGATCCTGCGCAAGGTCTGCGCATGGCGGTCTCGGCCGGCGCCAATGTCGGCGAGCGGCTGATGGCGGTGGGATGGAATCATTACGGCCGTATCCGCGACACCGCCTCCGACTGGCTGATGCGCGTCGAGATCGACGTCGCGCGCATCGACGATGCGCCGCGCACCTATTCCGGCGGCATGCGCCAGCGGCTCCAGATCGCGCGCAATCTCGTCACCGAGCCGCGGCTGGTGTTCATGGACGAGCCGACCGGCGGCCTGGACGTGTCCGTGCAGGCGCGCCTGCTCGATCTCCTGCGCAGCCTGGTCGCCGAGCTGCACCTCGCCGTCATCATCGTCACGCATGATCTCGCGGTGGCACGCCTTTTGTCGCACCGCGTGATGGTGATGAAGGGCGGCCGCGTCATCGAGACCGGCCTCACCGATCAGGTGCTCGATGATCCGCGCGAGCCCTATACGCAACTCCTCGTCTCCTCGATTCTGCCGCCATGAGCCTGCCAGCATGAGCCTTGCAATGACTGCCATGATCGACATCACCGACGCCCGGAAGACCTTTACGATGCACCTGCAAGGCGGCATCGAATTGCCGGTCGTGCGCGGCGTGACGTTCCATGTCGATCCCGGCGAATGCGTCGTGCTCTCGGGGCCATCAGGCGCCGGCAAGTCGTCGATCCTGAAGATGATCTTCGGCAATTATCGCTGCGATTCCGGCCGCATCGGCATCCGCCACCGCGGCGCGCTGATCGATCTTGCCGTCGCCGAGCCGCGGCAGGTGCTCAATGTCCGCCGCGTGACCATCGGTTATGTCAGCCAGTTCCTCCGCGCGGTGCCCCGCGTTGCGACCATCGACGTGGTCGCCGAGCCTCTGATCGTGAACGGCCTGGCGCGCCCGGAAGCGCAAGCCCGCGCGGGCGCGCTCCTGCATCGTCTCAATATTCCCGAGCGGCTGTGGCAGCTTCCGCCCGCGACCTTCTCCGGCGGCGAGCAGCAGCGCGTCAACATCGCGCGCGGCTTCATCTCGGATCTGCCGATCCTGCTGCTCGACGAGCCGACCGCTTCGCTCGATGCCGCCAACCGCACTGTGGCGGTCGAGCTGATCGCTGAGAAAAAACGCCAGGGCGTCGCCATGGTCGCCATTGTCCATGACGATGAAATCCGGCATCTGATTGCCGACCGCATCGTCGATGTCACCAGCTTCGCCGCCGCGGCCTGAAGGAAATCGACATGAACGCCAAGCCGAAGGACACCGTCATCGCCAACGCCAGGATCGTGCTGGCTGACCGGGTGATCGATCAGGGTTGGCTTGCTCTGGTCGACGGACGCATCGCCGAGATCGGCGAGGGCAGGGCGCCCGCCGACGCCGAGGATGCTGGCGGCGACCTCGTCATGCCCGGCCTGATCGAGCTTCACACCGACCATCTCGAAGCGCATTACGTGCCGCGACCGAAGGTGTTCTGGAATCCGGTCGCCGCTGTCATCTCCTATGACGGCCAGCTCGCGACCTCGGGCATCACCACCGTGTTCGATTCGCTCCGGGTCTGGCGCGAGGACGGCGCGGAGGAAGTCGATGGCCGCGCCGGCGTGCTCGCCGCCGCGATCACGACCGCGCGCGATGCCGGCCTCTTGCGCGCCGACCATTTCCTGCATCTGCGCTGTGAAATCCCGATGCCGAGCGTCGTCGAGGAGGCCAAGGAGCTGATCGACCGGCCCGACGTCAAGCTGATGTCGCTGATGGATCACACGCCGGGCCAGCGCCAGTTTCGCGACGAGGTCAAGCTGCGCGACTATTATCGCGGCAAGGGCGGCGGCAAGACCGACGCCGAGCTCGACGAACTGTTCGCGAAGCGCTTTGCCTATCAGAAGGCCTATGCCGCGACCAACATGCGCGAGATCGTGACGCTGGCGCATGCGTACAAGATCCCGCTCGCAAGCCATGACGACACCACCGAGGAGAACGTCGCCGATGCCGTGCGCGACGGTGTCGCGGTGGCGGAATTCCCCACCACGCTCGAGGCCGCGCGCGGTCTGCATCACGCCGGCATCGACATCCTGATGGGCGCTCCCAACGTCGTGCGCGGCGGCTCGCATTCCGGCAATATCGCCGCGGTCGATCTCGCCCGCGAAGGCCTGCTCGATATCCTGTCGTCGGATTACATTCCGTCGAGCCTGCTGATGGGTGCGCTGCAGCTGCCCGAGCATGTGCCGGCGATCGATCTGCCGTCGGCGATCCGCACCGTGACCAAAGCGCCTGCCGATGCGGTCGGACTCACCGATCGCGGCGAGATCGCGGTCGGCAAGCGCGCCGACCTGATCCGCGTGCATGTTGCCGGCAGCGTCCCCGTCGTGCGCAGCGTCTGGCGCGAAGGGAGTCGTGTCGCATGAGCGAGACCGCGGCCATGGCGCAGGAGGCAGCGGGCGCGATCGGACCCGGGCGGCTAGTACTTGTGGTCGGTCCCAGCGGCGCCGGCAAGGACACGCTTTTGCGACTGGCGCGGGCGGCGTGCAGTGAGGATCACGACATCGTCTTTCCACGCCGCCTTGTGACGCGGGAATCCTCCGCTGCCGAAGACAATCTCACGCTTGCCCCTGACGAATTCCGCCGCGGTCAGCAGCATGGCGATTTCGCCATGCACTGGCAGGCGCACGGGCATTCCTACGCACTGCCGCTCGAGATCAACGACGATATCCGTGCCGGACGCACGGTGGTCGTCAACGTCTCGCGCACGGTCATCGGCGCGCTGCGCCAAGCCTATGCAAATGTTGTGGTGGTCGCGATCACCGCACCGCCGGACGTGCTGGCGCAGCGGCTTGCCGCGCGGGCGCGGCACAGCGACGGCAATATCGCGGCGCGGCTGTCGCGCAGTGTCGATGACGCGCGGGCGCTTGCCGACATCACCATCCTCAACGCCGGCAGCGCGGAGTATCACAGCCGACAGCTCGTGCGCGTGATCAGGAATGAAGGCTGGCATGAGTAATGGCGGGCACGATCAGGAGAGTGGAAGAATGTCGGTGATCGAAACGGTTGAACAGCTGGAGGCCATCTACGGCGTCACCAACGATGCCTCGACCGTGAAAGTCGCCGACCATGTCACGCCACTCTACCGCATCTACATCGAGAAGGCGCCGTTCGCGGCGCTCGCCACGGTCGGGCCGGAGGGCATCGACTGCTCGCCGCGCGGCGATCTCCCTGGCTTTGTCCGCATTCATGACCCGAAGACACTGATGCTGCCCGATCGCCGCGGCAACAATCGGGTCGATTCCCTGCGCAATATCGTGCGCGATCCCCGGGTGTCGCTGATGTTCCTGATTCCCGGCTCCGGCAATGCGGTTCGTGCCAACGGCCGCGCCCATCTCTCGATTGATCCCGAACTGCTGGCCTCGTTCAAGGTCGAAGGCAAGGCGCCGCGCAGCGTCATGGTCATGAGCGTGGACGAGATCTACTTCCAATGCGCCCGCGCCATCGTCCGCGCCGACCTCTGGAATCCCGACAGGCGCGTCGACCCAAAGACCCTGCCGACGCCCGGCCAGATCCTGGCCGAGATGAGCGAGAACAAGGTCGGCGGCGCGGAGTACGACCGCGCCTGGCCCGCGCGAGCCGCAGCGACGATGTGGTGACTTTTCTTACCCTCTCCCCTTGCGGGAGAGGGTGGCTCGCCGCGATAGCGGCGAGACGGGTGAGGGGTATCTCTCCGCGAGCGACCCTCTCACAGCTGATCTCGCGGACAGATACCCCTCATCCGGCGCCATAGCCGAAGCTTCGCTTCGACGTTCTTGAGAACGGCGGCCGAAGGCCGCCTATGCCACCTTCTCCCACAAGGGGAGAAGGGAAGAACGAGTCCGCGGCGGCGGCTCACCTCAATTGAACGCCATGCCGCCGCTCAGCGCGATGGTCTGACCCGTCATGTAGGCATTGTCGACCAGCAGCATCACTGCCTTCGCCACCTCCTCCGCCGTGCCGAAGCGGCCGAGCGGGATGCGGCTGACGAGCTGTTGCTGGCCGCTCATCATGTCGGTCTCGATCAGCGACGGCGCCACCGCGTTGACGGTGATGCCCTCCTTCACCAGCCGCGCGGCATAACCTCGCGTGAGGCCTTCCATGCCGGCCTTGGACGCGTTGTAGTGCGGGCCGATCGAGCCGGCACCGCGCGCAGCCCCGGAGGAGATGTTGACGATGCGGCCCCACTTCCGGGAGCGCATCGACGGCAGCACGGCCTGCGTGCACAGGAACACGGATTTCAGATTGACCAGGATGGTCCGGTCGAAATCGTCTTCGCTGAGATCATCGAGGCCGCGCGTGATCGCGATGCCAGCATTGTTGACGAGGATGTCGATCGGTCCGAGTCCGGCCGTGACGCGCTCGACCATGCCGGTCACGGCCTCGCGCTGCGAGACGTCGGCTGCGACGACGATGGCGCGGCCGCCCTGCTTGCCGATCTCGCCTGCCAGCTGCTCGGCCCGACCGATCTGCTCGCGGCAGTTGATCGCTACGGCGGCACCGGCCTCGGCCAGGGCGCGACAGACGGCCGCGCCAATTCCGCGCGAGCCGCCGGTGACGAGCGCCGTGCGCCCCTTCAGACTGTCTGTCATGAGAAACTCCGATCCGATCACAGCGGGATCGCCGGACGTCGGCCACTGCCATTCAAGTCAAAAGGCCGCTACATGAATTTAGCGCCGCCGCCGCGCCCTGGTGCGCGCCGCCTTCTTGGCGGCGGCGGAGCGGGTCTTGGCGCCCTTGGTGCGGCTCGCTTTCCGCGCAGCGGCCGAACGTGACGCCGCGGTTCGCCGGCTCGCGGCGCTTTTGGCCTGTTTTGACAGCGCGCTGCGCGACGCCGTTGAGCGCGGCTCCTTCTTCAGGACATTTTCCACGGCGCGCGACACGCGCGGCCGGCGCTTCGGGGTGCGCTTGCCCTGGCCGACCTCATAGGCATATTTGGCGCTGCGGCGCGTCGATTTCTTGGTGCGCCCCTTGCGCGGCGGCGGCAGATCGACGCCGGCGCGGCGTGCCTCGGAAAGGCCGATGGCAATGGCTTGCTTTGTCGAGCGTGCGCCGTGCTTGCCTTTACGAATCTTGTCGATCTCGTCCTTGACGAATTCGCCGGCCTGCGTGCTCGCAGATTTGCCGGCGCGCTTGTCCTGCTTCGCTTTGCGAATGATTTCCTGTCTTGGCATGAGTCGAGTTCCCTTCGAGATGACAGGGATGTCTCACCGCAACGCATAACCCGGACGATTGATCCTTTTCAGTTCCTCAGCGCCGCCAGCAGTTCGTCGGGACGCTCGGCCATGATCATGTGCCCTGCGCCCGGCACGATGACGGTCTTCGCATGCGGGATCGCCGCCGCCAGCGCCTTGCCGGCTTTCGCGGGAGTCATCATGTCCCGCTCGCCGAGAATCAGCGTGGTCGGGACCTTCACGCTCGCAGCCGCGGCAAGTGCATTCGCATAGCCGTTGCAGGCCGACAGATCCCCGAACAGCACGCCCGGGTCGCAATGCTTCAACACGGCCTGCGCGCCGCCATGCATCCAAAGGCCCGGCGCGAGGCTGCCCCCGAGCTCGGCCTTGAAGCCGAGACCCCAGATCGAGACCATGTCGACGGCGTCCTGGTCATTGGCTTCGGCGGCTTTGAGCAGATCCGGGCCGACGGTCATGGTCGCGGCGGTGCCGATCAGGCTCAGCGCGGAAACCTTGTCCGGATGCCGCGCCGCCGTCTCCAGCGAGATCAGCGAGCCCATGGAATGGCCGATCAGTTGCGCCTTCGCGGCGCCGGCCGCATCCAGCAGCGCCGCGGTCCAGTCGGCCATCTCGGCGATGGTCGACAGCGACGGCCCGGCCGAGCGACCGTGGCCGGGCAGGTCTGGCGCCAGCACGGAAAAGCCGTGATGGGCGAACCAGCGCGTGTGCAGCGCCCAGGTCGAATGATCGAAGCCGGCGCCGTGAATGAAGGCGACCGCGGGCAGCGACTTGTCGAAGTCGCGGCCGCCGGTTGCGACAAACACGTCGGTGCCGTTGACGGAAAGCTTCATGGCGTCAGACCTTTTGCGAGATGCGCAGCGCTTGGTTGAGATCGTCGATGATGTCGCTTGCCGTCTCGATGCCGACCGAGAGCCGCACCAGCTCCTCGCCGATTCCGGCGGCCTTGAGCTGCTCGGCGTCCATCTGCTGATGCGTGGTCGAGGCGGGGTGGATCACCAAGGTCTTGGCATCGCCGACATTGGCGAGATGGCTGATCATGCGCAGTGATTCGATGAACGTGCGCCCGGCGGGCCGGCCGCCCTTGATGCCGAAGGAGACGATGGAGCCGGCACCGCGCGGCAGCAGCGCCCTTGCGAGCTGAAAGTCCGGGTGGTTCTCCAGCGAGGGATGCAGCACCCAATCGACGGCCTTGTTGGCTTTCAGCGCGTCCAGCACGAGATGCGTGTTCTGCATGTGCCGGTCCATACGCACGCCCAGGGTCTCGACGCCCTGAAGCAGCTGGAACGCGTTGGTCGGCGACAGGCATGCGCCGAAATCGCGCAGGCCCTCGGTGCGCGCGCGCATGATGAAGGCCGCGGTGCCGAACTGCTCGTCGAAGACGATGCCGTGATAGCCGCCATAGGGCTCGGTCAGCGCGCCGAACTTGCCCGAGCCGCGCCAGTCGAAGCGGCCGCCGTCGACGATGGCGCCGCCGATCGCAATGCCGTGTCCGCCGATCCATTTGGTCGCCGAATGCATGACGATGTCTGCGCCGAGCTCGATGGGGCGGCTGAGATAGGGTGTGGCGAAGGTGTTGTCGATCAGCAGCGGAATTTTTGCCTCATGCGCGATCGCCGCGACCTTGGGAATGTCGAGCACTTCCAGCCCGGGATTGCCGATGGTCTCGCCGATCACGAGCTTCGTGTTCGGCCCGATCGCGGCGCGGAACGCGTCGAGATCGCGCGGCTTGACGAAACTGGTGGTGATGCCGAAGCGCGGCAGCGTATGCGCCAGCAGGTTGATGGTGCCGCCATAGAGTGAGCTCGATGCCACGATGTGGTCGCCGGCGTTCAAAAGTGTCGCGATCGCCAGATGCAGCGCGGCCATGCCGCTGGCGGTGCAGATCGCACCGACACCGCCTTCGAGCGCCGCGAGCCGCTCCTCCAGCACACCGGTGGTCGGATTGGAGATGCGCGTATAGATGTGGCCGGCGCGCTCCAGGTTGAACAGCGCGGCGGCGTGATCGGAATCCTGGAACACGTAGGACGTGGTCTGGTAGATCGGCACGGCGCGGGCGCCGGTTACGGGATCCGGATGCTGGCCCGCATGCAGGCTCAGGGTCTCGAAGGCAGGCGGCTTTGGCGCGGGCATGCGTGGCCTCGTTGGTCGATCGGCGGAGGCCGCCCTTGTGCCACAAAAAGAAGCGCTGCGTCAGCCCATTGACAGCGCCTCTAACCCCCGGATCGCTCGATGATCCCGGCCTCGCGCAGCAAGATCTCCGCGTCTGGTAGGCTTCGAATCTCTTCTCGTTGGCCGCGACGATCTTTCGCGCGTCCTGCGCCGGCATCGCGGCGAGGATGGCGATGGGGCAGTTCGCGTTCGGCCAGCTCACGGTCAGCCTCCAGCACATCAAGGCCCAACGCGCTCACGCTCCCTTCTGCCCTGCCAGCCGTTCCCGCACCTCGGCCGCAATCTCGAACGAGCGCAGCCGGGCGGCGTGGTCGTAGATCTGGCCCGTCGTCATCAGCTCGTCCGCGCCGGTCTCGGCCATCAGCGCCTTCAGCTTCTCCTCCACGATTCTGGGCGAGCCGACCGCCGAGCAGGACAGCGCTTGGCCGACGTCGGCCTTCTCCGCCGGCGACCACAACGCGTCCATGTGGTCGACCGGCGGCGGCAGCGGGCCCGGCGTGCCCCGGCGCAGATTGATGAACTGCTGCTGCAGCGATGAGAACATGCGCTGCGCCTCGGCGTCGCTGTCGGCGGCAAACACGTTGACACCGATCATCGCGTAAGGCTTGTCGAGTTGCGCCGAGGGCTCGAAGCGCGCGCGATATTCGCGCAGCGCCGGCATCATCATCTGCGGCGCGAAATGCGAGGCGAACGCGAACGGCAAGCCCAGCATCGCCGCAAGCTGCGCGCCAAAAGTGCTCGATCCCAGGATCCACAGCGGCACCTTCGTGCCCACGCCCGGCACCGCGCGGATCGCCTGGTTCGATTGCACATCGCCGAGCAGCGCCTGCAATTCCAGCACGTCGTGCGGAAAGTTCTCCGCAGCCGTCGCAAGGTCGCGCCGCAGCGCCTTTGCTGTGAACTGGTCGGTGCCCGGCGCCCGCCCGAGGCCGAGATCGATCCGGCCGGGAAAGAGCGATTCCAGCGTGCCGAACTGCTCGGCGATGACCAGCGGCGAATGGTTCGGCAGCATGATCCCGCCGGACCCGACGCGGATGGTTTTCGTTCCCCCCGCGATATGGGCGATCACCACCGACGTCGCCGCGCTTGCGATCCCCGTCATGTTGTGATGCTCGGCCAGCCAGAACCGCTTGTAGCCCCAAGCCTCCGCATGCCGGGCGAGATCGAGCGAATTGCGAAACGCCTGCGCGGCGTCGCCACCTTGGCGGATGGGCGCGAGGTCGAGCACGGAGAAGGGGATCATGTGTGGTACCCGTGAAGGGCGCGTGTGCGCGGGGACCTCACATATAGGGGACCAGGGATAGGAATGCTGCTCGAACCTGTCGCGACTTGGATCTTGACGGAGCAGCGCATCCTTGACGCTGCAGCCCGCGCTGCCCGTTCACAACACTGTTATTGCGACCTATGGCGCCCTTCGTCGCAACTGGGCGTTCTGCGCCTGTTGTTATAGATTGCCGGAGCACTGCTCGGTTGCCAGGAGGAACTGACATGACCACGGTCGTACTCAACCGCCGCAACCTCCTCGCCGCTGGCGGCTCGGTGCTCGCAACCGGGGTTTTGGCGAGCGGAGTTTCCGGGCTGCTGTTGCCCGCCCGTGCCGAAGGCCTCGCGCCGACCGAGTCGATGTCGGGCGGGGCGAACAACTACCGCAAGGGCGCGGCGATCGTGGAGCGGATCGGAAAGGGCGGCTTCTGGATGAGCGGTACCGTGCGCCGCGCCGGCGACGGGGCTCCGCTCGCCGGGCAGCGCATCCAGATCTGGGCGCACACCGTCGAGGGGCAGGAGCACGAGCCGCAGAGTCATGGCGCCACGCTCACCGACAAGGACGGCAAGTTCCGGCTCGAGATGCCGCAGATCATTCCCATCTTCGGCCAGCCGCATGGTCACCTCGCCTATGACAGCGGCGAGTTCAAAACCGTCTTTCTGCGTCCGGTGATGCGGAGCGCAAAGGAAACCAGCCTCGAGGCGCACTTCGTCCTGCAGCCGGCTTGAGCCGCGAATTGCAAATGAAGGGATGGGAATCGGCCCGGGCGACCCTGATCTGGGTGCCCTTGCCTTGGCCATTTGCGTGCCGATCGCCGCCGCAGCAGGAAGCGACCTGCTCGCTTGGCGCGGTCCGGTCTACATCCTCGCCGGCTTCGCAGGGATCGTCGCCCTCGGTCTTGTGCTCGTTCAGCCCCTGCTGATCGGCGGATATTTGCCGGGGCTATCGGCTTATCGCGGACGGCGTGCCCATCACTGGATCGGCGGCGCGCTGGCCTTTGCGGTGGTGATCCATGTCGCCGGGCTCTGGATCACCAGTCCGCCCGACATGATCGACGCCCTTACCTTCTCATCGCCGACGCCGTTCTCTCCCTTTGGCGTGGTCGCCATGTGGGCCATCTTCGCTGTCGCGCTTCTGGCTCTCTTGCGGCGGCGGCTGGGATTGCGGCTGCGAACCTGGCGCATCGTCCATATTCCCCTCGCGATCGTCATCGTCGCAGCCAGCGTAGCCCATTGCCTGCTGATCGAGGGGACGATGGAGACGACCTCCAAGATTGTGCTTTGTGCGCTCGTTCTCGCGGCGGCCATCAAAGTGATGGCTGATCTGGTTTGGAGAAAGCGGACGTTGCGCGGAGAGGGCATTGCGCGGCAGTAGGCGTCGGATGGATAGAGCACTTGCGAAATCCATTGTGCTTCGTCATCGGCAAGCCTCGACGGGCTTCGCTGCCGCCTTGGCTCTTTGCGCTACGGCGGACTAGTCGCCCTACCCACGCCACGAGCTGGACGTGATTAGAAATCACGATTTGTCGTGCGCGTACTTCTCCAGAAGCAGCCGATTATATTCATCTCTCACGGCTCTCCGCGAAATATGCCCTTTTCGGTCTTTGGCGATCTTCAGAAGATCGGGATCAGTCGGTGCCCGTGATTTCCGCCTAAATCTCGCAAAGAGTGGGGTCGTAGGCGCCGACGTCGTTCCAAACAGCCGGTCAAACCATCCCATTGTGTCCTCCCGGACAGACGGCAGATTACGACATTATCACCATGAATTTGGGGGTCAAACGGATTGCGTCCGCGGCTAATGGCCCCGGACTACGCTTGCACTCCATCCGGGTTACGCCACCGGAAAAGCGGACGGTGCGCGGCGTGTTGCGCGGCGGCGAGCGCAGGATGAGTAGAGCACTTGCGAAATCCGCCACGTTTCGCCACTGAACGAGCTTGATGGATTTCGCCACCGCCTTCGCTCTCTGCGCTGCGGCGGACAAGTCGCGCTAGCCATCCTACGCATATTTTGTTGGCCTCTTCTTGCGAACACGTCGGGCATCGTCAGCGCCGATGTCTGCTCTGCTTGCCGCAGATGGCGACGGGGCGTATCCTTGCGCGATGGCTGTCAGCGCTCCCGATCTGAAGGCGTTCCTGCTCGCCACGCCGTTCTTCGGTGGTCTCCCGGAACCGAGTCTCGACCTCCTGATCTCGATGCTGGTCGAGCGCCGCTTTGATGCCGGAGCAACCGTCGTGGCGGAGGGCGAGCAGGGACGCTCGATGTTCATCGTCAAATCCGGTCGGCTGGCGGTGCGCAAACGGGCGAATTCGGGGAACGTCATCCCAATTTCCGCTCTGGAGCCTGGCGATTTCTTTGGTGAAATGACGCTGATTGAAATGCAGAATCGCTCCGCCACGGTGGTGGCGGAAGGGCCGACGGTGCTGTACGAGCTGACCGCCCAAAAGCTCTACGCTTGCTACAAGGCCGATATCCACGCCTACGTGATCGTCCTCCAGAACATCAATCGCGAACTGTGCCGACGGCTGCGCCGTGCCGACGATCGCTTCATGGGACAGCAAATGCGTGACGACAATTGACCGTGCGTAGGATGGGTACAGCGCTTGCGAAACCCATGGGGCGCGTGGGTTGGCTTCGGCGGCATCGTTGCAGTGCTGCTGGCTAGTCTATTCGTTGGTCGCTCGTACAAGTTCAAGGGAAAGCCGCCGTAGCCAAGCTGATATCGGGTCGCTGCAACTTTTACCCGTCGGGCAAAACACCCGCCCCATGCAAAACCTCGTCAATCTCCCGCCGCAAAAATATTCCACTTTACCGAACTTCGGAATTGCGGCATTCTTCCCCTATCCCGGCCCGGGGAGAGGGACGATCGTACGTCGTAACGAAACGTGGGCCGGGGTGCGGTGGACGCGGCAGCGTCGGGCACGCCTAGGCGAGACCAGGGCGAGATGAACCTCGTGAGGTCCTTGACTGCGTGCGGACGGACGGCGCCCTGTCCGGCGAAGCCCTTTGGGCGAAGCCGGATTGCTGCGTACGGCAAAACCGTGTGGTCCTGACCGTCGTTGCTACGGTCAAGCCTTGCGGAGATGTCTTGAGCCCAACCGGGTCGCGAGGCATCGCCAATTCGCGAGGTGACGGAGGCCAGAAGGAACTCGGCTTTGGGGAGAGCAGGCATAAGCCGTCAAACCACTGCGCAGGGAAGGCCGTGTGTTGGGCTTCACCTGTATGCCGCTGTGCAGTTTTTCTGCGTGTGCTTTCGCACAGCGGACCGTGGGTGCCAGCCGGCACTCGGCCTTCCCTGCGCCCTCTTCACCGAAGAGGGGCACGGAATAGAGCAAAACTCGGGCGCATCGAGCCGCGAGAATGCCTTGTCATGTGTGGAACACTGGTGCTGCCGGACAGGATTGAACTGTCGACCTCTCCCTTACCAAGGGAGTGCTCTACCACTGAGCTACGGCAGCAGATGCTGGCACAGAATCGGGCCGCCACCGGGCCCGCCAAGCGGGGCGATGGATGCCACAAGGGCCCCTCATGTGCAAGCTTGCCGGCTCTGCCAAATCGAGAAAATCGGCGCGGTTGTCCGACCGAGGCGGCCTTATTGCCCAGAAATGACCGATTTTGGGGTGATTTTTCTGCCGGCGAGCCCCCGCCATCTGGCCAGTTGGTCCCGCCCTCGAATTCGACCAAATCTCGCTGGCTTCGTTGCGCCGGCCTCTTGTACCTCTTGAGATGTCGTCATTCGGTGGCATCCTGCCGCCGACAACGTGATGGGCCACGATGAGCGACGAGACTGACAAGACGCGGGCCGCTGATCCCCGGCAGGACCGGCTGAAATCGGCGCTGCGCGAAAACCTGAAGCGGCGGAAGGTGCAGGCGCGCGAACGCGCCGCAAGGACCGAGCCGTCGCAGAACGATGATGATTCCCTGGGTAAGGGGACCGCCGGCAAGACCGGCAGTTGAAGGCCGACGGCTAACATTTTGGAGTGCATGGAAGTGGCAATGGGGCAGGACGGACAGCAACGAACCGACCGCGACGCGCTGATCTCGCGGTTTACCCGTCCCGAGCAGACCTTTCCGACGCTGGCATCAGCCGAGATCGCGCGTATCAGGCATTTCGGCGAGGTCCGCAGCTATGCCGACGGCGAGTTCCTGTTCGAGACCGGCAAGCCCGGGCCCGGCATGTTCGTCGTGCTGTCTGGCCACGTTGCCATCACCCAGCGCGACGGGCTCGGCCACGTCACGCCGGTGATCGATCAGGGGCCGGGGCAATTCCTCGCCGAGCTCGGCCAGCTCTCGGGACGGCCGGCGCTGGTCGACGGACGCGCCGAGAGCGAAGTCGAGGTGCTGCTGGTACGCCCGGACCGGCTGCGCGCGCTGCTGGTGGCCGAAGCCGAGCTTGGCGAGCGCATCATGCGCGCGCTGATCCTGCGCCGGGTCAGCCTGATCCAGGGCGGCATTGGCGGCCCCGTGTTGATCGGTCCGTCGAACTCCGCCGGCGTGGTGCGCCTGCAAGGCTTTCTCACCCGCAACGGCCAGCCGCATCATCTGCTCGACCCCAATAGCGAGCATGACGCCGCCGAGATCATCGCGCGCTATTCGCCCGAGCCGGAGGATTGGCCGCTCGTCGTCACCGCCGACGGCACCGTGCTGCGCAACCCCAGCGAAACCGCGCTTGGCCGCGCCATCGGCATGATCGGCGGGGCGAAGGATGACCGCATCTACGACGTCGCGATCGTCGGCTGTGGACCGGCAGGCCTTGCGACGGCGGTCTACGCGGCGTCCGAAGGGCTGTCCGTCGCCGTGCTCGACACCCGCGCCTTCGGCGGCCAGGCCGGCGCCAGCGCGCGCATCGAGAATTATCTGGGCTTTCCAACCGGCATCTCGGGCCAGGCGCTTGCGGGTCGCGCCTTCACCCAGGCGCAGAAATTCGGCGCCGAGATCATGATCCCAATGTCGGTGAAGTCGCTGGACTGCTCGCGCAGCGCCGGTACGTTCGCGCTGGCGCTGGATTGCGGCGACACATTGCGGTCACGCGCGGTGGTGGTCGCGAGCGGCGCACGTTATCGCCGGCCCGAGATCGAGAACCTCGACAAGTTCGAGGGACGCGGCGTCTGGTACTGGGCATCTCCTGTCGAGGCGCGGCTCTGCGCCGGCGAGGAGGTGGCGCTGGTCGGTGCCGGCAATTCGGCCGGCCAGGCCGCCGTGTTCCTGTCAGGGCATGCAAAGAAGGTCTTGATGATCATCCGCGGCGGCGGCCTGGGCGCCAGCATGTCGCGCTATCTGATCGAACGCATCGAAGCGACGCCGAACATCGAATTGATGTTCAACACCGAGATCACCGCGCTCGAAGGCGACGAGGCCTCGCTGCTGCGCCGCATCCGCTGGAAGAGCCGGCTTTCCGATGACGAGGATTCTGCCGAGATCCGCAATCTCTTTCTGTTCGTCGGCGCCGATCCCGCCACCAATTGGCTCGACGGCTGCGGCGTCACGCTCGACCGCGGCGGCTTCATCGTGACCGGCGCGCAGTCCGAGCAGAACCAGGGCCGGCTGGTGGCGCCGCTCGAGACCTCCGTGCCCGGCGTCTATGCCGTCGGCGACGTCCGCTCCGGCTCGGTCAAGCGCGTCGGCGGCGCTATCGGCGAAGGCGCGCAGGTCGTGGCCTCCCTGCACGGCTATCTCGGCGACGCCGCAAAACCGGCGCTTTAGGCAAGCAGAAGACAAGCGGAATATGGGTTGTCATCGTGCGACATCCCGCGGACTATCCCCTCATCCTGAGGAGCCGCGACAGCGGCGTCTCGAAGGATCGAGGCCCAGCTGTCACAGCCGGGCCTTCATGGTTCGAGACGCGTGCTTCGCACGCTCCTCACCATGAGGATCTAAACACAACAAGTTTCACAGGGAGGACTAAATGGCTGAACTCGTCGTCCTCTACAAGACGCCCAAGGATGCTGCGGCCTTCGACAAGCATTATGCCGAGACCCACATTCCGCTTGCCAAGAAACTGCCCGGCTTGAAGAAGTACGCGGTCAGCACCGGCCCGGTCGGCTCTCCCGCTGGTCCTTCCGGAGTCCACCTCGTCGCAATTCTCACTTTCGACAGCGTGGCCGCCATCCAGGCGGCATTCGGCAGCGCAGAAGGCAAGGCGGCAGCGGGCGACGTGCCGAAATTCGCCAGCGGCGGCGCCGACCTGCTGATCTTCGACACCAAGGAAGTGTGAACCACGCGCAAGGGCGGCCCACATATCGCGGGCCGCTCTTGCCGAAGATGATTCAAGTTCGTCGAAAACCTGCTGTCGTTTGTGACAGCGCTGCAAAAAATCCGAGCACGCGTTTGTCACTTCGCACGATGGCGCATGGCTCGGGGGGCATGTGCGGCGCCATCGCATGTGGCAATCCGATGAGGACCGTAATATCAATCGCCTGATCTCAATGCTGGACACGTAGGAGAGACGTCATGGTGCTTGGGTTGAGCCTGTCCGCCTTTACGATGATCCATGTCGTCATCAGCCTGATTGCCATCGTCGCGGGCCTCGTCGTGATGTTCGGCCTGCTCGGCTCGAAGTCGATGCCGGGCCTCACCGCGATCTTCCTGCTGTTCACGATCCTGACCAGCGCGACCGGCTTCCTGTTTCCGTTCGAGAAGCTGCTGCCGTCGCACGTCATCGGCATCATCTCGCTGTTGCTGCTCGCGATCGCCTGCATCGCGCTCTACGGCATGAAGCTCGCAGGTGCCTGGCGCCCGGTCTATATCGTGACCGCGATGGTCTCGCTCTATTTCAACGTCTTCGTGCTGGTCATCCAGTCGTTCCTGAAGGTGCCGGCGCTCGCCGCGCTCGCGCCCGCCGTGCCGCCGGCGCCACCGTCGGGTCCGGTGTTCGCGGTGGTGCAGGGCATCGTGCTGGTGTTCTTCGTGCTGCTCACCATCGGCGCCTGGCGCCGCTTCAGGCCGATGGCGTTTGCCTGATCGTTCAAGGAGCCTAGCAATGCCCACCATCACCACCAAAGACGGCGTCGCGATCTTCTACAAGGATTGGGGCTCGGGCCAGCCGATCGTGTTCAGTCATGGCTGGCCGCTCTCGGCCGACGACTGGGACGCGCAGATGTTGTTCTTCGTCTCGCATGGCTACCGCGTCATCGCGCATGACCGCCGCGGCCACGGCCGCTCGGCGCAGGTCGCCGACGGCCACGACATGGATCATTACGCCGACGACCTTGCCGCGCTGACCGCCCATCTCGACCTCAAGAACGCCTTCCATGTCGGCCACTCCACCGGTGGCGGCGAGGTCGTGCACTACATCGCGCGCCACGGCGAGAGCCGCGTCGCGAAAGCGGCGATCCTGGCCGCAGTGCCGCCGCTGATGGTGCAGACCGCGGCCAATCCCGGCGGCCTGCCGAAGAGCGTGTTCGACGACCTCCAGGCGCAACTCGCGGCCAGCCGCACGCAATTCTATCGCGACCTGCCCGCCGGCCCGTTCTATGGCTACAATCGTCCCGGCGCAAAGCCGTCGGAAGCGGTGATCCAGAACTGGTGGCGCCAGGGCATGATGGGCGGCGCAAAAGCGCATTACGACGGCATCGTCGCGTTCTCGCAGACCGACTTCACCGAGGACCTGAAGAAGATCAACGTGCCGGTGCTGGTCATGCACGGCGACGACGACCAGATCGTGCCTTACGCCGATTCCGCGCCGCTGTCGGCCAAGCTGTTAAAAAAAGGCATCCTCAAGACCTACAAAGGCTTCCCCCACGGCATGCCGACCACGCACGCCGAGACCATCAACGCGGACCTCCTGGCGTTCTTCAGGGAGTGAAGCTTCGCGTGCTCCGCCGGATCTCACCATCGCTCGTCACCTCGAGCCGAGCAGATCGACCGCGCCATGACCCGCGTCGCGCGGCAGAGGTATCCGCGAAGATGCTGAAAACGGAGGATATCAATAGCCTCTAGTCCGCCGCGCAGTTAGTTTGGTGCGGAAAGTTCGGCGCTCGCGCGCGTTGAGTCCCGTCCGCCCTTGAAGGAGAAGCGTCGGCGATGTCTCCCCAGCTCAAACTGATCGCACTTGACGCCGACGATCTCGCTGTCATCTCGACCCATGTCCAGGACGCCCGTGTCCAGGCCTCCGACATCATCTGGCGGCAGAGCGAGAAGCGGCTTGTCGTCGGCATGAGCCGGCTCGACTGGGAGCAGACGCTGGAAGGCGAGACCGAGCCGCGCCGGCTGGTCGCCGCGCTCCGCTTCGACCGCGTGCTTGCCTGCAAGTCGCGCAACATCGACCTCGCCGCACCGGACAAGGTGCTGGACCTCGTCGGCATCGAGTTTCACCCCCAGGGTGGCCGCAACGAGGAGCCCGGCGGCAGTGCCCTGCTTCTGTTCGCCCAGGGCGGCGCCATCCGCCTCGACGTCGAATGCCTGGAATGCGAGCTGACCGACCTCGGGGCGGACGCGCTGGGGGCGGGCCCGGGGATCGAGGGGTGAGAATGGCATGCCAAGCCAACGCATTCCGCTGTCGTCCTGGCGAAAGCCAGGACGGCAGCGGAGGGAAACGACCCGGCCCAAGGGTTGACGCCGCTTCCCCGCCGCGCCATTGAGCAGGGTCGGGTGAGCCAATCCGCCCCAAAAGACCAGCCAGAAGCCCAGCCAAATGCCCGTTCGTCTCGACCGCAGCAGCGCCGATTTTGACCAGCGATTCGCGGCCTTCCTCGCCGCCAAGCGCGAGGTCTCGGCGGACGTCGAGGCCGCCGCGCGCGCAATCGTCGACGACGTCGCTAAGCGGGGCGATGCGGCCCTGCTCGAGGCCACGAAAAAATTCGACCGGCTTTCGCTGGATGCCGCCTCCTTGCGCGTCACCGCCGCCGAGATCGAAGCCGCGACAAAGGCCTGTGATGCCGCGACGCTGGACGCGCTGAAGCTCGCGCGCGACCGCATCGAGATCTATCACCGCCGCCAGCTTCCGACGGACGAACGTTTCACCGACCCGCTCGGCGTCGAGCTCGGCTGGCGCTACACCGCAATCGAATCCGCCGGCCTCTATGTGCCCGGCGGCACCGCGGCCTATCCCTCCTCGGTGCTGATGAACGCCGTGCCCGCGAAGGTCGCCGGCGTTGCGCGCCTCGTCATGGTGGTGCCCTCGCCCGACGGCAAGCTCAACCCGCTGGTGCTGGCGGCAGCCCATCTCGGCGGCGTCACGGAGATCTACCGGGTTGGCGGCGCACAGGCCGTGGCCGCGCTCGCGCACGGCACCGCGACGATCGCGCCGGTTGCCAAGATCGTCGGGCCCGGCAACGCCTATGTCGCCGCCGCAAAGCGGCTGGTGTTCGGCAAGGTCGGCATCGACATGATCGCGGGTCCCTCCGAGGTGCTGGTGATCGCCGATGACACCGGCAATGCCGACTGGATCGCCGCGGATCTGTTGGCACAGGCCGAGCACGATGCCAGCGCGCAATCGATCCTGATCACCGATTCCGCGCGGCTTGCCGCCGAGGTCGAAAAGGCGGTCGCGGCGCAGCTGAAGACGCTGCCGCGGGCTGCGATCGCTGGCGCCTCGTGGGCCGATTTCGGCGCCATCATCATGGTGAAGGATATTGCTGGCGCCATCCCGCTCGCGGACGCGATCGCCGCCGAGCATCTCGAGATCATGACGAGCGATCCCGATGCGCTCGCCGCGAAGATCCGCAATGCAGGTGCGGTGTTCCTCGGTGCGCATACGCCGGAGGCGATCGGCGATTATGTCGGCGGCTCCAACCACGTGCTGCCGACAGCGCGCTCGGCGCGGTTCTCCTCGGGCCTGTCGGTGCACGACTTCATCAAGCGCACCTCGATCCTGAAATGCGGTCCGGATCAGCTGCGTGCGCTAGGTCCGGCCGCGATGACGCTTGGACAGGCGGAAGGGCTGGACGCGCATTCGCGCTCGATTGGATTGCGCCTCAATCAGTCATGACAAGGCCGCCCGAACAGGACGACTCGACCAATCGCATCGTCGGCGTCACGCTGGACGAGGACTCGATCGGCCGTTCCGGGCCGGACATCGAGCATGAACGCGCGATCGCGATCTACGACCTGATCGAGCAGAATTTGTTCGCGCCCGACGGTGCCGAAGGGCAGGGCCCGTTCACGCTGCATATCGGCATCACCGGCAACCGCCTGATGTTCGACATTCGCCGCGAGGACGGCACGCCCGTGGTCGCGCATCTGTTGTCGCTGACGCCGTTCCGACGGATCGTGAAGGACTATTTCATGATTTGCGACAGCTATTATCAGGCGATCCGGACCGCGACGCCGGACAAGATCGAGGCCATCGACATGGGCCGCCGCGGCATCCATGACGAGGGATCGCGCACGCTCCAGGAGCGGCTGAAGGGCAAGGTGCGGGTCGATTTCGAGACCTCGCGCCGGCTGTTCACGCTCATTACTGTCCTGCACTGGAAAGGCTAAGCGCGATGGCGGCGCCGCCACGCGCACGCGATCCGCAATCGGTGCTGTTCGCCTGCGCGATGAACAGCGTGCGCTCGCCGATGGCCGAGAGCCTGTTGCAGCACATGTTTCCGCAGGGCCTCTACGTGAAGTCGGCCGGTGCCAGGAAGGGCGACCTCGATCCATTTGCGGTGTCGGTGATGGCCGAACTCGGCCAGGACATCTCCGCCCACAAGCCGCAGACCTTCGAGGAGCTGGAGGATTGGGAGGGCCTGAACTTCGACCTCATCATCACATTGTCGCCGGAGGCCCACCACAAGGCGCTTGAGCTGACCCGCACGCTCGCTGCCGAGGTCGAATACTGGCCGACGCAGGATCCCACCACCATCGAAGGCAGCCGTGACCAGAAGCTCGCCGCCTATCGCGAGGTTTGCGATCAGCTCTTGATGCGCATCCGCAGGCGGTTCGCGAAGGTGGGTGCGGCGAGCGGATAGCATGCGGCGTGCGTAACACCCGCGTCACAGAGCGCAGGCACACGCGTGTTGGCAACCTCGAATCACCAAACCTCCGGTTCCCGGGTTGTGAAACCGGCCCCCTTCCGATAGGTTCCGCGCGCAATTCACCCCGCTTCATCCCCCAAATCACCTGATGCTCGGCCGCCCCAAATTCGTACTTGCCTCCGGTTCGCCGCGGCGCCTGGCGCTGCTCAATCAGGCCGGCATCGAGCCGGACGCGCTCCGGCCGGCCGACGTCGACGAGACGCCGAAGCGGGGCGAGCTGCCGCGCGCCTGCGCCAACCGCCTCGCGAGGGCCAAGGCCGATGCGGCGCTCAAATCGGTGCAGCTGGATGATGAGCTGCGCGGCGCCTTCATCCTCTCTGCCGACACCGTGGTGGCGGTCGGCCGCCGCATCCTGCCCAAGGCCAATCTGGTCGACGAAGCCGCGCAGTGCCTGCGGCTGCTCTCGGGCCGCAACCACCGTGTCTACACCGCGATCTGCGTCGTCACGCCGCGCGAGGCCTTTCGCCAGCGCCTGATCGAGACCCGCGTCCGCTTCAAGCGCCTGTCGGAAGACGACATCCAGGCCTATATCGGCTCGGGCGAATGGCGCGGCAAAGCCGGCGGCTATGCGGTGCAGGGCATCGCCGGCTCGTTCGTGGTCAAGATGGTCGGCTCGTACACCAACGTAGTCGGCCTGCCGCTGTACGAGACGACGACCCTGCTCGGCGGCGAGGGCTTTCCGATCCGCTTCGGCTGGCTCAACGCCACCGCGCTGTGAGCACGACAGCGCCCTCGAGAAAAATCGCGAAACAACCCCATGCGCAGTAGAATGGCCCCACCGGCCCGCCGCGCGAACGCCTGCGCCGCCGCGCGAGGAACCCGTTTTCCTGACAGGCTGTTGAACTCCTTCACCTCGTGTAAGCGCCGACACCATGAACGATCACCTCAAAACGCCCGCCAAACCCCTCAAGACCTGCCCGATCTGCGGCAAGCCGCAGTCGCAGGCCACCCGCCCGTTCTGCTCCTCGCGCTGCCGCGACGTCGACCTGAACCGCTGGTTGAAGGGCTCCTACGTCATCCCCGGCCGCGACGACGAGGTGGATGACGTAGAATAGAAAGCAATATCAATGATTTGTTAAGTTCAGGAAGCGCCAGGCGCCAGCCGCAGCGACACTGCCCCACCTTGTACACAGCCGGGCCGCGCCCGGCGCAGCCTTCACGCGAAGCCGGGTGGACAGGCCGCTCTCGGCCCACTATAAACCGCCCGCTCGATGGGCTTTGGCCCCTCTCTTGGAGCACGCCCAGGTAGCTCAGTTGGTAGAGCATGCGACTGAAAATCGCAGTGTCGGTGGTTCGATTCCGCCCCTGGGCACCAACTACGCTTTCCCGCGCTGAAGCAAGAAGCTGACTAAGCCAAGATCGGCACGCGTTACGCGCTCGCGGGGCGTTCCTGGCTGGGCATATGCGACGGTCTACCTGCATCTCCAGGCGAACGCCGGAGCGGCGCAGAATTTCGTCACCAGCAATGGCGCGCGCGGCTCGGTTGTGACCGGACTCAACGCGCATGGGACGCCCTTGCTCTTGGCATCACCTACACCTCTCCCTTTTCGGTCCTGGGCGGCCAGGCCGCCTTCTCGCTCATCACGGCGCCGGGTAACGTCGGCATCGGCATCGACGCCCGAACCGTCTAGCAAGCCAGCGTTGCGCAAATGAGCGCCACCTCCGCCGGGCCACTTCAATGCGGCACTGAGCCAGCATCGCTGCAGATGGCCTGAAAGGTGGCAGTTCGACGTCTCAAGAGCCGGCTGCTCTGCCGCATCCGTTCGCTGTACGCGCCCGGCTGCAGCTGATATGCTCTTGGCCATAGGACGGTAAATGGCAGCTAGCCACAGACTTTCCCGCGATGCCGGCCTTCTGATCGGATTCGATCCCGCTCGCACTTTCTCGCAAGGCTTCGACATAACGCTGAAAAAATTCGTCTACGGCTGCCGCGTCCCTCGCTCACATTGGGAGATGTGCCATGGCTGCATCGGACTGGCGTCTCGAAGGCGAATGGATGAAGAATTGCACCTGCGCGTTTGGCTGCCCCTGCGATTTCAATGCGCCGCCGACCAAGGGCTATTGCAAGGGAATGTTCGGCATGCGGATCGCCAAAGGACATTTCGAAGGAACCAGGCTCGACGGTCTGTGCTTCGCGATCACGGTCGATTTCCCCGGCCCGCTGCATGAAGGCAACGGGACAATCCAGCCCATCATCGACGAACGCGCCGCGCCGGAACAGCGCCAGGCGTTGTTCAATATCTTTTCAGGCAAACATTCGGCCGAGGGTACGCTTTTTCAGATTGTCAGCCTCATCGTCACCAAGATCCACGATCCGATTTTCGCCCCCTTCGAATTTTCCTTCGACAAGGACGGCCGCGTCGCAAAACTCGTCGCCACGGGCGTGCTCGAGACCGACGTCGAGCCGATCAGGAATCCGGTGACGGGTGATCCGCACCGCATCCAGGTGGTGATGCCCGAGGGATTCGAGCACAGGGCTGCCGAGATCGCGTCCGCCAACATCCGCTCGACCGGTGCGATCCCGTTCGAGACCCAGGGCACGCACAGCTCGCTCGCCAATGTCGTGCAAACGCCCGAGGGCATTGCGGCATGATGCGGCGCTGACATCGAGACGAGGCCTCGGTGTCGGCTCCTCATCGCGATCCTGGAAAAGTCCATGCGGGGGCGCTTGATGCTGGAACGCCTACTTCAGCGCGACCGGCTGATCGTCGCAATCGGGACCGCCACAGTGGCGGCGCTCGCCTGGGCCTATCTCGCGGGGGGCGCCGGCATGGACACCGAGATGATGACCGCCATGCCGGACATGGCGCCAATGCCGTGGACGCCACTCTACGCTGCGCTGCTGTTCGTGATGTGGTGGGTGATGATGATCGCGATGATGGCGCCGAGCGCGGCGCCCACCGTTCTCTTGTATGCGACCGTCAAGCGCAAGCAGGAGACTGCATCCCGGGCCGCAATCGATGCCTGGATCTTTCTCGCCGGTTATCTCGTGACATGGGCGGGGTTCAGTGTCGTTGCGGTCCTGGCGCAATCGGTGTTGGAACGCTTGGGATTGCTGTCGATGGCGATGACCAGCACCAGCGCAATCTTCGGCGGCAGCATTCTGCTTGCCGCAGGCCTCTACCAGTTCACGCCGCTCAAACATGCGTGCCTGCGCTACTGCGAGAGCCCGCTGCTGTTTCTCAGCCGGCATTGGCGGCCCGGCACGCGCGGAGCTTTGCGGATGGGACTTCGCCACGGCAGCTATTGCGTCGGCTGCTGCTGGTTTCTGATGGCATTGCTGTTCGTCGGCGGCGCGATGAATCTAGCCTGGGTCGTCGGCATTGCGCTCTATGTCGCCGCTGAGAAACTGCTGCCGCTCGGCCGGCGATTGAGTTATGCGGCGGGCGCGGTCCTCATCCTGTCCGGCACGATCGTTCTGGCACGCGCGATGTGAGAGGCCGGGACAGATGACCAAAGGTATCGCTTCCAGCCGACCTCCGTGGTCACACGGATGTCGTCAGCTGAAGAATTGAGCTTTGCCCCAACCAAAGCTTAAGGCTGAGGAGGCTCAGCTCCACTTCGCTCACTTGGCAAGGTCCTTCCAACAACCGTCTGCGCGTGGCGCCTATGTCCATTCGCAATTGTGAGACTTGAGCACGAGCCGCGTTCCCGCCTCCGTGCTATTGCTGCTCCTCGCAATCCCGCGAGGCCCCCGTGCTCCCTCTTGCCGCCGACATCTTCACCGAGCCCGAGGACGTTTCGCCCGACGGCCTTGCCAATCTCGGTCCGCTCCGCCGTCTCGCCGGCAGCTGGCAGGCGGACAAGGGCATCGACGTCAATCCGAAGGCGGAGGGGCCGGAGCAGCGCGCCTTGGCTGGCGGATCGGCGGCCTGAGACCGGAGTATCACATGAAGCCTTATGTCATCTGCCTGATGCACGCCAGCCTGGATGGCCGCACGCATCCCAGCCGCTGGCGTCCGAAGGGTGCGGGCACGGACTGGTTCGAGAAAATCCATGACGAGCTCGGCGGCGACGCCTGGGTGATCGGCCGCGTTACTGGCTCGGAATTCGCCAAGGGCAAGCCGTATCCGACCGCGACGAGCGAGAAATTTCCGCGCGAGAACTGGTTCGCACGACGCGATGCGAAAAGCTTTGGGGTCGTGCTCGATGCGCAGGGCAAGATCGGCTGGGGCCGCGCCGACATCGGCGGGGATCCAATTGTCGTCGTGCTAGCCGAAAGCGTGCCGGATTCGCATCTCGCAGGGCTGCGCGGCGAGGGGGTGTCCTACGTCTTCGCCGGCAAGTCCGAGATCGATCTGGCGCTGACGCTGGACATCCTCAGCCGTGAGCTCGGCGTGAAGCGTCTGCTGGTCGAGGGCGGCGGTGTCGCCAATGGCGCGTTCCTGCGCGCGGGTCTCATCGACGAATTCAATCTGATCCTCAGCCCAGCAGTGGATGGCGCGAGCGGTGCGCCCTTCGTGTTCGACTCGACGGCTGCGGACAGCGACAAGCGCGCGCCCATCATGGCGATGACGCTGGAGAGCACGCGGGAGCTCGGCGGCGGTGTCCTGCTGCTGCGCTATCTGATCCAGAACGAGCCGCAGGCCGTGGCCAAGTAAGCGCCGGCATGTCGGAATCATCGGAGCACATCGTCATCGTCGGCGCCGGCGCCGCCGGCCTGATGGCAGCGCGGGAGCTGGCGCGTGCGGGCAGACGCGTGACCATCCTGGAGGCGCGCGAGCGCTGCGGCGGGCGCATCAATCCGCTGCCGGCATTGCAATTCGGCTATCCCGCCGACGGCGGAGCCGAGTTCGTCCATGGCGAGGCGCCGGTCACGCGGGCTTTGCTGCGCGAAGCCGGGCTGTCCCTTCAGGAGATCGAAGGCACGCAATGGAGCTTTGACGGCGCAAGCCTCTCGCGTGAGGACCGCCACGATCCGCATGAGGCGGAGCTGCAAGCCGCGCTGCGGGACTTGAAGGACGATCTGACTGTGGCCGATTTCCTGCGCCGCCATTTTGCCGGGGAGGACTATACGCGGCTGCGCCATTCGATCGAGCGGATGGTCGAGGGCTATGACGCGGCAGACCCCGAGCGTGCTTCGACACTGGCGTTGCGCGAGGAGTGGATGGATGGCGGTCACTCGCCGCAGGCGCGCATCAATGGTGGCTATGGCGCGCTGATCGATTTTCTGGCGGCCGAGTGCCGCGCCTGCGGCGTTGCGATCCGGCTCGGTTGCGCCGTGTTGGCGATCGTGGAAGAGGGCGGCGCCGTAGCGGTTCGCTGCGCCGGCGGTGATGGGCTTGCCTGCGACCGGGCGATCCTCACCGTGCCGCTGCCGCTGCTGCGCGAGATCGCGCTGCCGGCGAGCGTGAGCGCGAGGCTTGCTGCCGCCGACGACATCGCCTTCGGCAACGTCATCAAGATCCTGCTCCGCTTCGCGCGGCCATGGTGGCGCGACCGACAAGACGACCTCGCCGACATGACCTTCCTGCTGTCCGACGAAGCGATTCCGGTGTGGTGGACGCGATATCCTGACCAGCATCCCCTGCTCACCGGCTGGTTCGGCGGTCCACGGACGGCGGCGCTGTCGCATCTCGATTCGAAAGGACTGATCGAGGCCGGGCTCGATTCGCTCGCCGCCATCTTCAAGCGGTCACGCGAGGACATCGCGCGCGATCTCGTGGCGGCGGCCGCGAGCAATTGGGCGCACGATCCCTTTGCCCGCGGCGCCTATTCCTGGGCCACGCCACGGACGCGCGAGGCGCAAGCGATACTCGCCCGCGCCGACGGCTTGGTGCTGTTGTCCGGCGAAGCGCTCTATCGCGGCCGCGATATGGGCACGGTCGAAGCGGCACTGACGAGCGGCCTGGAGACGGCAGGGGTGATCTTGCGGAGCTAAGAAAGAAGGCCCGCATCTCTGCGGGCCATTTGTCTCACCAGCGTCCGCCGCCGAAGCTAAAAGTTACGCCGGGACCACCGCCGTAATATCCGTACGGGCCGCCGCCATAATAGCCGTGGTGCCGCGGGTAATAGCCGTAGCTCCGGTAATGGGGGCGATAATGGCCATGGTGGTGATGACGCCAGTGATGATGGTGCCGGTGGCCGTGATAATAGTGCCTATGCTGCGCGCTGATGTCGGTCGATCGGCTGTCCTGCGCGTTCTGCTTCGCGCTCGAATTATCGGCCGCGTTCGCCGCCGATCCGCCGGCAAGCGCCGCAGCACCGATCGCGATCGCGACAAAGAGGTACTTCATGTCATCACTCCGGTTGAATGTCGTGTGACAACAGATGAGCATGCAGCGCGTTCCCGCCAGAGCGGGCGTCGAAACGACGCAGCGTGTGACGTCCGGTTCGCGCGAATGATCGCGTGTCGTCGGATTTATTGTCGCAAGGTAGGCGTTGTTGTGCCGCTGCCATCATGCCGCCCGAATGAGGCCACCAGCTCGGACGTCCCTCACGGATGCGGATCGGGAAAGCCGTGGCGCTCGGAGAGCGCGGCGAGGATCGCGTCCTTGTCGGCGATGAAGGCGCGGCCATGATGGCTGCCGGTCTGGTGCGGCGAAGTTGCCCCAATCGCGAGCACAAGCAGCGGCAGCGATTGATTCTCTTCGCCGACCAGCGTGATCACGGCCTGTCGCGGGCGCGGCCACGCAATGCGCGCGACGTCGAGCTGTTCGGCCGCCAGCGGGAAGGAGGCCAGCACGCCCTCGATCAGCGCGCAATGCCAACAGTAGAAGCGCCGGCCCGGAAAGGCCGGGTCCTCGAAATCGGGGCGCAGCAGAAACAGACGATCGCGCATCATGGGTCGCTCCGGAGCATGGCCGCGATCATACACGCTGACGCCAACAGAGGATGCTACTTGAACGGATCCTGGATCGACGGCGCCGATTGCCGGATGCGGCGCACGCTGACCGGCGTGCCGTCGGAGACGAACAAGAGCTCGTAGCGCCGGCCTTCGCTGTCGGTGGCGGAGCAGGTGACGTCGTTCACCTTCCTGGCGGCGAAATTGCCGGTCTGGCGGCAGATTCCGGTGGAGGTCTGCTCGGACGGCACCGGCAGGCCGTCGACCTTGGGACGGTCCTTGGAGTTGAGCAGCATGCGGTCGATCGGCAGCTCGTAGGAATTGTCGTCGGCGCGTTTGCCGTTCTCGCCCGAGAACGACACCACGTGATTTGCGTCGGTGGGATCGTCGACCGCGACCGCGAAATTGACCCGGCCCTTGTCGCCATGGGCGTAGGCGATCGTCTTGCAGGCATAGGTGCGCCCGGCGACTTTGAGCGTCTTGCACTTGCCCGACATCAGCGCCAGCAGGTCAATGAAGGCGTTCTGCTGCTCAAGCGGATTTTTGACAGGAATGGGAGCAGAAGACTCGGCAAAGCAAGGGCTTGCTAGGGCAATGAGGGCGGCACCGAGGACCGGCCGGCGGAGGCGCATCGGAAGGCTCATATGCCAGAGAACCAGGGAAAAGCTCCGTCCGATAACCATCGAACCGCAAATTGGCTGCGATCCCGTGTGCCTTGCCCGACCCATCTGGAATACCACCGCGTCACCCCGACGGCGATTCGTCGAAATCGCCCAGCCTGTCCCAGCCGGCACTTGCCGTCAGGCTAGTGTTTTTTTGGTGGCAGAGCTAGCCCATCGCCGCCTGCCAACGCCTGTCGCGCAAGGATGGCCGGCGGTGCAGGCGGGCGTCGAGCAGGGCGCGGGCGCGGGAGAGTTCACCGCTGCGCATCAGCGCGACGAGGTAGGTGTCCTCGATCAATTCGCGCTGGGCGTGGCTGCCGCCGATGCGCACGACGTCAGCCAGCACCGGCCCGAGCGTTTGCGCGCACGCCGTGTAATCCTCATCCGCAAAGGCCAGAAGCGCGCGGCAGATCGCGGGCACCACCGGGCCGGCCGGCAGCTTGCCGTCCGCGAGCCGCTGTTCGATCGCCGCAAGGCGCGCGGCAAGCGCCTCGTGATTCTGCGTTGCGGCGGCGAACAGTGCCATGTGGACGTCGGCGAAAGGCAGGCTCGACTTCGAAAACAGCTCTTGCGCGGTGGCATCGGCATCGAGCCAGAGCGCCTTCGGTACGGTGTGGCCGTAGGTCGAGAGGCGCCACAACAGCGATGCGGCGTCCGTGATGACGTTGAGCGGCGGCGCCTGCGTGACCGACGGCTGAAGCACGTCGGCATAGATCGACAGCGCCCGGGCTGCATCGCCGTGCTCCAGCGCGCCGAGGGCCTGGTGCCAGCGGATGTGACCGTGCAAAATTCCGGCGCGGTCGTAACACGGGATCCAATCGTCAACGAGACGATCGGCCGCCTCGATCGAGCCGTCCTCGAACATCGCATGCAGCACGGCATGCGCGGCATGGGCGTTCGCCCGGCGCAGTTCGAAGCCGCGCTCGGTAACGTCGCGGCCGCGGGGGACGTCGCCGTTCTCCGTCATCGCCCAGCCATACATGGTGAGAAACCACCAATCCTCGCCATAGTGCTGCGCGACGCGCTCGCAGAGCTCATGCCGGGCGCGGTCATGATCGGCCATGCCGGAGAAGGCGAACAGACCGAAGGCGCCGAGCGGCAGCGACAGCACCAATGCATCGCGCGGCCATGTCTCGACGTGCTTGCGCATCGCGGCGATCGCCTCGGGCAGCCGTCCCGCGATCGCCAACGCCAGTGTCTCGACATGGGAGCGCTCGCGTTCGGTGCCGCGTTTGGCGACGAGCTCGCGCGCGATCGCCGCCTTGCCGCGCGCGAGATCGCCCTGCTGGTAGAACGCGTGCACGCGGGCGCGGGCGATATGGGCCAGCGCGAAATCCGGGTCAGTCGCAATCGCGCGGTCCAGCGCCTCTGCCGTGCCGGTCCACCCCGAGAGCATGAGGTCGACGCCCTCGCGATAGGCGGAGGCTGCCGCATCGGATGTGGTGGAGAGCGGCAGGCCGTAGCGGTCTTCGTGAGCCATGGTCGTCTCCACAGTTCAAGCCGTCCGCGCCCGGCGTCCTTCGATCGGATAGGCGGGATCGTTGTAGCCTGGCGTCGAGGGATGGCCCGGCACGACCAGCCGGTCGATCAGTGCCTCGTCCTCTGCGGTGAAGCGATAGTCGAGCGCGCGGATGTAGTCGTTCCACTGTTCTTCCGTGCGGGGGCCGGCGATGATGGAGGTCACGAAAGCGGAGTTCAGCACCCAGGCGACCGCGAACTGGCCGGCGGTGATGCCCTTGTTCTCCGCGTGATGCTTGATCTCTTGGGCGAGCTGGAGCGATTCCGGCCGCCACTCGGTCTGCATCATGCGGGTGTCGCTGCGGCCCGCGCGCGTCTCCTTGTCCGGGGGCGCATCGGGCTTGTATTTGCCGGTGAGTACGCCGCGCGCCAAGGGACTGTAGGGCACGATGCCGAGACCGTAATAGGCGCAGGCCGGAAAATGCTCGACCTCCGGCATGCGGTTCATCGCGTTGTAATAGGGCTGACTCACCGCGGGCCGGTCGATGCCGAGCCGGTCGCAGATGTTGCAGATCTCGGCGACGCGCCAGGCGCGGTAGTTCGACACGCCGAAATAGCGCACCTTGCCCGCGCGGATCAGGTCGCCCATCGCGCGCACCGTCTCCTCCAGCGGCGTCGCATGGTCTTCCTTGTGCAAATAGTAGATGTCGATGTGGTCGGTGCCGAGCCGCGCCAAGCTCTCGTCCGCTGCCTGCAACACCCAGCGCCGCGACAGCCCGCCGCGATTGGGATCGTCTCCCATATCATGGTTCATGCGATTGGCGAGTTTTGTGGCGAGCACCCAGGCGTGACGATTGTGGGCAATCGCGCGTCCGACGACCTGTTCGGATGCGCCCTTCGCATAGGCATCTGCGGTGTCGATGAAATTGATCCCGGCATCGAATGCCTTCGCGATGATCTGCTTGGACGCGGCTTCATCCGTCGGCCCGCCGAACATCATGGTGCCCAGACAAATCGGCGACACTTTCAGGCCGCTGCGGCCGAGCTGGCGGTATTGCATGAGCTGTCCTCGATATTGGTGGAGGGCAGCATAGCCAGCAACGCCGGTCATTGCGAGTGCAGCGAAGCAATCCAGAGATGTGTCTGCGGAGGGATTCTGGATTGCTTCGCTGCGCTCGCAATGACGGTGGGTACGCTTGTGCCTTATATTCAGTGTCATCGCCCGCGAAGGCGGGCGATCCAGTACGCCGAGACAGTTGTGATTGATTGAGAGGCCGCGGCGTGCTGGATTCCCGCCTTCGCGGGGAATGACAGTTGTGGGTGTGGAATTTACCCCGGTCCCGTCAAGAACTTGAACACGCCATTGGCCATCACGATGCAGCGGTCATCCACCGAGACCTCGGTGCTCATGAAGATCAGGCTGCGCGTCGCGCGCACGACGCGCGGGCGGGAGATCAGGATGTCGCCGATCTGGCCGGCCTCGACGAAATGGGTGTCGAGCTGCACCGTCGCCATGAACTCCTTACCGGAGACGTAGCGGGCGGTCATACCACAGGTGCGGTCGGCGAAGGTCATCATCACGCCGCCCTGGACCATGCCGCGGCGGTTGTGGTGCTTGTCTTCGGTGGCGAGTGCGAACTCGTAATGGCCCTCGACCTTGCGCTCCCACAAGGGGCCGATCAGGTGCATGAAGCCGGTGGTCTCGAGAATGGTCCAGCCCTCTGATTTCAGCCTTGCGGCGGCCTTGTTGGTCATGTCGTCGTCCATTCCTGTGCGGACCTTGCGATCTCATTTCATCGAGGCCGGACGTGGTGTAGTCAAGCATCATGAGACCGTTCGACGATGCCACACGACGGAATATCGCCGCCGCCTGCGCGGCCTTCGCGCGCCTGCCTGAGGAAGAAGCGCCGGCGGCATTGAAGCGTGCCGCGGTGGCAGTTGCGCTGATTGCGGCAGGCGAGGGCGATGACACTGCGTTGCTGCTGACGCTGCGCGCATCGCATCTGCGTGCCCATCGCGGCCAATGGGCCTTGCCGGGCGGACGTTGCGATCCCGGCGAAACGTCGGTCGAGGCGGCGCTGCGCGAGCTCGACGAGGAGCTTGGCCTCCGCCTCAACAGCACGGACGTGCTCGGCACGCTCGACGATTATCCGACACGCTCCGGCTATCTGATCACGCCGGTCGTGGTCTGGGCGTCGGATAGCGCCGTGATCAGGCCGAACCCGGACGAGGTCGCGTCCGTCCATCGCGTCGCGCTCGCCACGATCGAGCGCGAGAACGCTTTCGACTTCGTCGCGATCCCCGAAAGCGGGCGACGCGTGATTCGCTTCCATCATCAGGCGAGCCTGATCCACGCACCGACGGCGGCGCTGATCTACCAGTTCCGCGAGGTGCTGGCGGGTCGGCACACACGCGTGACTGAGCTGGAACAGCCAGTGTTCGCCTGGAAATGACGATGGTAAACGGCACGTTAACGTGACGGTTACCGGATGCCTGCTAAGAGGGGCAGCATGCATCACCCACCGATTCGACGCGCCCTGACGCTGGTTCCATTCGCGCTCGTGCTGCTCGCGCCCGCCGCGCGCGGCGGCGACGCGCTTCCGCCCGCCGTCAGCAATGCCAACGCTCAGCTCCTGTCGCAGTTTTTTGCGCAGGGTGGGGCCTCGCCGGCTGTGCTCGAATATCGCCGCAAGCTCGCGGAATATCAGGCGGCGCGGGCCGCCTTCGACGCCCAAGCGGGCGCCTATTGGAGCCAGATTTCGGAGAAGCGCCGCACCCGCAACGCCAAGCGGCGCAGCGGACAACAGATCACGCTCGACGATTACGTGCTGGAGCATCCGCCGCTCTACAACGGGCCGAAGCGGCCGGTGAACCCGGAGCCGGAGGAAACGCCGGAGCGCCCGCCACGAAAGCCCATTCCGGTGGTCGCTGATTTCCTGCGCGCAGCGCAGGAGCTCTACCAGTTCACGCCGCAGCGCCCGACCAACGAGGTCGAGTTCAAGCGAGCCTATGCGCGCTACGCGCTCGCCTCGGGGCTGACGCGGGAGCAGGCCGTGCGGGTCTATTCGTTCGAGACCGGCGGCACCGGCAGTTACGACGTGCAGGCGGGAATCGAGCATGGTGGCAAGCGCGCGATCTCGACCGCGATGGGCTACAACCAATTGCTCACCACCAACAGCGTCGAGCTCTTGGCCGAGCAGGGCCATGAATTCATCCGTGCGCTTTCGGAGAAGGTGGCGCGCAGCTCGGGGCCGGCGCGCCAGGCGCTCGAGCACAAGCTCGCGGTACTGAAGAAAATGGTGGCGCATGCGAAGTCGGTGCCCGACACCTGGTCCGAGCACGAGAAGATCGGCAACACCGCCCAGGGCTGGGCCATGCATGCCATGGTGCTCGACGTCGATGTCGGCCCGATGCTCCAGACCCACAAGCTCCTGACCTCGGTGCTGTTCGCGCGGGCCAAGGGCTACACCCGGCCGCTCACCGCGGCCGAGCTCGAGATGATGAACCTCACCGGCGACGGCACCGGCCTCGACATGGTGACGATGCCGCAGGCGCTGCGCGAACAGGTGCCGACCTCGAACTTCTTCCAGCGCGGCGGCTACGAGCGCAACCCGGTCGCGATCCGCCACAACACGGTGGCGAAGTTGCTGGCGGTGACGGATGAGCGCATGGACTCGAACAGCAGCAAAGCCGGCGCAACGGAGCTGGCGGGGGCGTTTTAGTTAGCGCTGTCGTAGGTTAGGCAAGCGAAGCGTACCCACCATTCTCGACCGGAATGCGCTGACCAATGGTGGGCACGGCGCTAAGGCGCCTTTGCCCACCTACGGCAGCTACATCCTCCGCTGTCATGCCCCGGCTTGACCGGGGCATCCAGAATGCCGCGGCCCCCCTCGATTCAATTACAACGGCCTCTGGAATACTCGATCGTCCGCCTTCGCGGACGATGACGCCGAGCGTGTGGCGCCGCTATCGCCGCGAGGTCAAACCCTACTGATCCGGCCCGAACTTGAACTTGCCGTCGCCTTCGAGATATGGGCCGGTGCGCATGTAGAGCTGGCCGTTGTGGCCGATGAAGAACAGCGTCCCCTTCGGCACTTTCTTGGCGCCCTTCAGCAGCTCGCCGGCATTGCTGGTGCCCATCTTGTAGGAATAGGTCTTGCCCTCCTTGTCGTAGGCGTAGCCCGTGTCGGGCTTGAGCTCCCACGGCGTTGCCGCGGTCTGCGCCAGTGCGGGCGCGGCAACGGCGCCGAGCGCGACTGCGATTGCAAATGACTTGGTTGAAAATCCCGTCATTCCCATCCTCCCACCGTCGGGACATTCCGGGTTTGAACAAATCACGAACGGTATTTCCGGGTCAATTCGCGAAAGCGCCGCAGCGCATCACGTCTCGCCCAGCGGTTTGTGATTTTCCCTTCGTCCCCTCGCGACTATGTTCCGCTTTCCGTCTAGAACGCAACTCGACAAATTATGGGTGGGGATGATTCGGATGCGCCATGTGATTAAACTCTGCTGGGCTGCTGCATTGTCACTGACGGCGCTGGCACCGGCCGCCCGGGCCGATGATTACCAGCTCAGCCACAACCAGCGCATTTCGTGCAGCCGCGGCCTTGCCCCCGGCAAGCTGAACACCGCGACCTGCAAGTCTTACACCTATCTGTTCAACACCAAGACCTCGGAATATTTCCGCTGCCAGGTCTCGCTGGCGCTGACCCGCGACAACAAGGAAGTCATCAACGTCCAGACCGACGGCGGCTGCACCAGGAAGCCGCGCATCTTCGAGACCGACGGCAAATACGATTTCGACGCCACCGAGACCGAGCCGCCGAACACCAACTCGTTCTTCGGCCCCGGCGGCTATTCGGTCTGGGCCGCCGATGCCAGCGCGCAAAAGGTGCGCGGCTGCATCATCATCTCCTCCGGCCTCGGCTCCGATATCTCCAAGTGCCTGGACATGACGTTCCAGTGAGGGTGCGCTCCCTCCTGCTTGCGGGGGAGTATTGGGGAGAGGGGCATTCGCGGTGGGGGCAATCCCGCTAGAGGAGCGAGCCTCGCGACTTCTCCGCGAGCGGAGAGGTGAGCGCTGCGCCACCTCGCCGCACCCGCCGGGTTCCCCCAAAAAATCGAGCCGGAACGGCCGTTTACCGCAGTCCTGTTTTGCCTTTTGGATGGGTTGACCCGCCCCCTTCATCCGGCCAATTTCGCCGCCGGTTTGGGGAGTACAACAACCATGAAACGGACGTTCTTCGGCGTGGCCGCGGCTCTTGCTCTGGCGGCGTCGGCACCTTGCGCTCAGGCGCAATCCTTCATCAATGTGCTGACCGGCGGCACCTCCGGCGTCTACTATCCGCTCGGGGTCGCGATCGGAAAGATCTACGGCGACAAGATTCCGAATGTGAAGACGCAGGTGCAGGCCACCAAAGCGTCGGTCGAGAACCTCATCCTGCTGCAGCAGGGCCGCGGCGAGCTCGCCTTCACGCTGGGTGACTCGCTCAAAGCCGCCTGGAACGGCGAGGAGGAGGCGGGCTTCAAGACTAAGCTCGACAAGCTCAGGACCATTGGCGCGATCTATCCGAACTACATCCAGATCGTTGCGACCACTGAGTCCGGCATCAAGACACTCGCCGACCTCAAGGGCAAGAGCCTCTCGGTCGGCGCGCCCAAGTCCGGCACCGAGCTCAATTCCCGCGCGATCCTCGCCGCCGCCGGCATGAGCTACAAGGATCTCGGCAAGGTCGAATATCTGCCCTTCGCCGAATCCGTCGATCTCATGAAGAACCGCCAGCTCGCTGCGACGCTGCAATCGGCCGGCCTCGGCGTCGCCTCGCTGAAGGACCTGTCGACCTCAAGCCCGATCACGGTGGTGTCGGTGCCGAAGGAGACCGTCGACAAGATCGGCCCGCCCTTCATCTCCGCGATCATTCCGGCCAACACCTATACCGGGCAGGACAAGGACGTGCCGACGGCTGCCGTCGTGAACTACCTCGTGACCAGTTCGGCGGTGTCGGACGATCTCGCCTATCAGATGACCAAACTGGTCTACGAGTCGCTGCCCGAGCTCGCCAACGCGCATGCAGCCGGCAAGGAGATCAAGCTCGAGACGGCCGCCAGCGGCAGCCCGGTTCCGCTGCATCCCGGCGCGATCCGCTACTACAAGGAAAAGGGGCTGATCAAGTAATACAGGTGTCATGGCCGGGCTTGACCCGGCCATCCATCCACCAGGACTCATCTTTCGATGGATGCCCGGGGCAAGCCCGGGCATGACGATTTCAGGGCGCGGGGACATATCGATGTTGCAGGCAGAGGGCACCGAAGCTGCGCCCATCAAGGTCGAGTTCGACAATTTCGAGCACGGCTTTCCGGAAGGCTTTGGTCCGGGCTGGTGGGGCCATCTCGCCTACTGGATCGGGATCGCGTTTGCCACCTTCCAGCTCTATGTCGCCGCCTTCAACTATCTGCCGAGCCAGGTGGTGCGCGGCGTCCATGTCGGCTTCCTCGTGCTGCTTACCTTCGGCCTGATCGGCAATTTCACCGCGAAGAGCAATTTCGGCCGTGCGCTCGGTTGGGTGATCGGCGGCGCCGGCTTCTTCTGCGGGCTCTATCAATGGATCTTCTATGCTGACCTGATCGCCCGTGACGGCGATCCGACGCGGCTTGATCTCGTCGTTGGCACGCTGCTGGCCGTGCTGATCTTCGAGGGCACGCGGCGGCTGATGGGCGCGGCGCTGCCGCTGATGTGCGGCGCCTGTCTCGTCTACTGGTTCTTCGGCCAATATCTGCCGTCGCCGCTCAACCATCGCGGCTATGATTTCGACCAGATCGTCACGCATCTGTCGTTCGGCACGGAAGGCTTTTACGGCGTGCCGATCTACGTCTCGGCGACCTACATCTTTCTGTTCATCCTGTTCGGCTCCTTCCTGGAGCGCGCCGGCATGATCCAGCTCTTCACCGACGTCTCGCTCGGCCTGTTCGGCCGCACCCGCGGCGGACCTGCCAAGGTCGCTGTGTTCGCCTCGGGCATGATGGGCACGATCTCCGGCTCCGGCGTTGCCAACGTCGTTACGGTTGGCCAGTTCACGATCCCCTTGATGATCAGGTTCGGCTACCGCCGCGCGTTCGCGGCGGGCGTCGAGGCGACGGCCTCGATGGGCGGACAGATCATGCCGCCAGTGATGGGTGCGGTTGCCTTCATCATGGCCGAGACGCTCGGCGTGCAATATTCGGAGATCGTGAAGGCGGCGGCAATCCCTGCGATCCTCTATTTCGCCTCAGCGTTCTGGATGGTGCATCTGGAAGCCGGCAAGCACGGGCTCGTCGGCATGAAGCGCTCGGAGATCCCGAGCGCCTGGAAGGCGCTGGTGACGCGCTGGTATCTCGTGTTGCCGCTCGCCGCCCTCGTCTACATGCTGTTCGAAGGCTTTACGCCGCTCTATGCCGGCAGCATGGGCCTTGCGCTGACGGTGGCGCTGATCCTGGGGACCAGCATCACGGCCGGCGTGTCCGCGACGGTCATTCGCTACATCTTCTGGATCGGCCTCGCGCTGGTCGTCGCCGCGCTGTCGCGCGACGGCCTCCAGATCGTGCCGGTTGCTTGCGTCGTGGTCGGGCTCATCGTGATCGCGGCGTTCGTGCGCGGCGGCTTTGCGGCGTTGCGCGCCTGCCGCGATTCCTTGGCCGAGAGCGCCAAATCCGCCATCACCGTCGGCATGGCCTGCGCTATCGTCGGCGTCATCATCGGCATGATGTCGCAGACCGGTGTCGGCACCATCTTCGGCGGCTGGGTGATTGGCCTCGGCGAGAAGAGCCTGTTCTTGGCGTTGATCATGACCATGCTGCTGTCGATTCTGCTCGGCACCGGCATCCCGACCATCCCGACCTACATCATCACCGCCGCGCTCGCCGCGCCGGCGCTCGCCAAGCTCGGCGTTCCCCTGATCGCGAGCCACATGTTCGCGTTCTATTACGGCATCATGGCCGACCTCTCGCCGCCGGTGGCGCTCGCCGCACTCGCGGCGGCGCCGATCGCGAAGGAGAACCCGGACAAGATCGGCTGGGAGGCGATGCGCATCGCGCTCGCCGGTTACGTCATCCCCTTCATCTTCGTCTATTCGCCTGCGCTGATGCTGCAGGCCGGCGATCCCATGGCGGCCAAGCTCGGCTTCTACGGCGCGGTGGCACTCGCGAGCTTCAAGGCGCTGGTGGCGATCGCGCTGTTCGGCATGGTCGCGATCGGCTTCCTGTTCACGCGGCTGACGCTGGTCGAGCGGCTGGTCGCGCTCGGCGCCGCGTTCTGCCTGCTCGGTGAATTCCCGTTCAGCGACACGGCCGGCTTCGTGCTCTCCGCGGCGCTCGTGCTGTGGCAATGGCGCCGGCGTCCGCCGGCGGCGGTCGAGGCGGTGTGAGCCTCTGCTTGGCAACGGCAGGCGGCGTCAAGGCGCTGGCGCTGTCCGCCTTCACGTTGGCCTGGACGCATTCGATCGCGAAGGTCGAATGGCAGGAAGACTGGCGGGCCACGCCCGCCGGCCTCGAATTGGTGCAGGCCCGCGTCAAGGGCACTGGCCCCGGTATGGAGCCGCCGCCCGAGGCGCGGCTGATCGACGGCTGGTTTCAGTGGCAACCGAACCGCGCGCCGGTGCCGGAGGTCGTGCTGGGTAATTCGGGCACGGCGGGGGAGTGGCGGCTGTGCCATGCTGGAAAGTGCCGGACATTGTCGGAGATTGTCGGCCATCCGATCGGTGCTAACGTCACCAAAATGAGCATCTGCGAACAACAAGAGAAATAAGGGAGATCACAATGGATCGGCTCAACGGCAAGGTTGCCATGGTGGTGGGCGCCGGCTCGATTGGACCCGGCTGGGGCAACGGCAAGGCGACCGCGGTGACCTTTGCGCGCGAGGGCGCGCAGGTGTTTTGCGTCGATCGCAACGGTGCGGCGGCCGAGGAGACCGCGAAGATCATCAATGACGAAGGCGGCAAGGCGATGGCATTCACGGCCGACGTCTCGCGGCCTGCCGAGATCGAGGCGATGGTGGCGGCGTGTCTGAAGGCCCATGGCCGCATCGACGTGCTCGACAACAATGTCGGCATCGCCGAGATGGGCAGCGTGGTCGAGGTGAGCGAGGAGAGCTGGGATCGTGTCTTCAGCGTCAACCTCAAGAGCGCCTATTTCGCCATGAAGCACGTCATTCCCGTGATGGTGAAGCAGGGTGGCGGCTCGATCATCAACATCTCCTCGATCGCCTCGATCCGCCACATGGGCATCTCCTACGTCACCTACGGCGCCTCGAAGGCGGCGATGAACCAGATGACGCGCACCACCGCGATCGAGTTCGCGCGCCATCATGTGCGGGTCAATGCGATCCTGCCGGGCCTGATGAAGACGCCGATGGTCGAGCACTCTGCCGGGCTTGCCGCGAGCTATGCCAAGGGCGACGTCGAGGCGATGTGGCGCGCGCGCGATGCGCAGGTGCCGATGGGCCACATGGGCGACGCCTTCGACGTCGCCAACGCAGCGCTGTTCCTGGCGTCAGACGAGTCGAAATACGTGACGGGGATCGAGCTCGTGGTTGACGGCGGGATCACCTGCAAGGCGGGGGCCTAGGCGCCGCCGTCGTGCCGGATCTGCGCTTCGCTCATCCGGGACGACAGCGGAGGTTAGAGCGACCTACTGTGCCAGCGCCAGAATCCCGGCGGCAAACGCGTGCCAGGCCGCCGTCTCGCTGACCGGCCAGTTCAGCACCTTCACCGCCAGCAGTGCGAGCGTGCCGTAGATGTAGACGGGATGCACGCGCGCCATGGTGCGCCAGTCGCGCACCATGGCGACGACGAGCAGGAGCGAGGCGACGGCGGCCGGCGCGATGGTGACGGGCACCGGCGGCGGGCCCGGTGGTCCTGGAGGCGCGAGGAAGGTGAGGAACCAGCGCGCGATCGCGGCATCCAGAATTGACACCGCCGCGAGCAGCATCAGGCGCTTGTGGACCTCGGGCCTCCGAGCGTTCACAATCGCGAGCACGAATGCCATCGCGAAAAACGCGATCCCGCTCATCGGGACGATCGAGAACGCGATGCCGGCCTCCTCCTGCCCGAGCGTGGCGGAATGCTGCATCACATGCACGGAGGCCAGGAAGCCGAAGATCGTCATCGCGGTCGCGAGCGAGACGCCGGCCATGCCGAGTGCGCGGTGATTGACCACGCGGCCCGAGGCTGCGAGCCAGGTCTGAAGCACGAAATAGAGCGACCAGGTGAAGAACAAGAGACCGTGAAAATGAATCACGGGACTTGCGGAGAATGTCCGGTTGGCAAGCGGCACCCAATAGGTCGGTGCAAAGCCCAAAAACGCGGTGGCCGCGCAAGCGAGCGACATGTGGAGATAGAAATATCGTGCTGGCGACGCATCACGCGCGCGGACACGACGGTCGTCGATCAGGGTCGTCATCTGGAATGAGTCTGGCAAGGCGGGGTTTGGTTCAATCCCACTGTCGTCCCGCACAAGCGCAAGCGCTCGCGCGGAGATCCCGGATCGCGCGCGCTCTGGGCGCGCTTGTCCCGGACGATGAAACTATCCCCCCGCGCTCAATTCGGCGCGATCGAGCTCTTCCTCAAGCTTGTGGAACGCGTCGTCGCCGATCACCTCGGTCGCGCGCAGGTCGAAGATCGATTTGCGCGCGGCTTCGATGGCGCGGCGGCGCAGGGGATCGGCGGGCAGCTCGCCATTGGCGATGCCGCCGTTCGGATCGTTTTCCGCCTGCATCAGGATCGCGCGATATTCGAGCCGCAGGATTTCCGCTTCCTCCGACGGATCGCTCTCGATGGCGTCGAGCGCGGCGCGATAGGCGACCGCGCGTCCGCGCGCGACCTCGATGCCGACAGGATCGTCGTCCTTGAGGCCGAACGCCAGGATCAGCGGCCGCAGCGTCAGGCCCTGGATCACCAGCGAACCCAGCACCACCGCAAAGGCGATGAAGACGATGAAATCCCGATGTGGAAAGTGTTCCGGCAGGGCAAAAGCGGTGGCGAGCGTGACGAGGCCGCGCATGCCGCACCAGGAGATGATGAGGCCGCCCTTGGCAGAGGCGACCTGCTTCGGATCCTTCGGGCGATAGATCCGCTGCGCGATCAGCGCGCGGAGCGTCGTCCGGTAGAACGTCACCCAGAGCAGCCGGACCAGCACCACTGTGAGCAGGATCCAGGCGGCGGCGACGCAATATTCCCAGCGTACGTCGGCATCGAGCCGCGTCCAGATCGGTCGCATCTGCATGCCGATCAGCATGAAGGCGAGCACGTTGAGCACGAACACCATCGTCTCCCACACCGCATAGGAGGGCACCCGTAGCCGCGCCGGCATGCGCAGCCCCGCCCTGCGTGCCATCGTCATGGCATAGACGACGATGGTGAGAATGCCGGAAAGGCCGAGATGCTCGGCGGCGATCCAGACCAGGAAGGTGGTGGCGAACTGCAAGATGATCGCGCTCGGTGCCTCTTTCACCCGTTCAATGAACAGCGGAACAATGCGGCCCGCGAGCAGGCCAGCGATGACGCTGCCAACCAGCGCTAGCGCCATGGTCGGTGCGACCTGGCTCCACGTCAGGTGCTCGGTGGCAACCGCGCCCACCGCGATGCGATAGATCAAGAGCGCAGTCGCGTCGTTGAGCAGGCTCTCGCCCTCCAGGACCTTCACCATGCGGTGGGGCAGCTTCACCTGGCTGAGGATCGCGACCGCAGCCGCGGCATCCGGCGGCGCCACGATGGCGCCGAGCGCGACCGCGGCAGCCCAGGGCATATCGGGCATCAGCCGGTGCGCGACATAGGCCACGGCGGCCGTGGTCAAGCCGACCGCGGCGACGACCAGGGTCGAGACCGGAACCCAATTGCTGCGCAGATCGCGCAGCGAGGTGTCGAACGCGGCATCGAGCAGGACCGGTGCGACAAAAAGCGCCAAAGCCAGGTCCGGCTCCAGCGTCCAGGACGGGCTCGACGGCACGAAAGCGATCAGCGCGCCACCAATGGCGAGGAAGGTCGGGTAGGGGACCTTGATCCGCCGCGCCAGCGCCGATAAGCCGACGGCGCCGAGCAGAAGCACGATGATCCATTCGAATGTCGACACGGTGATTCCCGAAACCGATTTGAGCGGCGCCACAAGCTAGCACCAATCCGGCCGTAATGATGGATAGTGGGGCGACCAGGCAAGATTGAAGGCAAGGCGTTCCGATCGTGACGAACATGCGTTCCTTTCTCATTCAACTGTCGGGCGCCGGGTTGCTCTGCGCGCTCTCGGTCGCCGCGGCCCATGCGGCGACGGGCGGCGAGCCGGTCGCGGTGGCGCAGGTCGATGTCGCGCCATGCCTTGCGGCGGCGGCGGCCGACGATATGGACAAGGCGGTTACGGCCTGCGCGGCCGTGATCGAGCATGAGAAGACCGCGAAGGAAGCCCTGATTAAGGCGCTGGTCGCGCGGGGCGCGCTTTATGCGCGGCACGAGCAGATCGACCGTGCGATCGCGGACGACAGCCGGGCTTTGCAGCTCGATCCCGGTCTCGCCGACATCTTCAACGCGCGCGGTGAGCTCTGGCTGAAGAAGGGGGACAGGCCCAAGGCAGTGCAGGATTTCGGCGCGGCATTGAAGATTGATCCCAACCACGAGAAGGCCAAGGCCAATCACAAGGCAATGGCGCGCGAGCTCGAGCGGATCGGGGCGCAGATAGCGGTCGCCGGCAAGCCAAGCTTCAATTGCGCCCGTGCGCGACGCGCCGTGGAAAGGGCGATCTGCGGCAATCGCGAGCTCGCCGATCTCGACCGGGAGATCTTTGCCGCCAATGAGCGCGTGATCCGCGAGGCGCGCAATGCGGGTGAAGCCAAGACGCTCCAGCGCGCGCAGGATGAATACGTCGCGCGTCGCAATGCCGGATTCGGCCGGCCAGGGTACGACCTGAAGAAGGCGATGCAGGAGCGCCTGCAGCGGCTGAACGGTGTGGATGGATATTGACGGGACCTCCGCCTCTCTCCGCAAGCGGGGCGAGGAGTGCGGGCAGCTCTCCGCACGCCCGATTTGAACCCATCCTTTGCCAGCCGCGACAACGGTGAGAACCCGACGTCACGGAGCCCTATGTCATGTGCGGCACACATTCTTCCGCGCAAATGCCCTGGTTTGCCAAAATTTCGCTGCGCGCCTTCTTCCTCGGCGCGGCAATCAGCCTTGTTGATGGGTGAACGCAAGAAGGCGCTGGCCGATTACGAAACGGCCCTGCGGCTCGACCCGAGTAACGAGAATGCCGCGAGCGGCCGCCGCGCCATGATCGCCGAGATCGCGAAATTCGGATCCGAGCCGCTGCGTGCGATGAATGCGGCTTCCGGCAACGCTGCGTCGTTCGATTGCGCCACGGCGACGCGCGAGGTCGAGAAGGTGATCTGTGCCGATCCGCAACTCGGCGTGCTGGACCGCCAGATCGCTGAGACCTACGAGCGTGTGCTGCGGGCTGCGACAGCGCGTCTCGCGGCCGACCTGCGCAAAAACCAGCGCGATTTCCTCACGACGCGCAACGCGAGCTTCGGCCGCCCCGGCTATGATCTGAAGAAGGTCATGAAGGACCGCCTGCAGCGGCTCGATGCGATGGCAAGCTGAGAAGCGCTGAAGAACCGAAGTCGCACGGCTGGCTCGGTTAGCTCTCCCGCTTGCGGAAGAGGTCGACGCGTCCCCGGCGGTGCGAAGCATCGTCCAGAGCGCGGCGGGTGAGGGCCTTCCCCTCTTGGAGACTTCCTCCATAGGCCTCCCGACGCGGAGGCACCCCAGCCTCCTCGCAGGCGGAAGAGGGAGCGCAGCGCCGATGCGCGCAAGCTCTACGCCTCTCCTCCAAAAGGCCCATCCTTTTCGGCTTGAACCGCGGCCCGTTCCCGGGAAAATACCCGTCAAGCAAGGCCGGCACTTGATCCTGGTCCTGGCGGGACGCTTCTCCTGCCGTCAGGTCAAGACCAGGCCAAAGGGAACGGGAGCGCGGGAATGAACGTCCAGGGCAAGAGTCTCTATCACGAGGTCCATGCGCGCTCGCTGGCCGATCCGGAAGGATTCTGGGCCGAGGCGGCCAAGGAGATCGACTGGATCGAGCCGCCGAAAAGGATCTTCGATGCGACGCAAGGAACCTACGGCCGCTGGTTCACCGGCGGCGTGGTCAACACCTGCTACAATGCGCTCGACCGCCATGTCGAACGCGGCCGCGCCGACCAGGTCGCGCTGATCCATGATTCGCCGCTGACGGCCAGCATCACCAAATTCACCTACGCCGAGCTCTTGAGCGAGGTGCAGGCACTCGCCGCAATCATGCAGGATTTTGGTGTCGCCAAAGGCGATCGCGTCATCCTCTATATGCCGATGGTGCCGGAGGCGGTGACCGCGATGCTCGCGTGCGCGCGCATCGGCGCGGTGCATTCCGTGGTGTTCGGCGGCTTTGCTGCCAAGGAGCTCGCCACGCGCATCGACGATGCGCAGCCAAAGCTCATTCTCTCCGCGAGCTGCGGTATCGAGCCTGGCCGTATTGTGCAGTACAAACCGCTGCTCGACGAGGCGATCAAGCTCGCGAGCGCGAAGCTGAAGGCCTGCATCGTGCTGCAACGTCCGCCGCACACCTGCGACCTGACCCCGGGACGCGACTATGATTGGGCGAGCCTGCGGCGCAAGGCGCTGAACGACGGCAAGAAGGCGCCCTGCATGCCTGTTGCCGCGACCGATCCGCTCTACATCCTCTACACCTCGGGCACGACGGGCATCCCCAAGGGTGTGGTGCGCGACAATGGCGGCCACCTCGTCGCGGTGAAATGGTCGATGTTCAACCTCTATGGCGTCAAGCCGGGCGAGGTCTGGTGGTGCGGCTCGGACATCGGCTGGGTGGTTGGTCACAGCTATATCGTCTACGGCCCGCTGCTGCATGGCGCGACCTCGATCATGTATGAGGGCAAGCCGGTCGGCACGCCCGATGCCGGCGCGTTCTGGCGCGTCATCAGCGAGCACAAGGCGGTCGCCTTCTTCACGGCGCCGACCGCTTTCCGCGCCATCCGCAAGGAGGATCCGGAAGGCAAATTCATCCGGCAATATGATCTCTCGAAATTCCGCACGCTGTTCCTTGCCGGCGAGCGCGCCGATCCGCCGACGGTGGAATGGGCGGAGCAGCAGTTGAAGGTGCCGGTGATCGATCATTGGTGGCAGACCGAGACCGGCTGGTGCATCGCCGGCAATCCGGTCGGCCTCGGCATGCTGCCGGTGAAGCACGGCTCGCCGACGGTGCCGATGCCGGGGTATCAGGTCGAGATCGTCGATGAAGCCGCAAAGCCGGTCGGGCCCAACACCATGGGCTCGATCGTCATCAAGCTGCCGATGCCGCCGGGGTGCCTGCCGACGCTGTGGAATCAGGACGCGCGCTTCAAGGAAGCCTACCTCAGCGAATTCCCCGGCTATTACAAAACCTCGGACGCCGGCTACAAGGACGAGGACTGCTATGTCTTCGTCATGGGCCGTACCGACGACATCATCAACGTCGCCGGCCACCGCCTCTCCACCGGCGGCATGGAGGAGATCCTGGCCTCGCATCCGGACGTGGCCGAATGCGCCGTGCTCGGCGTCAAGGATGCGATCAAGGGCGAGGTGCCCTGCGGCTTCCTAGTGCTGAAAGCCGGCGTGACGCGTGCGCCCGCCGAGATCGAGAAGGAGATCGTCGCGCTGGTGCGCGACAAGCTCGGCCCGGTCGCCGCCTTCAAGCTTGCGATCACCGTCGGCCGCCTGCCCAAGACGCGCTCCGGAAAGATCCTGCGCGGCACCATCAAGAAGATCGCCGACGGCGAAGCCTGGACCATGCCGGCGACGATCGAGGACCCCAAGGTGCTCGACGAGATCGGCGCGGCGCTGAAGGGGCGGATGTGAATTGTGCTCTCCGGTCGTCATGCCCGGGCTTGACCCAGGCATCCATCAATGATCAGGCAATTGCCTTGATTTCGATGGATTGCCGGGTCAAGCCCGGCAATGACGAATGAGACAGGACCGATCAATGTCAGCCAAGCTCGCGCAGTATGGCGCCATCTCCCTGCTCGCCATCGCACTCTCCGCCTGCTCCGCGCGTTACCAGACGCCCGTAGCGGTCGGCGGCGACGATGACGACGCGGTTTGCCAGAGCCGCGGTTATGCGCAGGGCTCGCCGGAATACGTGGCCTGCCGCAAGGACCGTGATGTCCAGCGCAATGCAGCCACCGCGCGTGCCGATCGCCGTCAGCGTGATCTCGGCGAATACATGCTGAACCATCCCGAACGGCCGTGAGTGCCGATCCGAAATTATGGTGCCGCGGCGCTTGCTCGCATTCACGTCTCCCGTGATCCGCCTGCAACGCAGCAGTCGAAATCCTTGTCCGCTCTCTGCTCTGACGCTGACTCGCGCAACAACGCGCTAGAAATAGCTGAAGAGGAGCTGACATTGACGGTGCGGTTGGCGCCGTCACACCGGCGAATGTGATACACGGGGGGACGCGGCTATCCGGCGTGCACCGTCCGCGGATGCCGATCATGCAGCAACTTCGCCAGGTCGTCGCGATCGCCAGGGCGGTCCCTGATGGCAATCTCGAACAAGGCTTCCTGGATATCCCGGGGCATGTCGCCCCAGGCTGCCAGGACAGCGCGTCCCAGCAACAACGCAAAATGGTTTTCGTCGTCCCGCATCGCTGATCCTCCGCGCTGGAAACAATGCGAGGTCGGCCGCATCGTTCCCGGCAGAGGCGTCGCGAAAGTTCCGCTCGCAAACAAAAACGCGGCGGATCGCTCCGCCGCGTTCGAACCGGATGCGGTGCAGGGAAGTAAGCCCCTACTCCTGCTCGTCCTCCTGCTTCTTGCCGCCGAGCGTCTTGAGCTTGGCGAATACGGCGTCGACATTGAGGTCGTCGCTGGATTTCTGCGCGGGCTCGTACTCGTCCTTACGGGTGGTCTCGGAGGCCGGCAGCAGCGTGGCGCCCCCATAGGCTGCGTCGATCGGCTTCTCCTTGGCTGCGCGCTGCACCTCGAAATCGAGCTCGATCTGGGAGCACAGGCCGAGGGTGACAGGGTCGATCGGGGTCAGCGCGGACGTGTTCCAATGGGTGCGGTCGCGCACGCTCGCGATCGTGCTCTTGGTGGTGCCGACCAGACGCATGATCTGGGCGTCCTTCAGCTCAGGATGGTTGCGCAGCAGCCAGAGGATGGCGCTCGGGCGCTCGTGGCGCCGCGAGACCGGCGTGTAGCGCGGGCCCTTGCGCTTGGGCTGGGGCGGCAGCACCACCTTGCTCTCCTGGAGGCGGAGCCGGTAGTCCGGGTTCTTCTCGCCCTTCTCGATCTCTTCGCGGGTCAACTGGCCGTTGGAGAGGGGGTCCATGCCCTTGATGCCCTGGGCCGCGTCGCCGTCGGCGATCGCGCGCACCTCGAGGGGATGCATCTTGGTAAAATCGGCGACCTGGTCGAAGGTCAGCGCGGTGTTGTCGAGCAGCCAGACGGCGGTCGCCTTGGGCATCAGAGGTGCGTTGCTCATGGCAAATCTCCTTTGTGCTTCGCCCACCCCTCTGGAGGCGAAACCGGTGGTCATCAGCGATGACAGGGAATTGGCGCTATATAAGCCCGGAGGGGGTAGCCACGCAATGGTTCTGCTATAGATAGTGCCTTGACAGCGCCCGAAAGGGGGCCCAATTCCCTTTGAAGTCCCTGTAAAGTCCAGGCAGACTGTTTTAAGCCCAATCCATCCATCGACCGCCCCCGCCAGAAGGCGAAACGGGTGATTCGGTCCCGAGATCGCTCAATGTCAGCCAAACCAGACCTCAAGATCGTGCTTTGTTCTCCCCGTGGCTTCTGCGCCGGGGTGGTCCGGGCGATCGACACCGTGGAACGGGCGCTCGATAAATACGGCGCTCCCGTCTATGTTCGCCATGAGATTGTGCACAACAAGTACGTCGTCGACGGGTTGAAGAAGAAGGGCGCGATCTTCGTCGAGGAGCTCGCGGAAATCCCTGAGAATACCACCGCGCCAGTGGTGTTCTCGGCCCATGGCGTGCCGAAGTCGGTTCCGGCCGATGCCCAGTCCCGCAATTTGTTCTCGCTGGATGCGACCTGCCCGCTGGTGACCAAGGTGCACCGCGAGGCCGCGATCCACTTCAAGCGCGGCCGCGAGATCTTCCTGATCGGCCACTCCCATCATCCTGAAGTGGTCGGCACCCTCGGCCAGCTTCCGGTCGGCGCCGTGACCCTGATCGAGACCGCCGAGGACGCCAAGACCATCACTCCGAAGGACCCCAACAACCTCGCCTTCGTGACCCAGACCACGCTGTCGATCGACGACACCGCGGAGATCGTGGCGCTGCTCAAGGAGCGCTTCCCGAACATCAACGGGCCGCACAAGGAAGACATCTGCTACGCCACCACCAACCGCCAGCTCGCGGTGAAGAAGGTGGCGCCGGTGGTGGACGCCCTGATCGTGGTCGGCGCGCCGAACTCGTCGAACTCGCAGCGCCTGCGCGAGGTCGCCGAGCGCGAGGGCTGCAAGATCGCGGTGCTGGCGCAGCGCGCCGCCGACATCGACTGGGGCAAGTTCGACAACATCGCCAGCCTCGGCATAACCGCGGGAGCATCCGCGCCGGAAGTGATCGTCGAGGAGATCATGGACGCGTTCGCAGAGCGCTACACGCTGCATGTGGAGACGGTCTCGGCCGCGGAAGAGAACGAGTTCTTCCCGCTGCCGCGCTCGGTGCGCCCCGAAGCCGCCGCAGAGTAAATCTGCATGGCGGTCTACACCGACGTTGCCGCCGATGAGCTTGCGGATTTCCTGAAGCAATACGATCTCGGCGAACTGCTCTCCTACAAGGGCATCGCCGAGGGCGTCGAAAACTCCAACTTCCTGCTGCACACGAGCCAGGGAAACAAGCAGGCCTCGTTCATCCTCACGCTCTATGAGAAGCGCGTGGCGAAGAACGACCTGCCGTTCTTCCTCGCGCTGATGACGCATCTCGCCGAGCATGGCATCAACTGCCCGTTGCCGGTGAAGGCGAGGGACGGCGAGGCGCTGCGCGAGCTGGCGGGCCGGCCGGCCGCGATCATCACCTTTCTCGAGGGCATGTGGCCGCGCAAGCCGAATGTGGCCCATTGCGCCGGCGTCGGCGAGGCGCTGGCGAAAATGCACCTGGCTGGCGCCAACTTTGCGATCAAGCGCGCCAATGCGCTCTCGGTCGCGGGCTGGCGGCCGCTGTTCGATGCGGCCGCAAGCCGCGCCGACGAGGTGCAGCCGGGGCTGCGCGTCTTTCTCGCCGCGGAGCTCGATCATCTCTCGAGCGGGGTCTGGCCCACCAATCTACCGGAGGGCGTGATCCATGCCGACCTCTTCAACGATAACGTCTTCTTTCTCGGCGACCGGCTCTCGGGGATGATCGACTTCACCTTCGCCTGCAACGACATGCTGGCCTATGACGTCGCGATCTGCCTCAACGCCTGGTGTTTCGAGCCGGATCATTCCTTCAACGTCACCAAGGCGCGCGCCTTCCTCAATGCCTATGGCCGGGTGCGAAAGCTCTCCGAAGCCGAAGAGGCGGCGCTGCCGCTGCTCGCGCGCGGCGCTGCGATCCGTTTCCTGCTGACGCGGCTGGTCGACTGGCTCAACGTGCCGCCGGGCGCGCTGGTGCGGCCAAAGGATCCGCTGGAATATGTCCGCAAGCTGCGCTTCCACCAGAGCGTGACGAGCGTGCGCGACTATGGGCTGATGCCGTCAGGACTGGTGGCGTGAGCGAGCTTCCTAACGTCACGATCTATACCGACGGCGCCTGCTCGGGAAATCCCGGTCCGGGCGGCTGGGGCGCAATCCTGAAGTTCGGCGACAAGGAGAAGGAGCTGAACGGCGGCGAGCGTCACACCACCAACAACCAGATGGAGTTGATGGCGGCGATCTCAGCGCTCGAAGCACTGAAGAGGCCGTGCACGGTCGATCTCTACACCGACAGCCAATATGTCCGTCAGGGCATCACGGGGTGGATCTTCGGGTGGAAGCGCAACGGCTGGCGCACCGCCGACAAGAAACCGGTGAAGAATGTCGAGCTATGGCAGCGTCTCGATGCCGCGCTGAAGCAGCACGAGGTCCGCTGGCATTGGGTCAAGGGCCATGCCGGGCATCCGGAGAACGAGCGCGCCGATCAGCTCGCGCGGGACGGCATCGCGATGGCGCGGTTGCAGCAGAGAGTGCGGGAGTAGTAGCGCCGTCTCGGGCGTCGCCAAGCTCTCTCCAGCCGGCCAAGGCGGGCGATGACACCGGGGGTGAGGCTACTACGCCGCCCCGATCACGATCCCCACCGCCAGCACGATGGCGCCGCCGAGCACGATCTGGAACACGGCCTGGAGAAACGGCGTGTCCATGTAGCGCGAGCGGATGAAGGCGATCGCCCACAATTCGAAGAACACGACGACGCAGGCGATGGCGGTCGCGACCCAGAATGCGTTGGCCCAGCTGTCGGGCACGAGATAGGGCGCGGTGTGGCCGAGCCCGCCGAGCGTCGTCATCGCGCCGCACGTGAGGCCGCGCAGCCAGGGCGAGCCGCGCCCCGTTAGCGAGCCGTCGTCGGAGAGAGCTTCCGCAAAGCCCATGCTGATGCCGGCGCCAATCGACGCGGCAAGGCCGACCAGAAATGTCTGCCAGTTCTGATGCGTGGCGAAGGCGGCCGCAAACAGCGGCGCCAGCGTTGAGACCGATCCGTCCATCAGGCCCGCGAGGCCCGGCTGCACATATTGCAGCACAAACATCCGCCGCCGTGTCCGGTCCTCCTCGGCGCGCACGTCGGGCTTGAGGATCTCGTCGGTGAGCGCGACGGCCCGATTCTCGTGATGCCTCTCTTCCTCGGCGAGATCGCCGAGCAGGCGGCGCACACCGACATCCTCCGCCTGCTCGGCAGCCCGCGCGTAGAAGCGCTCGGCTTCGAGCTCCATGGTCTCGACTTCCTTCCGGATCGTGTCGAGCGGCAGGTTCTTGGTCAGCCATATCGGGCGGCGGCGCAGGAAGCCCTTCACGTCCTCGCGGCGGATCGGCGGCAGATGCGAACCAAAACGCTCCTCGTAGAGCTGGAGCAGGCGATGCCGGTGGCCGCGTTCCTCCTCGGCCATCTCCTCGAAGATCTTGGCCGTGTCCGGGTAGCGCTCGCGCAAGTCCTCGGCGAAGGTCATGTAGATGCGGCTGTCCTCCTCCTCGGAGGAAATCGCGACCGCAAGCACCTCGCGCTCGGTCAGGTCGGCAAAGTTCTTCACGACGGTCCTGCCATTAGTTTAGAATTATTCTAAACTATAGGTCGCCGCGGTTCCCCGGTCAAATCAGCCGGTGCGGGCCTTGGCGAGGAAGTCCAGCAACAGCCGGCCGACTTCGGCGGGCTGCTCCTGCTGCACCCAATGGCCGGCGCCATCGACGAGATGGCAGCCGAGCATCTTCGTGCACGCGCGCGCCTGCATCGCCTCGAACGCGCCGGGGCGTTGATAGGTGCCCCAATCCTGCTTGCCCGAGATGAAACAGGAGGGCACGTCGATGCCGCGGCCAGAGAACAATTGCAGTTCGCGATTGAAAGCGCCCGAGGTGCCGCAGCGATACCATTGCAGCCCGCCCTGGAATCCGGTGCGGCCATATTCGGCGCTGTAGTAGGCGAGCTCGCGGTCCGGTAGCCATTGATTGGCGGCGATCGCGCTCGGCGACGGCATCTCCTTGGCCACCGTCTCAGCCATCGTCTCGTTCAGGTCCATCACGTAATAGGTCGGCAGCTTCGCCAGTTCATTCGCCGACCATGATGCCAGCGGATACGGCTTGTTGTCGGACCAGTCCGCGCTCTTGTGATGATAGTAGGCGCGCAGGAAATCGTGCACGCCCTGCGGCGCGCAGTGCATGTCGGCGTTGGCCGCGCGTGTCGAATAGTACCATTGATAGTGTTTTCGCGGACGCGGCAGCGCGGCGAGTTCGCGATGCACGGCGTCTTCGGCCGCAGGCTTTGCCGGCGTGTCGACTGTGTTGAAAGGCAGCGGCGGCGGTCCACCGAACGGCGCGCTCATCATCGTCACCGAGCGAAACACGTCGGGCCGGCTCAGGGCGCACCAGGCCGCGACCGCGCTGCCGAAATCGTGCCCGACCACATCGACCTGTCGGTAGCCGAAAGCCGCCACCAGGGCGAGCGCATCACGTATCAGGTTGAAGAGCGAGAAGGGCGCGAGATCGCCGTCGTACTCGGCGCGCCATCCCATCGTGCGCCCATAGCCGCGCTGGTCCGGCGCGATCACGTGATAGCCCGCCGCAGCTAGCACCGGCATCACCTTGCGCCAGGAGAAGGCCAGCTCGGGAAAGCCGTGCAGCAAGAGAATGCACGGCCGGCCCCCGGTTTCGAACCCGGCTTCCAGCACATGCATGCGCAAGCCGTTGATGCCATCGACATAGCGTGCGCGGATGCCGGCGGGGAGCGGGACGTCGGGGAGATCGGCCATAGGCGCTTCCTCGTGATGGCCCGGCTTGTCCCGGCCATCTACGTTCTTCGTTGCCGTTGATTGTAAGAACCTAGATGCCAGGCACAAGCCCGGGCATGTGAAGAGAGGTCGTTCCGCTAGGCCGCCGCGCAGACGAAGCCGCTGCCCTTGCGCTTGATCTTGCCCACCGACGGCGAGGGGAAATGCGCCGTGCAGCACAGCGTGTCGGTGTCGCAATAGCGCTCCAGGAAGCCGCGGCGCGTTTTCGCCGCTGTCGCCTGATCGACGTCGAACTTCATCGACAACTCGGGATAGAGCGCCTGCAATGGCGAGTGGATGAGATCGCCGGAGAACACCGCATCGTCCTTGCCGCGTCCGACAGTGAAGGCGACATGGCCCGGCGTGTGGCCCGGCGTCGGCAGGATGCGGATGTGATCGCCGATCTGATGGTCACTGCCGACGAGTTCGTGGCGCCCCGCCTCCACCACCGGCAGCACGCTGTCGGCAAAGGGCGGGACCTCCGCCTTCGCATTCTGCTCGGTCCAGTAGTCGAACTCACGCTTGGCGAAGACGTAGCGCGCCTTGGGGAAGGTCGGTACCCAGCGGCCGTTCTCGAGCCGGGTGTTCCAGCCGACATGATCCGCATGCAGATGCGTGCACATCACGAAGTCGATGTCGTCCACCGACACGCCGGCAGCATTGAGCCCGCGCAGATACGTGTCGTCGGTCTTCATGTGCCATTTCGGCCGCTGCGGCCGCGGCTTGTCGTTGCCGATGCAACTGTCGATCAGGATGGTGTGATGCGGCGTCTTCACCACGTAGGACTGGAAGCACAGGATCAGCGTGTCCTGCTCGTCCAGTGCCTTGGCCTGCCGCATCCATGCGCGGTTCTCGGCCAGCACCTCCGCCGTCAGCCCGGGAATGAACTCCAGCGCCGGGAAGAACGGGACTTCCTGCTCGATGACGCGATGGATGGTGAGATCGCCGACGGAGTATTTGAGGCTCATGAGAGCTCCTGCGAATTATGCCGGAGGCGGCACCGAGATTTTCACGGAAGGCCGCTCCAGCATTCTCTGATGGAAGGCGTCGAGCTTGGGATAGGCTTGGCGCCAGCCGCAATCGGCGAAGCGGAAGTCGGCATAGCCGAGCACGCAAACGAGGCCGATCTGCGAGATGTCGAACGGGCCGTTCAGCACCTCTGGCATATTCTCGAAGCGTGCCATGCCCGTCCAGGCCCTGTTCCAGTGGTCGTCCGACCATGCCTGCCATTGCAGGCCCTGCGGCCGCACCATCTTCTCGTAGCGGCACAGCAGCATGGAATCGAGCATGCCGTTGAGCAGCGAGTGGTTGGTCTTGGTCTTCCAGCGCCGCGGCCCGTAGTCCGGGATCAGGCTGCCGCCGGCGATCTCGTTGAGATATTCGACGATGACGTAGGAGTCCAAAATCACGTCGCCGTCATTGGTGATCAGCACCGGCAGCTTCTTCAGCGGCGTGATGCGCGAATAATCCTCGTTGGCGGTGCCCGGCGCGACGGTTGCGGGCACGAGCTCGATCTTGTCGATCAGCCCGAGTTCGACCGCAGCGATGCGCACCTTGCGGGCGAAGGGCGAGGCGGGGGAGAAGGTGAGTTTCATCTGAATAACCTCTATCCAAACACACACGCCTCATCCTGAGGAGTGCGCCTCTTCGGCGCGCGTCTCGAAGGACGGAATGGGAGGCGTTCTCTCGTCACCCGGCCAATGCGTCGAGTGACCGTGTTATTGGCGCATCCTTCGAGACGCGCATTGCGCGTTCCTAAGGATGAGGGCGGAGAGCCTACGCCGCGATGATCTCCTGGCGCTGCTCGCCGAGACCTTCGATGCCGAGCGTGACGACGTCGCCGACATTGAGGAAGGTCGGCGGCTTCATGCCGAGGCCGACGCCGGGCGGGGTGCCCGTGGTGATGATGTCGCCGGGCAACAGCGTCATGAACTGCGACACATAGGAGACGCACTTGGCCATGGAGAAGATCATGGTCTTGGTCGAGCCGGTCTGGCGGCGCTGGCCGTTGACGTCGAGCCACATCGAGAGGTCCTGCACGTCCTTGATCTCGTCCTTGGTGGCGAGCCATGGGCCGAGCGGGCCGAACGTGTCGTGCGACTTGCCCTTGGTCCATTGGCCCAGGCGCTCGGTCTGGAAGTTGCGTTCGGAGACGTCGTTGCAGACGCAATAGCCGGCGACGTAGTTCAGCGCATCGGCTTCCGAGACATATTTGGCGCGGGTGCCGATGATCGCGGCGATCTCGACTTCCCAGTCGAGCTTGGTCGAGCCGCGCGGCTTCTCGACCGGATCGTTCGGGCCGGAGAGCGAGGTGTTGGCCTTCATGAAGATGATCGGCTCGGTCGGGATCGCAGCGCCCGTCTCCTTGGCGTGGTCGCTGTAATTGAGGCCGATGGCGACGAATTTCGAGATGCCGGTGACCGGTGCGCCGAAGCGGGGCTTGCCGGACACCGCGGGCAGCGAGGCGGGGTCGAGGCTCGCCAGCTTTTTCAGAGATTCCGGCGAATAGGCCTCACCGGTCAGGTCCTTCACATGCGCCGACAGGTCGCGCAACTGGCCGGATTTGTCGATCAGGCCGGGCTTTTCCGCACCCTTCTCGCCATAACGAACAAGCTTCATTCTCGTTTCTCCCTGGGAATAGACCGATCGGTTGAACAGCTTCATGGAACAGGGCGGCGGGAAATTCAACCGCTCACTGCCGGGCGTTTCCGCATTACACCCCCTCATCCTGAGGGCCCGCCGAAGGCGGGCATCTCGAAGGATGGCCGCGGGCGGGGCCTTCATGGTTCGAGACGCGCGAAGACGCGCTCCTCACCATGAGGAGTACCGTCACCCCAGCGCCACAAACCTGAACGCGTCGCCATCCCGCTTGATATGCCCGGCCGAGAAATGCCCGCCGATCACCAGCGTCGGCGTGTCGGCAAAGCGGCCGAACAAGTCGCGCCGCGTTTCGGCCGATTGCGCCTGGTTGGAATCCGCGGTCGAGGACCAGTCGAGATGCGCCATCTGGCAGGGGTGGTGGGCGACGTCGCCGGTGAGCAGGCCCTGCTCGCCGTCGGACTGGATCAGGATGCTCATATGGCCGGGGCTGTGGCCTGGCGTCGGGATCATGCTGATCTCGTCGTAGAGCTGGCGGTCGCTCGCGATCAGATCGGCCCTGCCGGCATCGACGATCGGCTGCACGGAATCATTGAACACCGCTGCCTTGTCCGGTTCGGCGGAGTGGTCGCGCCAGTGCTCGTATTCGGTCTTGCCGAACACGTAGCGCGCATTCGCAAAGGTGGGCAGCCATTTGCCGTCGACCAGCTTCGTATTCCAGCCGACATGATCGACGTGAAGATGCGTGCACAGCACCGTGTCGATGCTGTCAGGCGCGAAGCCTGCCGCCGTCATCGTCTCCAGAAATGGTGTGCTGCGATGATTCCAGGTTGGGACGTTGCGGCCCTGCTTGTCGTTGCCGAGCCCGGTGTCGACCACGATCCGGCGCGTCGGCGTCTCCACCACCAGCGAATGGATCGACATCTTCAGCCGGCCTTCTTCGGTGGCGAAATGCGGGATCAACCAGGGCAACTTCTGGATCTCTGCGTTCCCTGCGAGCGGCAGGATGAAGCGGGTCGAGCCGACCGTCTCCAATTCCACCACCTTCGTGATTTTGACCCTGCCCACCTTCCACTGCATCGGCGCCTTCCCATGTTCTTGTTTTGGTGCCGAAACATGCGGCCTTCCGCCATGGAGCGCAATGGATCATCTGACGCGATGCGGCGTTATCGCGGGAACCGGAGGAGGAGCCATGCCAGAGCTTGCAATATCCGCTGAAAAAGTCGCTTTTATCATCGAGAAGGCGCGCGAATTGGACGTCAAGGAGGGCGATTCCGATCCGGATTCCGGCTCGAACCCGAGCGATGACGATGCGCTCGACGTTCTCGAGGACGACGGCTCCGATCCTGTCGTCCAAGAGCTCGGGAGCTTCATGATTGCCCTGAACGAGGACGAGCAGCTCGATCTCGTCGCGCTGACGTGGCTCGGCCGCGGCGACGGCACGATCGATGATTGGGACGATTTGCGCACCCGCGCAGTGGAGGCGCGGAATGAATATCGCAGTCCGCGCCGCGAAACGGTGCACTATCTGCTCGGCGAGCCCATGCTGGGCGATCTGCTCGCCGACGGTCTCGACGCATTCGGCATCGACTGGACCGATGAGCGCACCACCGCTGATTCCTCCGCTCCAAGTCAGCAGGACGAGGACGAACCGACCAAGCAGCGGTGAGACGGAGAATGCTCTCCCCGTAAGAACGGGGAGAGCGAGATGCGCGACTACAGGGTCCCCGGGAACGCGCCGCCATCCAGCAAAATGTTCTGCCCGGTGATGAAGCCGGCCTTGGCGCCGCAAAGGAAGGCGCAGGCATAACCGAACTCGTCGGGCTGGCCGAAGCGGCCGGCGGGGTTCTGCTTGGCGCGCTCGGCCAGGATCTGCTCCGGCGTGACGCCGCGCTTGTCGGCCTCGGCCTTGGCGGTGCCGGTCAGGCGGTCAGTCTCGAACGGGCCAGGCAACAGGCCATTGATGGTGACGTTGTTGATCACGGTCTTGCGCGACAGGCCGGCGATGAAGCCGGTGAGGCCGGCGCGCGCGCCGTTGGAAAGGCCGAGGATGTCGATCGGCGCCTTGACGGCGGCCGAGGTGATGTTGACGATGCGGCCGAACTTGCGCGCCATCATGCCGTCCACCGTCGCCTTGATCAGCTCGATCGGGGTGAGCATGTTGGCGTCGATTGCCTTGATCCAATCGTCGCGGGTCCAGTTGCGGAAATCGCCGGGCGGCGGGCCGCCGGCATTGTTGATCAGGATATCAGGCTCGGGGCAGGCCTTCAGCACGGCCTCGCGGCCTGCCGGCGTCGTGATGTCGCCGACGATCTCGGTGACGGTCACGCCGGAATAGGCTTTGCGGATGTCGTCGGCCGTCTTCTTCAAGGCCTCGGCGCCGCGCGCGGTCAGGGTGACATGAACCCCGGCCTCGGCCAGCGAGATGGCGCAGGCGCGCCCGAGGCCCTTGCTGGATGCGCAGACGATGGCGCGGCGACCTTTGATCCCAAGATCCACTGTTTCACTCCCGTAATGTCAGGTAGGTTTTGGACGGCGGCTACTCTATCCAACCTCGACGCTGCTGATAAGGGACGGGCCCGCTTCAAAATGCATGGCGCGCGCTGCGGCGATGCAAATGCGGAGGCATGGTCCGGAAGAATGTATCGCGGTTTTCTAAAGAGATCATGCCCAAACAACAAAGCGCGATCTGATCGCGCCTCAGATGCGCCGCTCCTGCTTGAGGCGGTCGATCGCGGCAGCCGCCTCCGGCGGCAGCGACTTGAATCCCATCTGTCCTACCGTCGAGAACAGCGGGCGCAGATGCGAGCCGGCGAGAAAAGGCGGCTGGCGGTTGGCCGGCACGATCTGGTCGAACACCGCTACCAGCGTGGTGGCGACGAGGCCGACCCTGATGGTGCCGAGCGCGGCGCCGCCGAGCCGGTCGCCGATGCCGGCCTCGCCGATGGTGTCGTTCAGGGCGGTGCGGCCGATATGCCCGAGCAGCATGCCGATCACCACAAAGATGGCGAAGAACCAGATCCAGTTCTGGAGCAGCGGTGAATTCGCGTTGGCTGCGATCTGCGGCGCGATCAGCGGCATCAGCGCCACCGCCATCGGCGCGGCGAGCAGATAGGCGAGGATGGTCACAGCGCTGCGCAGCAGCCCGGTCCTGAAACCGAGGCCGACCGCGATGGCGAGTGCCGAATAGACCGCGAGATCGAAACTGTTCATGCCTGCGAGCTCACCTCAGGAAACGTTGCTGCGCTGGAACGAATGAACGCCGAGCCGATCATTCCGGTTTCAGATCGCTAAAATCGTCTGTATTGATGGCTTCAAAAGCTCAGGGATTACGCCCAAGGAAATCGTCATGGCAGACCTATTCGACGTCAGTGAAGAAACCATCCTCGTGACCGGCGCGAGCCAGGGGCTGGGACGGCAATTTGCCCGAGTGCTGGCGGCCCATGGTGCATCCGTCGCGCTCGCGGCGCGGCAGACCGACAAGCTGAAGAGCCTGGAAGAAGAGATCCGCGGCAATGGCGGCCGCGCCGCTGCCGTCGCGCTCGACGTCACCGACACCGCGTCGATCGCCAGGGCGGTCGATGCGGCGGAAGCTGCGCTCGGGCCGGTCACCGTGCTGATCAACAATGCCGGCATTGCCATCGAGAAGCTCGCGACCGAGCAGACCGAGGCTGACTGGGATGCCGTGATCGGTGCCAACCTGAAGGGCGCCTATTTCCTCGCGACGGAAGTGGCGCGGCGCATGATCGCGCGCAAGCAGCCGGGCAACATCGTCAACATCGCCTCCGTGCTCGGCACCGGCGTGCTGAAGGCGGTCTCTCCTTACGCGATCTCTAAGGCCGGCATCCTCCAGGCGACCAAGGCGATGGCGCTGGAGCTCGCGGGCCAGAACATCCGGATCAACGCGCTCGCGCCCGGCTATATCGATACCGAGATGAACCACGCCTTCTGGTCGACGCCCGCAGGCGAGCGCCTGGCCAAGCGCATCCCGCAGCGCCGCGTCGGCGCCGAGTCCGATCTCGACGGCGCGATCCTGTTGCTGGCGTCGAACGCCTCGCGCTACATGACGGGCAGTGTGGTGACGGTGGACGGCGGGTTCTTATTGAATTGAGCTACGCTGCGCTATTGGCGCGCGAGAGCTTTACTCCGGTCTCGTCCCGGACAAAGGCGTCCGATTGCGTCCCGCGGCCGCCGCGAGCCGGCTCGGCCGCGACCGCGCGACCATGGCACCGAAAGGCATCCTCCAGCGCCTGCAGCGGGGTGTTTGTCAGGGATTGTCCAAGGCACGGTCCATGGCAGCATCCCCTAAATGACGTTGCGCCCTGATTTTGTTACGGCCAAGCTGGCTCTTTGCGGAACTCCTGGCAAGTGCATGCCGAAACGGCCCCAAAACCGGTCCATCCGCCTGTCACAAAGTCGAAAAAAACGTTCCCGCAGCCCTTTCCAAAGGCAGCCCGCCTTGTTACATACGCCCCGCACCCGACGGGCTTTGCCCCGGGTCGCCTTCCAAGGAAGCCTTTGGGACGGACGAAGCAAGCCACGCGAACAGCGCCGGCCCTAACCGACCGTCCCCGGCCTTTGGCGAAGGCAAAGCAAGTGTTTAACGCGGGGTGGAGCAGCCCGGTAGCTCGTCAGGCTCATAACCTGAAGGTCATAGGTTCAAATCCTATCCCCGCAACCAAATTCGGATTGACCGGATCTGATATGAAAATGGCCCGCATGAAGCGGGCCATTTTTGTTTGGTAAATGTTTGTTTGCTAAATCCTGCGCCTCAAAACTCCCTAACCACCTTCCCATCCGCGCCCACCAGCGTCGACGGTGCCTCCCCAAACACCAGCCCCTCTGGCTGAAACTTGATCGTCTTCCCGCCCTCGACGAACTCCGCAAAATTGCGCGGCGTCGCCGAGTGCACGCCGTTCGCCAGGAAGTCATCGATTTCGTAACAGGTGTCGGGCTTGCCGCCGGAGCCTTCGCCCAAAAACTTCTGGAAGGTCTGGCTCGTGATCTTGGCCTTCTTGCGCGCCGACCAGTTGGTGTAGCGGCGGTAGAGCTTTGGCAGGATCACCGGGCCCTTGTCGGTCGCGAGCACGGCGGTCTCGCCGGCCCTGGGCTCGCGCAGGCCGAAGTCGAAGGGGCCAATCGTCTTGGCGAGATGTTTCCAGACCGGCAGCTTCTTTGCGCGCGCCGTCTTGGCGAGCGCGAGGAAGGCCTTGATCTCATCCTCGTTCATCGAGGAGTAGAACGTCGGATAGGCAAAGCCCTGCTCGACCAGCCAGTGATTGATGTCGATTGTCTCGCCACCAACCGTCACCTCGATGTCGCCGACCAGCCGCCCATAGGTGTCGAACACCTCGTTCGGCGCATCGACATGGGTGAACACGCGGCAGGGAAGGGTGACTTCGCCGGGACGGCTGAGGAAATCGTGCAGCACCTTGCTCGCGGTGGCGCCGAGGAATTGTCGGTAGGAATGCGTGACCTCGTGATAGGCCTGCCGCTTGGCCTGCGTCAGACCCTTCTTCTCGGCCGTCGAGAGTGGCGAGGGCTGGTAGTGCAGCTCCGGTGCGTCGATGCCCTGGAGGCGGACGGTGAGCTTGCCGTTCTTGATCGGTGCCGTTGCGGTCCGGCCCTTGACCTTGGCGCCCTCGAAGGCGTGGGTCGGCTGGAATGGCGACGAGTCGTTCTTGCGGAAGCGGATCGCGTCCGGCGCGATGGCCACCACGACCTTGGTGGTGTCGGCGTCCGACCGCCCCTCCGGCCAGAACTGGCCGACATCAATCGTACCTTCAACCTCCAACAGTCCAACGGGCATCGGCCGCTCCTGTCACGGCGCACGACGACTTCTGAGGAAGCGATTCGCGCGAACAGTGAGGCGTAACCGAGCATCTTCGTGCGACAGGCCCATGACGGCGGCTAGGACAGGCGCGACGCGTTGCGGCCGTGGCCTCAGCTCTCGGCTACACGATGCTGACAACGAGGTTGTCATGGGGTGCGCTCGAAGGGGTAGAGCGACGGACGGCACGCCTTGGCGGGTGGCATCAGTCGCAACAAGACGCCCGCGCGCCTGTCGCGGGCGGCAATGGGTTCTTGAACCAAGAAGAATGCTTCTGAAGATCACGATCGATGCGGACAGACCATCGTCAGATAGAGCAGCGTCGGCGCCTTGTCCTCGCCGTTCCTGTACTCCCACTCCAGCCGGATCTCGTGGCGGTGCGCATAGGCATCGCTCGCCTTGTGCGTGATGATGTTCGTCTTCATCGGGATCGGCGGTTCGGAATTGAAGCACTTCCGGACGCAGGCATCGAGCAGATCGCATCGCGTCAGAGGGATGACACCGGGCTCGTCCTTGGACAGCGGAGCCGTGTTCGGCTGGGTGCTGAGGTCGACGCGGGCCCGGCCCTTCTCCTTGTGCCAGTACTTGGCGCTTCCCTGCGGCCACTTGGATGGCGGGTTCAGGATCAGGTGATACTGGCCATATTCCAGCGTCGGCAGATCGATGTCGTCCGATTCCTTGAGCTTCGCGACGCTCTTTTTCATGTTCGCCAGGGGATAGTAATTTCTGTTCATCAAGTCTCGAAATGCCTTGCCGCTATATACCAGTCCGGCCATCGCCTCTTTCCCCGATATGTCTGTTGTCAAAACTTGGTGCTGGCGGCCGAAATACGCGTCACGCTGCCGCCGATCACACATTCGTTGTGTGCAGGCACGCTACCACCCACGACTGTACTTCGTCCAGAGAGCCGCGATCCGGTAACATCGCGTATCCCGCAAGCCCGATTGCCATGCATTCCTCTATGGGTAATGTACGCCAAACGCCTCGCAGGCGTTGGAGCGGGACTGCCGAGGCAGTTCGTTGAAGGCGCTGAAATGCATTGCTTCGCGTGTCAGTCGACGATTGATCCCGGCGATAGCTGGTGCTCCAAATGCGGAGCGGCGGTGCGCGAGCGCGTTGATCCCGACAGCGAGCGACGCTTTGTGACCATTCTGCGCGCTGACGTCGTCGATTCCACGGGACTTGTTGCGGAGCTCGAGCCGGAGGCGGCGGTGTCGCGTCTCGAACCGGCTCTTGCGGCGATGAGAGGCGCGGTGCGCCAGTTTGGCGGCATCGTCAGTAAAGAGTTGGGCGATGGGTTGGCCGCGGTATTCGGCGCTCCGATCGCCGACGACAACCATGCCCCGCTGGCCTGCCACGCAGCCATCGAACTTGTCCGGCGTGTCGGCAGCCTGGGAGATCCCGGGCTTCAGGTCCGGGTTGGCCTCCACTCAGGCCATGTGGTGGCCTACATGGTCGCCAGCGAATTTTCCAAAGTCTATGAGATCGGCGGAGCCGCCCAGCATCTGGCAGCCCGGCTGGAAGCAGCGGCCGAGGCGAACCAGATCTATGTCTCGCAAGCCTGCCAGGAGCTCGCGGACGGACATGTGCGCTTTGAATTCCTCGGCCGAAAAGCGCTCCGTGGTTTTGGCGAGCCCATGCCCGTGTACCGGATCATGGGCGCAAGCGATCTGTCGAGCTGGCGGGTCCGACGTGCGCGCAGCGTTTCCCGTTTCGTCGATCGCACGACGGAGCGGGCATTGCTATGGCGCGCGACGGAAAGGATTGCGGCCGGCCGGCAAACGGTTCTGCTGATGGGGGATGCCGGCATTGGTAAGTCGCGGCTCGCACATGAGTTCGCCCAGGACCTTCGAGCCAGCGGCTGGCGGCTGATCGATGCCGAGTGCAGCCCGAATCTCCAGGGCGCTCCGTACAGCGCCCTCAAGCGCCTGTTGCTCTCGGTCTTTGATGCAGCTGCGAGGGATCAGACCAGGACGGACGATCCCAGAGACGCGTTGCCGGTGGTGCAGCAGCGCGCCATCGACGCCGTCCTGGACTTGCCGATTTCCGATCCGCAATGGGACGAATTGGAGCCTCACGCCCGCGGCCGCGCGATTTCAGACGCGAGCTGCGCGATCGTCGCGAGCGTCGCCCGTCGCCAACGCACTGTCCTTCTGATCGAAGACCTGCATTGGATCGATCGGGCCAGCGACGCGATTGTGGCCACCCTCTCCGGGCTGCAAAGCCCCGATTTGCTTGTGCTGCTGACGACGCGGCCCAACGGAATGCCGGTGTGGATCGCAAATTGTCAGGCGGAGATCGTGGCGATGCGGCCTCTCGACGACGATTCGGGTCTGGCCATGCTCGCGGAGATGCTTGGCCCCGCTACCTCGAATACGGACCTGAAGAATCGGATCATCTCTCACACGGCCAACGTTCCGCTGTTCATCGAGGAGGTCTGCCGAAGTCTGAAGGACAGCGGCCTGCTTCTTGGCCAGTGGGGTGATCTTTCCGTTGCGCGTCCTGTGGACGAGCTCGGCATCCCCAGCAGCATTCAAGGTGTGATCGCGGCACGGCTCGATCGCGTGTCGCGGCAGGAAAGGTCACTTCTTCAGATCGCCGCGGCGCTCGGACGCCGGGCCAACCAAGCCATGTTGCGGAAAGTAGCGGCCCTGCCGGAAAAGGTTCTGCAGGATTGCCTCGCCGCACTCGACCGGGCCGAACTGCTGGTCAAGATCGACAGTGAGTTGGAGGACTCGCTCGAATTTCGGCACGAGATGGTCAGGCAGGTGACCTACGATTCCATGGTCGAGAAGGTGCGCGAAAGCATCCATGCCAGCATACTTGCCGCCCTCGAAGGCGACGAGGCATGGGCCGACGATCCGGATACGCTCTGCTATCACGCGACGCGAGCAAAGGACTGGCAGAAGGCGTTCGACCACGGCAGGAGCGCTGCTCGAAAATGTTTGGTTCGCTCGGCCTATGCCGGCGCGGTCGACTATTTCGAGATTGCGATGGGATCTCTCGACAAGACACCAGTGACGCACGCGCGCGAGGTGAACGCCATTGACATCCGAATGGAAGCACGTCTGGCCTTTGCCGGATCTGGGCGCGTCGCGGAAGCCCTGGATCTGGGAAGGGAGGCCGAACGGCGAGCCGATGCAATCAACGATATTGAGCGCAAGGTCGCGGCCATGACCATGAGGGCGGGCGCACAGAACTTCTATGGAGCGCCGGTCGAAGCTGTCGCGATCGGGGAAGACGTGGTGGATCTGGCGGAGAGCTCGGGCAATCCCGGCTGGCGCAATCTCGCCCAATATGGTCTTGGGCAGGCCTATTTTCTTTCCGGCCGCTACCATCAGGCCGAGAAGATGCTGGCCACGGCCCGCGTCCATCTCGCGGGTCCAACAGCGAGTGCTCCGATCGGCACGACCCCACGATCTTTGCTCCTCCTTTGCTGCATGATGAACAGCATCACCCACACCGTGATGGGCGAGCTCGATGCCGCCGAGCAGCTCCAGCGCGAGGCCGCTGCGATAGCGGGGGAGACCGGTCGGCCCTACGACCGCGTCGCGGCCGCCTATAGCGGCGGCTGGCTGAAGCTGGGGCAGAATGATCCGGCAGCCGCCGCTTCCATCCTCGAGGACGGCTTTGTCCTCGCGCAGAAGCACGGCATCCGGCTGTTCGTGCCGGTGCTCGCCTGCCATCTCGGCATGGCCTATCTGGACCAGGGCCTGTTCGACCGGGCGCGGGGCATGTTGACCGAGGCGCGCGAGGAGGCGAAGGCGGTCGGCTATACTTCGGCGGTGCTGCGCAGCTCGATCTACCTGGCGCTGGCGACCTGGCGCCTCGGCGACGCCGGGACTGCGCAGAACATGCTGCGCGAGGCGCGCAACACGGCGCGCCAGCAGGGGTTTTCGGGCCTCGAGGCCGAGGCCCTGCTTGGCGAAGCCGTGGTGACGCCGGCGTCCAGCGCCGAAGGCAACGCGGCCATCCTCGCCGCGCTGCGCGCCAGCATCGCGATCGCCTCCGAGAGCGGCGCGCGGCCGCTCCAGCAGAAGGCCGAGGCGATACTGAACGACATGCTCGCGCGAGGCGACGAGCTGACCTGACCCCGGCGGGGTCCGCGACGGCACCGCTGCGGCCGACCTTAGCGTCACTGCGAACCAACTGAGGCCGACCGACGGGTTCTATGCTCGCGCGAGCCTCACTTCACCAGCGGACAGCCACCGTCCTTCAACGGCCGAAACGCCTGGTCGGCGGGCACCTCGGCGAGCAATTTGTAGTAGTCCCACGGCCCCTTCGATTCCTCCGGCTTCTTCACCTGGAACAGGTACATGCTGTGCACCATGCGGCCGTCCTCTCGCAGCACGCCGTTGTCGGTGAAGGCGTCGCGCACCGGCAGCTCGCGCATCTTGGCCATGACCGTCTTGGTGTCCTTCGTGCCCGCGGCCTGCACGGCCTTGAGGTAATGCAGCGTGGCGCTGTAGGTCGCGGCCTGGTTCATCGTCGGCATGCGCTTGACGCGCTCCAGGAAGCGCTTGCCGAAGGCGCGGGTCCTCTCGTTGAGATCCCAGTAATAGGCCTCGGTGACGATCAGCCCCTGCGCGAGTTTGAGGCCAAGGCTGTGCACGTCGGAGATGAACATCACGATCGCAGCCAGGTTCTGGCCGCCAGCGACGATGCCGAACTCGCCGGCCTGCTTGATCGCGTTGATGGTGTCGCCGCCGCCATTGGCGAGGCCGATGATCTTGGCCTTGGAGCCCTGGGCCTGGAGCAGGAATGACGAAAAGTCCGCGGTGTTGAGCGGATGCTTGACGCTGCCGAGCACCTTGCCGCCAGCCGCCCTCACCACGTCGCCGGTGTCGCGCTCGATGGAATGGCCGAACACGTAGTCCGCGGTAAGAAAGAACCAGCTGTCGCCGCCGTTCTTGACGATGGCGCTGCCGACGGTATGGGCGTTGGAATAGGTGTCGTAAGTCCAGTGCGCGGTGTAAGGCGAGCAGGATTTCCCGGTGATATCGGAGCTGGCCGCATCGGTTACGATCATGATCTTTTCGTACTGCTTCGACAGCTCCATCACCGCGAGCGCAGTGGCCGAAGTCGGCAGGTCGATAATCATGTCGACGCCCTCGGTCTCCCACCATTTGCGGGCGATGCTGGAGGCAACGTCGGGCTTGTTGAGCACGTCGGCCGAGACCAGGTCGATCGACTTGCCGAACATCTGTCCGCCAAAATCCTCGATCGCCATTTTGGTGGCCTCGACGTTCCCCATGCCGCCGATGTCGGAATAGACGGAGGAGAAGTCGGAGAGCACGCCGATCTTGAGCGGTGCCTGCTGGGCAGAAGACGAGCTGGTCGCGAGCACGGCGAGTCCGGCCGCGAAAGCGGCACGCATAATCCGGCACATGGCATTTCCTCTGATATTTATAATTGGTGCACCAGCCCAGATTGCCTCTCTGAAGTGCCAATTCTTGCGTAACGGCGCCGCGCTCGTCGGCTGAATTGACGCGGGCGATTGCGCCAACTACGGTTTGCGCAAACATGGGAAGCGTGCGCATGCACTGTTCGGGCCGGCCTCTGCGCCATCGCAAATTAGGGGACGGAAATGACCAGCGATACCGCAGCCACCATCGCGAAAGCCCGCGAGCATTCCATCGGCGATCTCCTACGCCGGTCGGCAGGCCGCGAGCCGAACAAGCTCGCGGTGAGCTGCGGCAATGTGAGCTGGAGCTTTGCCGAGATGGACACGATCTGCAACCGGCTCGGCCGCGGCCTGCTCGGTCTCGGCGTCAAAAAAGGCGACCGTCTCGCCGTGCTCTCGCGCAATTCGCACGCCTTCGCGGCGCTGCGCTTTGCCGTGGCACGGATCGGCGCCGTGCTGGTGCCGGTTAACTTCATGCTCAATCCGGACGAGATCAACTTCATCCTGAAGAGTTCTGGGGCAAGGCTGCTCGCAACCGGTCCTGATTTCGTCGAGCAAGCGAGCGCGGCCAGCGCCAAGGATTGCGCCGTCGAGAAGATGATCTGCTTGCCGGGCGAGGATCCGGCCACGGCACCTTCGGGCCTCACCACCTTCGATGATCTCTTGCATGCCGACGGCTCGTTCCTGGACGCGTCGGTCGACAGCCGCGATCTCGCGCAGATCGTCTACACCAGCGGCACGGAATCGCTGCCCAAGGGCGCGATGCTGACCCATGAAGCCGTGATGTGGCAGTATGTCAGCTGCATCATCGACGGCGGCATGAGCGTGGACGACAAGTTCCTGCACGCATTGCCGCTCTATCATTGCGCCCAGCTCGACGTGTTTCTGGGGCCGCAAATCTATCTCGGCGCTTCCGGCGTGATCACGGGCAAGCCGACCGCCGACAACATCCTGGCGCACATCCAGGCGCACAAGATCACCTCGTTCTTCGCGCCGCCGACGATCTGGATCGCGATGCTGCGCTCGCCGAATTTCGACAAGACCGACCTGTCGAGCTTGCAGAAGGGCTATTACGGCGCCTCGATCATGCCGGTGGAGGTGCTGCTCGAACTGCAGCGCCGCCTGCCCAACGTCAGATTCTGGAATTTCTACGGCCAGACCGAGATTGCGCCACTCGCGACCGTGCTGCGACCGGAGGATCAGCTGCGCAAGGCCGGCTCGGCCGGCAAGCCGGTGCTCAACGTCGAGACGCGGGTGGTCAACACTGCGATGGAGGACGTCAAGGTGGGTGAGGTCGGGGAGATCGTGCACCGCTCGCCGCATCTGCTCTCCGGCTATTACAACGATCCGGTGAAGACCGCGGCGGCGTTTTCAGGCGGCTGGTTTCACTCGGGCGATCTCGCTACCGTCGACGACGAGGGCCACATCACCGTGGTCGATCGCGTCAAGGACATGATCAAGACCGGCGGCGAGAACGTCGCAAGCCGCGAGGTCGAGGAAATGGTCTACCGCATCCCCGCTGTCTCCGAGGTCGCCGTCGTCGGCCTGCCCGATCCGCGCTGGATCGAGGCGGTGACCGCGATCATCGTGGTCAAGAACGGCGAAACGCTGGACGAAGAGTCCGTCATCAAGCATTGCGCCGGCCAGATGGCGCATTTCAAGGTCCCCAAGCGCGTCATCTTCGTGGATAGCTTGCCGAAGAATCCGAGCGGCAAGCTGCTCAAGCGGGAGCTGCGCCAGCGTTTCGTCGGCGGCGACACGCTCGACAAGGCGATCCAGAAGAATTTTGCAACATGAACGCGCTTTTCGCCTCTCCATGTGCGGGGAGAGCTGGAAATTTGAGAGAGAGAATCCCGGGTGAGGGGGCCCCGCGACTCCGCAGTCAGCCTTGGAACAACAGCGTTTCCACATCGTCATTGCGGAGATGCGCCCTCAATACTTCTTCACCGTCGCGGCGAACGCCAGCCACAGCGCCATCGAGGCTAGCCCAAAGCCGCCGAGCAGGAGGAACGTCGGGCCGTAGCCGATCCATTGCGCGATCCAGCCACCGAGCGCGGGACTGAAGCTCGCGCCGACGCCCTGCACCGTGATTACCGCGCCTTGGCCTAGATTGATGCGACCGGTTCCGTTAAGGGACCGCGCGACCATGCCGGGGACGGCAACGGTCTGGAGTCCGGTGCCGATGCCGTCGAGCACCTGCATTGGCACGACGCCCCACCATCCCGTGACGAAGAAAGCAAGCACGCCGCGGATGGGCAGGAACATGAAGGAGATGAGGATCACCGGCCAGTAATTGCGCTTGCTCGCGGCCTTCATCGCGATCAGCGAGGTCACGATCATCACGCCCTGCGCAATCACGACAGTGGTCGCGACGAAGCTCGGGCCATTGGCCTGCCCGTCGGCCACTGCCGCAAGTCCATAGAGTGGCACGATCGCGGCATTGCCGAGATGGAAAAGGGCGAGCGCGAGTGCCAGCACGAGCAGCGGCTTGTGCTTGAGCAGCATCGTCATCGCATCCGGCGGAGCTTTGGAGTCGTCCTCCTTGCTGCCGCGCGCGGCGCGATCATCGATCGCCTTGGCGGGAATCATCAGCACGCAGGCGATCGCGATGGCGCCGAATATGGCCGCCAGCACGAACACGGCGATATAGCCGAACTTGTAGCCGAGATAGCCCGACAGCGCGGCGCCGACCATGTTGCCGGCGTGGTTGAATGCCTGGTTGCGGCCGTTGAGCGCGTTGAAGCCCTTCTGCTTGGCGATGCCGAGCGTGATGCCTGTCACCGCCGGCACGATCGCGGCGCTCGCCAGCGATTGGGCGACCTGGGAAAAGGTGACGGCCCAGAAATTTTGCGAGATCAGGATGATTGCAGATGCCAGCACCACGCAGATGCCGGGGATGACGACCCACATGCGCTTGTTGCGGCTGGAATCGATTAGGCCGCCGATCGGGGTGGTGATCAACATGCCCGCGACGTTGCCGATCGTCAGTGCTGTGCCGATCAATCCACTCGCCCAGCCGCGCTCCTGGAGGAAGACGCCGACGAACGGCCCGATGCCCGACTGCATGTCGGCCATGAAGAAGTTGAGCGCGAACAGGGGCCAGATACGAGACGGTGAAGGGCGCGATGTCATCGAGACGCTGAACGCAATGCTGCCGATCGAATAGGATCTCGCATGAGGCGGAGAGTTCGGGCCCATGGGCGCCCGGGCGGACCAGAACCTAACCTGCGCTCGTCGCGTTGGTTCCGATCGCCCTTGCGATCGCATGACCGCGACGTCATGTCATACTTGCGACTGTCTCGATCAGGATCTCGGCCATGCCACTCTGGACCTGCGAAACCTGCGGCGCGCAATTTCCGGACAGCGGACATCCGCCCGCATCCTGCCCGATCTGCGAGGACGAACGGCAGTTTGTGGGCTGGAAAGGGCAAAGTTTCCTGACTCGCGAGGCGCTGGCAGAACGCCACCGCGTCGTCTGGCGCGACGATCACGGCCTGACCGGCCTCTCGCTCGAGCCGAGCTTCGCCATCGGCCAGCGCGCGCTGCTGGTCCCGCTCAGCGGCGGCTGCATGATGTGGGACTGCATACCGCTGGCAACACCAGAGGCGATTGCGCATGTGCGTTCGCTCGGCGAACTGAAGGCGATCGCGATCTCGCATCCGCATTATTATGGCGCGCTCGCCGACTGGAGCGAGGCGTTCGGCGGCGTGCCGATCTATCTACACTCAGATGATCGCCAATGGGTGACGCGGCCGCATGCATCGATCGTGCACTGGACCGGCGATTACCACCGCATCTCCGACGACGTGCTGCTGCTGCGCACCGGCGGTCATTTCGCCGGTGCCACCGTGCTGCACTGGCGGCACGGTGCGGACGGCAGGGGCGCGCTGCTCACCGGCGATATCGCGCAGGTGACGATGGATCGCCGGTTCGTCAGCTTCATGTATTCCTACCCCAACTACATGCCGCTCAACGCCGCCGCGGTGCGGCGGATCGCATCTGCCGTTGAGCCGCTCGCCTTCGACCGCATCTATGGCGCCTGGTGGGGCCGCAACGTCGCCGCAGGCGCCAAGGCCGCTTTTGCTACCTCGGTCGCACGCTATCTGGCGGCCATCGCCTGAGCCACATGCCGTTTTGGGAGCGCTTGCCGCGCCAGAATAACTGTACTATAAGTACAATTATTGAGCGCGGGCGATGGCGCGCTGGCGGATTCGGCATGATCGGTGCATTGCAAAACGCCGCGCGCCTTGCGATGCGTGAGCGGGAGTTTGGCCCATGACGGCAGAGAGCGACTACGGGATATTCGAGGCCGGCGACGTCACGCTCCAGTCCGGCACCGTCTTTCCCGGGCTGAAGCTCGCCTACAAGACTTATGGAACGCTGAGCCCGGCCAGGGACAACGTCATCCTCTATCCGACCTCTTTCAGCGCGCAGCACGTCGACACCGAATGGCTGATCGGGCCCGACGGCGTGCTCGATCCGACGCGCTACTTCATCATCATACCGAACCTGTTCGGCAACGGCCTGTCCTCATCGCCGTCGAATACCGCCGCGCCGTTCCCGAAGGTCACCTATCACGACGCGATCTCGGTCCAGCACCGGCTGCTCACCGAATGTTTCGGCATCTCGAAGCTCACGCTGGTCTATGGCTGGTCGATGGGCGGTATGCAGGCCTATCATTGGGCGGCGCTACACCCTGATATGGTGGAGCGCGCAGCGATCGTCTGCGGCAGCGCGCGCTGCGCGCCCTATAATCATGTCTTTCTCGAAAGCGTGAAGGCCGCCCTGACCGCCGATCCCGCCTTCCGCGATGGCCGCTTCGTCGAGAAGCCCGTCGCCGGCTACCGCGCGATGGGACGTGTCTATGCCGGCTGGGCGATGTCGCACGGCTTCTATCGCGACGAGATTTGGCGCGACACCGGTTTCACCTCGCTCGAAGATTATCTCGTGCGTGGCTGGGATGCCGCCTTTGCGCGACGCGACGCCAACGATCTCCTGGCGCAGATCGAGATCTGGCAGAATGGCGACGTCAGCCGCTGCGCCGCATTCGGTGGCGATTTCGGCCGCGCGCTCGGCGCGATCAAGGCCCATATGTTGCTGATGCCGGGTGCGACCGATCGCTATTTCGACGTCCGCGACAACGAAGATGAGCTCGGCCGGTTGACCAGCGCGAAATCTGCGGTGTTGCATCCGATCCCGTCGCTGCACGGCCATCGCGCCGGCAACCCCGTCAACAATCCGCGCGATCAGGCTTTCATCAAGGCCGAGATCGCAGCGCTTCTCAGCAGGTAGGCAGGCATCCTGACATGGCTGACACAATTGTTTCAGAACCCGGCCATCGCTTGAAGCCGCTGACATCGGCGATGCTGCGCCAATTGTCGGTCCGCTCCGACCTCAGGGGCGCGGCGCAGAGCCTCGGCCATTATGGCGCGATCGTGCTGGTGGGCATGCTGATCTGGATGGTCGCCTCGCGCCATGGCGTGCTTTGGGCGCTGCCGTTGATGGCTGTGCAGGGCTATGTCGTTGCCTTCCTGTTCATGGCGGTGCACGAGACAGCGCACAAGACCGCTTTCAAAAGCCGCGGCCTCAATCTCGCAATTGGCTATCTCTCGGCTTTCATCATTGGATTGCCTTACGAATATTATTGCCTGTTCCACTGGGATCACCACCGCTACACCCAGGATCCGGACAAGGACCCCGAGCTGATTGTCGGCGTGAAGCCGAAATCCGACACCCAGCTCGCGATCGCCTATAGCGGCCTGCTTCAGGTCGCCGGCCGGCTATGGCTGATGCTCGGCCATGCCATCACCGGCAAGGTCGTCGTGCCGTGGATCCCCGAGAGCAAGCGCTCCATCATCATGGCCGAGGCGCGCGCCTATGTCGCGCTCTACGCGATGTTGTTTGCGCTGTCGCTGTGGCTCTCGTCGGCCATGCTGCTCTGGGTCTGGATCGTCCCACTCGTAATCGGGCAGTTCTTCCTGCGGCCCTATCTCTACGCCGAGCATACTGGCTGCGACCGCACCCGCAGCGCCTTCCAGAATACCCGCACGACCTATACCGGCGCGATCGTCAAATGGTTCGCGTGGAACATGCCCTATCATGTCGAGCATCACGCCTATCCCTCGATCCCCTTTCATGCGCTGCCGAAGCTGAACGAGATCGTCGATGGCGAGATTGTCCATCGCGGCCGCGGCTACATCAGAACGACGCGCGAGACCTGGGCCTGGTTTCGCCGGCAGCGGCAGGTTGGCTAGCTAGCTCAACGCAAAGGCCCCGATCGCGGAGCGATCGGGGCTCTGTCGACGATGCGAGGTATCAGTAGATCCCGTAGGCGCAGACATTCACGACGCGCACGCGCAGGCCGTGACGGGTCTGGACGAGGCGCTCTTGGTAGCAGTTGCTGACGCCGGTGTTGACGTAGACGCCGCCAAAGCCCCAGCCGGGACCCCAATGGTGATGACCCCAGTGGTGATGGAAGGCGCCGGCCGAGGCGGCGGTGGGAGCGAGCGCGGCAACGCCGAGCGAGCCGGCAGCGATCAGACCAAGTGCAAGCTTACGAAACATCTTCATTCTCCATTTGGCGCAGTGCCATTGTTGTGTCCCTGCATCTCGGTCGGACCGAGACGCGATTGCGTTCATGGCGTTGGCTCAGAATCGTGTTTCAGGATTGTTTCGTGGGCCGCGGCAAATGTGCCGCCGTCAGGCTTTCCGCGCCAGGCGATAGCGTGCGGCCATCGCCTGCGTCAGCTCCATCATCTTGTCGCGGAGATCGGCGGGCTCTAGCACTTCGGCCTCGGGGCCCAACCGCAGCAGTTCGGCCGCGGCATGCCATGACGTCTTGCCGATCGGGACCTTGGCGATGCGCCAGCCGTCTGCGTCGGCGGTCTCTTCAAGCTGCGTGCGTGCCTTGACGTAAGGCTGGCTCAACGCGTCCAGCAGCTTGACGCCGAATGGCGACAGCCGGACAATCGCCACATTGGGGTGCATCTCGGCCTCGAGACGAAGTGTCGCGGCCTGCCAGTAGGAAGCGAGATCGAACCCGGCGGGACGATCGAAGCGATCGTCGAGCGCCGTGCAGTCGAGCACCCGCGCGATGCGATAGGTGCGCACATTGCCGTCGACTTGCCCTGCGAGATACCAGCTGCCGCCCTTCAGCACGAGGCCGAGCGGAGCGACGCGGCGTTGCTTCTCTGCGCGCCAGCTTTGGTAGCGGATCTTGATCAGCGTCCCCCGCAACGCTGCGCCAGCGATGGCGCGCAGATGCTTTGGGTCTTCGGCCTCGCCGAACCAGCCCGGCGCGTCCAGGTGAAATCGCTCCTGCATCCGCCCGGCGTCGTCGCGCAGATTCGCGGGCAGCGCCGCCATCAACTTGTTCTGCGCGGCGATCATCGCGGCGTCGAACCCCAGCGCCGCGGCCGGGCCCGGCAATCCCGCCAGGAACAGCGCGCCTGCCTCGCTTTGCGACAGTCCGTTCAGCCGCACGCGATAGCCGTCAAGCAGGCGATAGCCGCCCTCCGCGCCGCGGTCGGCGTAGACAGGCACGCCGGACGCGGCGAGCGCATCGATGTCGCGATAGATCGTGCGCACCGACACCTCGCAGGCTTCCGCGAGCTCGGGCGCGGTGACCTGCCCCTTGGCCTGGAGGGTGGTGAGGATCGACAACATCCGGCTCGCGCGCATGATCTCCTTAGATCATACCTGACACAAGATGTCAGGTATGATCCGCTACAAGCTGCGCTATAGCCAAAAGGCCAGATGGGAGACCCGCCATGACCGATGCGAACCGCATCACGCTGTACTATTCGCCCCAGAGCCGCGCCACCGGCACGCGGGTGTTGCTGGAGGAGTTGGGCGCGCCCTATGATCTCCATGTCCTCAACATGAAAGCCGGCGAGCAGCGCAAGCCCGCCTATCTCGCCATCAACCCGCTCGGCAAGGTGCCCGCGGTCCGCCACGGCGAGGCGCTTGTGACCGAGCAGGTCGCGATCACCATCTATCTCGCCGATCTCTTCCCGCAGGCGGGGCTGACGCCCGCGTTGAACGATCCGCTGCGCGGGCCTTACCTGCGCTGGATTGCCTATTACGGCTCATCCTTCGAGCCGGCCCTCATCGACAAGTTCATGCAGCGCGAGCCGGCGCCGATCACGCAATCGCCCTATGCCGATTACGACACCATGCTGGGCGCGCTCGAGGCGCAGCTGGCGAAGGGGCCGTATCTGCTCGGCGAGCGCATGACGGCGGCGGACGTGCTGTGGGGCGTCGCGTTAAGCTGGACCATGATGTTCGGTATCGTGCCGAAGAAGGACGTTTTCGTCCGCTATGCCGAGCGCATGACATCGCGGCCTGCGTTCCAGCGCATCAATGCGGCGGATGAGGAGATGGCCGCGCAGCATGCGGCGGCCGCTGGAGGATGATAGGGTCGCGCGCCCGAGGCGCGCTGGTCGGGACGACAATGCAATATGTGGCGGCATCGTCCCCCACAAGCTCTCAAAACCGCGGCGGCCGCTTCTCCGCGAACGCCTTGATGCCTTCCTTGATCTCGTCGCCGCGCATACTGTCGCGGTGACGCTGGTCGGCGGCGGCTTCGTCCAGCTCCCCGCGAGCGAATTCGTTGATGGCGCGCTTCATGCCGCGCATCGCCTGCGGCGCGTTGCCGGCGAGGATAGTGGCGAGCCTGTCGACCTCCTCGTCCAGGAATTCCAGCGGCTCCACGGCAGTGAGATAGCCGATGCGCAGCATTTCGGGAGCGCTGATCTTCTGCGCGGTCAGAAACAGTTTCTTGGCATTATCGGCGCCGAGCCGGGTCACGTAGCGCTTGATGCCGCTCGGGTAATAATGCAGCCCGAGCCGCGCCGCCGGCATGAACATCTCGGCGGTGTCGACGCCGATGCGGAAATCGCAGGCCAGCGCGAGGTCGGTCGAGCCGCCATAGACGCCGCCGTTGAGCCGGCAGATCGTCGGTACGCCCAAATCCTCGAGCCGATTGACGACCGCCTCGAACGCCGAGCCCGCGCTCTGCTGCTCCTGGGCGCTGACAGCGCGTTCCGCCACCGAGTTGAGATCGTAGCCCGCGGAGAAGGCGCGCCCGGTGCCGGTGAGCACCAGCACGCGGATATCAGGATCGCTCTCGATCCGGTCGAACAATTTGACCAGTTCGCCAAGATCCTCCGCCTGGAGCCGGTTGAGATGCTTTGGTCTGTTGAGGCGGATGGTGGCGCGTGCGCCAGTGATTTCGAGCACGGGGCTGGTCGCGTCGGCTGCGTCCGACATTCTTGTCTCCATTCATGTGTTTTCGAGCGCGCGCCGCTTCGCCTCGGCGTCGATGGTTTCGGCGAGCTCGGGATGTCGCGCCATCAGCACGCGGAAATCGACGAGGTCGAGCACCAACAGCCGCGACACTTTCGTGGTCGAGACATTGGCGCCGCGCCTGTTGTTGCCGAGCAGCGCCATCTCACCGAAGAAGGCGCCCTCGCCGAGCTGCACCTTCTTGCCGGGCAGGTCGACCTCGACCTCGCCGGCGGCGATGAAATATATGCAGTCGCCTTGCGTGTCCTTGCGGATGACTATGGTGCGTGCTGGCAGCTCCATGGTACGCAGCATGTGGGTGACGTCGGCGATGGCCGCAGGCCCGAGCGCCGCGAAGAACGGCACCTTGCTGACGGCTTCCCAGGTCTTGAGGAAATTGTCGCGCCTGGTCTCCGCGGCAAAGCCGGTCGCCAGAATACCGGTCCACAGCCCGAACACGCCGAGGCCGGAGATCATCACCAGCGCCGCCACCATGCGTCCGAGCGGAGTGATCGGCACGACGTCGCCATAGCCCGTCGTCGTCAGTGTGGCGACGGCCCACCATAGCGCGGCAGGGACGCTGCCAAACGTCTGCGGCTGCACGTCCCTTTCCAGGAAATATTCGGCGACCGAGGCGAGGAAGATCACCATCAAGAAGATCACGAGCACGCTGATCAGCGGTCCCGATTCCAGCACCAGCACGCGGCGCAGCTGTCGCAAGCCCGGAATGCCCGGCACCACCTTCAGCACCCAGAGCACGCTGAGCAGCCATGCGGTCTTCGGCTCGACGCCGAGAACCAGCGCAGTCGGCACGGCCAGCGCTCCGACCGCGTCGACGATGCCGGCCGAGGACGACATGTAGAGCGAAAGCCGCCCCTGCCGCGTCATATGGCGCAGCCGGACCAGCCATTCGAATACGAAATAGAGGAGGCAGGCCCACAGCAGGATATCGACCCAGCGGCGCGACGCCTCATAAGCCGGATTGTCCGTCAGCAGCACCATGCTGAGCACGCCAACGCCGACGGCCACATAGGCCGCCTTGGTCATGTTGCGGCCGGCCGTGGCGGCCGCAAACTGGGCCAGAGCGGAGATCAGCGGCTTGGACATGGGGAAGGCGGCTCGGTTCTGGCTCGTGGTCCCGGCTGGGACTTCAGGGCCAAAGTGCCCGCCCGGGCCTAGGCCGTCAACGACGGCCTCGGGCCGCAGCGTCGTCGGGGGCGGACAGTGAAGGCGGGTAAGGTGCCTGGCGGAGCGCCAGGCCGAGACGCTACCTGAAATGCGGTGGCTCGTCGTAGCCGCGGCGGCTGCTGAAAAACAGCAGCACCATCAGGCCAACGCCGACGACGACGGAAAATCCGGCCCCCAGCGCGAGGGCCCAATAGCCTTCCGTCGGGATCGGCTCGCCTTCGACCGCCATGGCGGAATAGGCGAAATAGCCAACCGCCGCCAGCATTCCCAGCAGGAAGATGACGAGGAGTGTACGCATGGCGCGTTCTCCGGTTGCAATCCGGGAGCCAACGGTTGTGGCTGGTGACGGTTCCTGAGTTCCGGCCGTCGACTCCCGGGCAAGACGTCCGTCAGCCCGAGCTGAGGGCATCAAACCCGCGGATCAGGCGCTCTGGGCAGTCTTGACCACCACGACATTGCTGTCGTCGTGCTGGGGCGAGCCGGCATCGCGGGCGGCCTGTTCATTCTCGCTCGCATGACGTTTCAGATAGTCGCGGCGCATCCCGATCTCGTCGCGGACGAGCTCATAGCCCAGCTTGAAGGTATCGAGCCCGTCGGTGCTAATCGTACCATCTCTGAGTCCAATGACGGCCCCGCGCAAGATGCTCTCCAACTCGTCCTGGAGGCACTCGAGCTGATCCAGCGAATGGGCGTGCTCGATCCGCTCGCCGATGTCGAGAATGGCGGTGGAGAGCTCGCTGGCCTTCTCCGGCGCGATCCTCGTGATCTTGGCGTAGATCGCAGCGAAGATCGAGCCGATGATGCTGAGCGCGCCGGCGCCCAGATACATCAGGTCGCTGTACTTATCCATGAACGACTTGGTGTCGTCGTTGATGTAATCGGCGGCGCCCCGATGCGCGATCACGAAGGCGTCCTTCTCGACAGAGGCCGGCTCTATCCTGGTGGCAAAGCCGTTCTCGAGCCCGAGCGCGGATTTGTTCTCGTAGACGATGCGCGCGAGCTCGCCTGCGGTGGTCGGCGACATCCTGGATTGTGCGACCAGGAGCCATTCGAGCCCGATGGTATCGAGATCGTCCTCGGGAATTTGCGGGGACGCCGACAACGTGCCCGCTGTCAGCGTCTCGTCGGAAATGCCCGGGAATTTGCGCGCCAGCGCCTTGGCCTCGTCGATCGCGTTGAGCGTGAAGCCGCCGCGCTTGGCGACCTGCTCATAGGACCTGTCCCTGACAGCTCTGGAGGCGTGGACGATGGCAATCACCGCGCCAAAGCCATTTGTCGGGGCAAACAGCTTGTCGAGCGTTGCGCCCTGCGGCGCCATCTGGATTTTCGTGGCATCGGGGCCGTCGGGGACGTCGAGAACACTGCGGACGAAGGCGAGCGAGGATTCGTTCTCGGCGAGGACCGCGACCTTCTTCTTTTTCAACTCGGCGAGCGACTTGATCTTCTTGTTGCCGGGACCAAGCAGGAGCACGAGATCGTGCTCGAGGATCGCAAGCGTGCGCGCCCGCAGCGGCACTTTCGCGTCCGTGCGCAACACGGCGAGGTCGGCCTGCTTGCGATCGAACTGCGCGATTGCCTTGCCGTTGTCCGCATTGTTGACAATCTTGATCCGAAAGCGCGAGGCGTTGTTCTTCAGGAGAGCGGCGAGCTTGGCCGCGAACAGCGCCTCGTCGCTGTTGGGGCCGCCGACGGCAAAGGTCAGCGTTTCCGAATTGTGCACCAACGTGCGGCCGGCCCAGACGGTGGCAAGCGACAGCAGCAGAGTCAGCACGACGTAGAGGAAGACCTGCTGCTGGTTGGTCTTGATCACTTTGGGGCGCCGGGGCAGCGGCTCGATCGGTGATGCGGTGGGGCCTTCAGCACTCATGGCAGCACTCCGGCCTTATTCTTTGGCTGGCGGCGGCGCGTGGACGGGAAGCGCAGCGGGCGCCTGTAATTCGTAAACGCCTGAAAAAAGAACGTATTTCTCTACCGCCAATGATAGCGCCAAGGTCGCGGAATGCAAATTTCGAGCCGTAGGTAACCTTACCCGGCGCCACCGCGGCGATTGGTCATCTATCACCAGTTAGCCACAGTTGACGATTTTCCGGTTCCCCCCGGCTGCATTCCGCCGCGGGAGATGTCATAAATCAGAGGTCCCGGCCGTTTGACCGGTCCAAGAAGAAGTTGCGCTGAACGCTCCAATTTTTCTTGTCACGTCAATGAAGGGCGTCAGCTTGTCGTTTCCACCCATGTCATCGGCGGTTCCGGTTGAAGCGCTCATTGGCTGGATGCTGCTGCTCACCTTCAAGCACATCATCGCCGATTTCGTCCTCCAGACCGCCTGGATGGCGCAGGGCAAGGACCAGAAGCACGGCTGGGCCCTACCGCTTTTGGTGCACTGCCTCGTTCACCTTGCGGTTGCATTGCCGCTGATCCTGATCGTGGCCCCGAAATTCTGGTTCGTGGCGTTCATCGATTTCGTGATCCACATCACGATCGACCGCGCCAAGGGATTGGTCTCGGCAAATTTCGGTGTCGACATGGCGCACCCCTGGTTCTGGACCCTGATCGGCGTCGACCAAGCACTGCATCACCTCACCGGCTTCGGGCTCTCCATCTTCATGGCGGCGAACTGAGGCCGGGCTTAGCGCGATGCGGGGCAATTCCTGACCGGCATCAAAAAGCCCCGGCCATGCCGCTGTGGCGGCAGTCGCGTTCCCGTGATTCGCGGCCAGGGCGCAAGGACCCCGGGTGACTACCGGGCAGAGTGGTTAACCTTTCGTTAGAGAATTGCGCGGCATCTTCCGTACACGAGGGAGAACTGCAATGTTTTCAAGCCGCGACACCTTTGAAAGCGATTTCTGCCCGGTCCGCGACGAGCTCCTTGGCGAGATGTACCGCGCCAGCGAGAGTGGCCTGCCCAGGTTGGTTGAGAGTGTTTCCCCTGACGCGCGCGCCAGGCTGGCGCTGTTCTGCTATCGCCGCAGCCACCTGCATTCGCTGGCGCTCGCGATCGCTGCAAGCTGTAGCGAGCGCGACCTGATCGAGAACGGCGGCCGTGTCGGTTCGACGCTCTATGCGCTGTCGCGCGCAGGCGCCGCGAAATCCTCGCCGTCGCTGTCGGGGGGGCGCAAGCCGATCACGCTGTCGACCAAGCCGCTCTCGGTGCTGGCCCCGCTCGAGGACGAGCTCGATGACGAGATCAGCGACGAGATCGGCGTAGCCGTTCCGGCTTAGACGGCCTCTAGCGCTGGAAGCCCGAATTTCCGCCGCGCCATCGTGCATTCGGCGTCGCCCGGCATGCAGGTGCGGCACACCTCCGGCCGCACCGCGTAGATGCCGCATGCCGTCGCCGTGCCGATCTCTCCCTTCAGCGCCGAGCAGCGATCGCCCTCGCAGCGCATGCCGGATTGGCGCGCGTTGACGAGCGCCTCCGGAATAGCTGCAAGCTCTTCGTCGCTCTCGATCGAGAAGCGCGGCCAGTTCGCCGAATAGCCGCAGCAAGCACCGCAACTCTGGCAACAGCTCGACGGATCGAGCGGCGAGGTCTGTTCCATCGTGGTCACGTGTCCTTTGGCGGACCCCAGACCAGGCTCTGCCGCCATCTTGCGCGCAGCACGTCGCGCCGCTCCGGATATTTTTCGTCGAGATAGGTTGCCTCCACCACGCGGTCGGTGCGGAAGCTGCGGAAGTCGCTGCGCAGCTCGCACCAAGCCGCGAGCAGGCGCACGGCTTCGAGATAGCCGACCGAAATCGGCCAGATCATACGCTCGCTGGGGCGGCCCTGCTCGTCGCGATAGCGCAACATGATCTTCTTGCCTTCGTGGATCTGGGTGCGCGTGCGCGCCATGTCGAGGCGGTCCGGCTCCCTGTTCCAGCTTGGCCGCGCGCGGCTCGCCGGCTCCAGCACGAAGGGACGCAGGCGCTCGGGGACGGTGTCGGCGATCTTGGCCATCAAATCTTCGGCGGCGCGCGCCAGCGCGGAATCGGCGTGGCCCGCGACCCATTGCGCGCCCAGCACTGCTGCCTCGATCTCGTCGGGCGTCAGCATCAGCGGCGGCAAGTCGAAACCCTTTTCCAGGATGTAGCCCATGCCGGCTTCGCCGCGAATCGGCACGCGCTGGCCGATGAGCGTTGCGATGTCGCGATAGATGGTGCGCTTCGAAGTCTCGAGTTCGGCCGCGATCGCGTCCGCCGTGAGCGGTTTACGCGTACGCCTCAGCACCTGGATGATCTGAAACAGCCGGTCGGCACGTCTCATGACTGGTCTCTTGTTCCTGGTCTTTTCAAAAGGCGGCGCGCGGCTGCTGACAGGATGTTGGCAGCAGGGGAGTTCTATACCGGGACAACACGTCGACTGAAGAGGATTTGTCCATGATCATTCCAACCCATTTCGGCTCGGCCAGTCCGCTGTGGCGCGCCCAGATGTGGCAGGCCCGGGGGCTTAGCCGCCTCGTCTCGTTCGATCTCATGGCTGCTGACCTCCGATTTGCGTTCGCAAGCGTGGTGGCACGCTCGCTGATCCAGGCTGCGGACGCGCTCGTCCACCACATCATGGGCCGCGCCTGGCAGGGGGCCCGTTTCGCAGAAGATATCACGGCTGCTGCCACCATGGTGGCAGCAGCGGGCAGATAGGTTCCGTCAGTTTCGGTAGGTTCAGGAGAGGTTTCATGATCACGCTTTACGGCTTTGGCACCGGCTTCGGCCTGCCGGAAATCAGCCCCTTCGTCACCAAGACGGAGGTGCAGCTCAAGATGGCGGGGTTGCCCTACCGGAAGGAGCGCGCGATGCCGCCCGCTTCGCCCAAGGGGCAGCTGCCCTTCATCGACGACGGCGGCGAGGCGGTGGCCGATTCCACCTTCATCCGCGCCCATATCGAGCGGCGCTACGGCTTCGATTTCGACGCCGGCCTGTCGCTGACCGAGCGCGCACAGGCCTGGGCGTTCGAGCGGATGATCGAGCACCACGTCTATTGGGCGCTGGTCGGGGCGCGTTGGGTCGATCCGGTCAATTTCGCCAAGGGCCCGTCGCATTTCTTCGACGGCGCGCCCGAACATAGCCGTGAGAAGCTGCGCGAGGACGCGCAATTCCGTGTTGCCGAGAATTATCTGCTCTCCGGGTTGGGCCGCCACGCGCCCGACGACGATGTCGATCTCGCCGTACGCTCGCTGTTCGCGCTCGCGGTGCAGCTTGGCGACAAGTCGTATCTGATGGGCAGCAGGCCCTGCGGCGTCGATGCCACCGCTTTCGGCGCACTTGCCGGGATCCTGACGCCGTTCTTCGAATCGGCCTTGCGCAAGCGCGCCGAGGGATTTCCGAACCTCACGACCTATGTCGACCGCATGATGGACACGTATTATCCGGAGTTCGCCTGGACCCCGTTGCGGCAGGCGGCTTGAGGCGCAATTCGCGTCCATCGCTCGCTGCACCTCTCCCGCTTGCGAGAGCTTTGCATAATTGGATGTGCGGGAGTGATTCCCGCTGCCGGGCTTTTTGCGCGGCGTCGATGCTGCTGCCTACCTCAACCGTAAAACAGAAGAGCCGGCCCCTTGGGCCGGCTCTTCTCGTTGCGAAACCTTCGCCGTGGCTACTTCACCAGCGAGTACTTGCCGTTCTTCACCGTGAGCAGGATGCGCGAGCGGTCGTCGAGGCCGTAGCGGTCCTTTTCGGTGAAGTTGTAGACGCCCTGGCTTGCCGCCAATTCCTTCTCCGTCAGCAAAGCCTGACGAATCGCTTCGCGGAATTCCGGCGTGCCGGGCTTGGCCGTCTTCAATGCCGCCGGAATGATGCGCTTGAGGATCTCGAACGCATCGTAGGAATGGCCGGCGAACTGGCTGCGGCTGTTCGGACCGTACTTGGCTTCATAGGCCGAGTTGAGTGCGAGGCCCGGCTTCTTGGTCAGCGCGGTGTCCGGTTGATCTTCCGGGTCCATCACGGGACCCGAGGCCATCAGTACGCCCTCGGCCGCTTTGCCGGCGATGCGGATGAAGTCCATGCTGGCCGCGCCATGGGTCTGGTAGATCAGGCCCTGATAGCCGCGCTCGCGCAGCTCGGTCTGCGGCAGCGCGGCCGCGGTGCCGGAGGCGCCGACCAGGATCGCGTCGGGATTGGCGGCGACGAGTTTCAGCACCTGACCGGTCACCGAGGTGTCGGGACGGGCGAAGCGCTCCTCGTCGACGATGGTGATGCCCATCGGCACGGCCTGGACCTTGAGGTCGTTGAACCAGAGGTCGCCATAGGAGTCGGAATAGCCGATATAGCCGAGGGTCTTCACGCCCTTGGCCTTCATGTGGTCGTACAGCACCTTGCCCACGATCGGGATCGGCTGCGGCATCGCCACCGACCATTTCATGCGCTCCGGCGTAATCGGGAAAGGCGCGAGGCCGAAATGCGGAATGCCGGCCTCGTTGGCGACGTTGGAGACCGCGATGGTCGGCGGCGTCAGCGCCGAGCCCATGATGATGTCGGCCTTGGATTCGGTCACGAAGCGGCGGGCGTTGGTGGTCGCGGTGGTGGGATCGCCGCCGTCGTCGAGCACGATCACCTTCAGCGGCACGCCGCCGATCTCCTTCGGCACGAATTCCAGCGCGTTGCGTTCGGGAATGCCGAGCGCAGCGCCCGGGCCGGTCGTGGTGGTGGTGATGCCGATGGTGATCTCGCTGGTCTGAGCCTGCGCGGGCAGGGCCGGCAGCGCCAGCGCGGCCGCGGTGATGGCAGCGGTCAGGTAAAAGCGTTTCATCTATTCCTCCCTTTACGTTCTTCTTTGAAAGCAGAAATCGGGGGGTAATTCAGCCCCCTCTTTTGGTGATGCGGCGATTTAGCTCCGGGCTCTAACTCCCCGTGAATTTGGCAACCATTTCCGCGGGGAACGGTGCCGATTTCAGCTTGTCGGGGTTAACGGGATCGCGGCCGACCAGGACGCGGGTCTCGAATCCCTCGATCGCCAGCGCGTCACCCTTGTAGACGTTGTGCTTCACCTCGAAGCTCGAGCGCTTGATGCTCTCGATTCTGGTCTCGATCGTGATCCAGTCGCCGTAGGTCGAGGGGATGTAAAACTTGGCCCGCGTGTCGACCATGGGAATCCCCACCAAGCCGTATTTGCGGACCAGATCCTGTTTGGAGAATCCAGCGACCTCGAACAGGGTCGACGTCGAATCGTCGAACATCGCGAAATAGCGCGGGTAGTAGACGATATTGGCGGGGTCGCAATCGCCCCACTGGATCTGGACGTCGCGCCTGTTCACGAACATGCGACGCGCCTTATTTCGGCGCCATGCGCAGCGAGCCGTCGAGGCGCACCACTTCGCCGTTCAGATACGCATTCTCGACCATGTGCAGCGCGAGCGCGGCGAACTCGTCGGCGTTGCCGAGCCGGCGAGGGAAGGGGATCGCGGCGGCGAGCGAATCCTGGGCTTCCTGCGGCAGGTTGGCGAGCAGCGGCGTGAGGAACAGGCCCGGCGCGATCGTCAACACGCGGACGCCGAATTGTGCGAGCTCGCGCGCGATCGGCAGCGTCATGCCGACGATGCCGCCCTTCGAGGCCGAATAGGCGGACTGGCCGATCTGGCCGTCATAGGCGGCGACCGAGGCGGTGTTGATGATGACGCCGCGCTCGCCGGTTGCCTGCGGTTCGAGCTTGGACATCTCGGCGGCGGCAAGGCGCAGCATATTGAAGGTGCCGATCAGATTGACCTTGATCACCTTGTCGAAATCGGCGAGCGCCATCGGACCGTCGCGGCCGACCACGCGTTTTGCAACGCCGATGCCGGCGCAATTGACCAGCACGCGGGCCGGGCCGTGGGCCTTGGTCGCCTGCGCGATGGCGGCCTCGGCCGAGGCGGCATCGGAAACATCGCAGGTCACGGCCACGCCCTTGATCTCGGCGGCAACCGTCTCCGCGAGCTTGGCATTGAGGTCGCACACCGCGACCTTGGCGCCCTGCGCCGCCAGTTTTCGCGCGGTCGCCGCGCCCAATCCCGATGCGCCGCCGGTGACGATGGCTGCCTGATCCTTCAACAACATGGCGTTCTCCTATAGAGATGGTTTCTTACCCGACCGATATCACACGGTCCGATGGATTGGCAGCATAGAGCTCGTCGATCAATGCAGCGCGATGCTCCAGCACGGCGCGCTGGTTGATCGAGCCCTTGTCGGTGACCTCGCCCTTGTCGATCGAGAGCGGCGTGTCCATCAGGATCGCGCGCGTGATCCGTGTCGAGGAGCCGGTCGCCGAAGACAGGAAACCCGTCAGGCGTTCGCGGAACGCCTCGCGCACGAGCCGGTCGCGCGCAGCGACGACGAGATCGTCGGCGGGCAGCGTCGGATTGATCAGCCGGCAACCGTCGAGGTCGAGCACCACGAGCGCGGAGATCTCGTCACGGTTGATGCCGGCGATGACGACATCGCGCACCAGCGGCGCGCAGGCCGCAACGAAGCGCGCGCGCAAGGGTCCGACACTGACCCAGGTGCCGCTGGCGAGCTTGAAGTCTTCACTGACGCGCCCGTCGAAGTCGAAGCCGGCGTTGAGATCGTTGGGATCGGCGGGCTTGAGCGCGTCGCCCAGCTTGTAAAATCCTTCCTCGTCGAAGGACTTCGCGCTGATGTCGGGCTGGCGCCAGTAGCCGGGCATCACGTTCGGCCCCTTGGCGCGGACCTCGAGCTTGCCGTTGTTCGGCACCAGTTTTGCGTCATTGCCTGACACCGGGAGCCCGACATGGCCGGAGCGGCTGGTGCGCGGATTGACCGACATGAAGAACGGCGCGGTCTCGGTGGCACCTAAGCCGGTCAGCATCGGCACGCGATAGCCCTTCTCCTTCACCGCGAGCTCGTCGAGGCTGTTCCAGACGAAGGGCGACAGCGCCGCGCCGGAGAAGAACATCGCATGCAGCCGGTCGAAGAACTTTGCGCGCAGGCCCTGGTCGTCGCGCAAATACGGCAGCAGCGATTCGTAGCCTTTGGGTACGTTGAAATAGACCGTCGGCGAAATCTCCTGGAGATTGCGCACCGTTTCCTCGATGCCGCCGGGCACCGGCTTGCCGGCGTCCAGATACATCGAGCCGCCGTTGTAGAGCGTCAGCCCGATATTGTGGTTGCCGCCAAAAGTGTGATTCCAGGGCAGCCAGTCGACGATGACGGGCGGCTCGTCCTTGAGGAAGGCGAGCGTCTCGCGCAGCATCACCTGGTTGGCGCAGATCATGCGCTGGGTGTTGATGACGGCCTTGGGATTGCCGGTCGAGCCCGATGTCAGCAGGAACTTTGCGATCGTGTCGGGGCCGATCCTGCCGTGGACGCCGTCGAGATCGCTGCGGATCGGCGTGGCCATGAGCTCGGCGAGCAGGGTGACGTCGCGGCCCGGCACCTTGCCATAGGACGCGGCGATCTCGGTGCCGAGCGAGACATTGGCGGCGAGCGCACCCGCGAACTTGTCGGCATCCTCCGCGAAGACGAGGCCGGGCGTCAGCAGCTTCATCAGATAGGACAGCTTGCCATAGTCCTTTGACACCAGCGAGTAGGCCGGCGACACCGGGCAGAACGGAATGCCGGCATAGAACGCGCCGAAGGCGAGCAGTGCGTGGTCGATCGAATTGCCGGAGAGAATGACGACCGGCCGCTCCGCCGACAGGCCGCGCGCGATCAGGCTTGATGCGATGTGCCGGCTCGCCGTGAGCAGCTCGGCATAGGTGATCTTGCGCCAGCCGCGGCCGCCTTCGCGCTCGGCCATGAAGACGCGGTCGGGCGTCGTGTTCGCCCAATGATGCAGGCGGTCGGTGATGCGGAGGGGATAGTCGCCGAGCGGCTGCTTTGGCCTGAGATAGATCGTGCCGTCGTCGCGGCGCTCGATATGGACGACGGGATCGCCGAACGAGATGGGCCGCAGCGGGAAAGTGCTCGCGCCGCGCTCCGTGCTAGAAGAGGACGGCTGCGCGCTCATGACTTCGGCTTCACCTTTGCGGTCTTGTGTTCGAGGAACTCGCGGATCCTGCGCTTGGCCTCTTTGTCGCTCTGCGCGACGGTCGCCATCAGCGATTCCATGAGCAGGCCGGTCTGCGGATTGGCCTCCGCGATCATCGGCAGAGCCTGGAGCACGGCAAAATTCGTCAGCGGCGCGTTGGAGGCGACCTTGGTCGCAAGCTCCAACGCCTTGCCGAGCCCGTTACCGGCATCCGTCAGATATTGCGCAAAGCCGTAGGAGGCGCCTTCGGTCGCGCTATAGACCCGGCCGGTCAGCATCATGTCCATCATCCTGGCGACCCCGATCAGCCGCGGCAGGCGCACCGAGCCGCCACCACCGACGAAGATGCCGCGCTGCCCCTCCGGCAGGGCGAAATAGGTCGAGGGCTCGGCGACACGGATGTGCGCGGCGCAGGCGAGCTCCAGCCCGCCGCCGATCACGGCCCCGCTGAGCGCGGCGATCACGGGCACGCGGCTATACTGGATGCGGTCGAACACCCGGTGCCACATCTGGGAATGGAGCAGGCCGCCGGTCGCGTCATGCTCGGTCAGCTCGGACAAATCGAGACCGCTGGAGAAATGGTCACCGATGCCGTGAATGACGACCGCGCCGATGTCGTCGGGCAGGGACGCAAAACACTCGCCGATTTCCAGGATGATGCCGTCATTGAGTGCGTTGCGCTTGGCCGGCCGGTTCAGACCCACGGTCAGAACCCGGTCCGCGCGCTCGATCCTCAACAGCCCGGAGGCGCCCGCCTTAGCGGTCTCGGCGTTTCCCTGTGTCATTTGCGTCCTTGTCAGAATAGTTATGTTGTATAACGAATTTTGGGGGAGTCAAGGCGGGGGCGGTCCAGACGCGCCAGAATGCTGCTTCAAAACGCGACGTCGCCCGGCGAAGGCCGAAACCCATACCCCCAGGGAGCACTTTGGCGAAGACCCCTTGCCCGGTACTCCGGCCGTCTACAATCGATGGATCCGCGGTAGGGGTCCGGGCCTTCGCCAGGAGGACGGCGGGGCGTGTCTTACATCACCTGGTGCACATCAATCACCACGCGGCCGGCATGCCGGGCGGCTGAGGCCACGAAGATATGTTCCATCAGCCAGCGATAGGTCTCGTCGCCGGTCTCGAATCTCGGCACGGTGCGGAAATAGATCAGCTTCGGATCGACCGGCTCGCCGCGCTTGAGCTTTTGCAGCAGCTCCACCGGGCCGAAGCGCATGCCCTTGTTCTCGACATAGACGGTCGCGCCGTCGTCGGTCTGGAAGGCGTATCTGGCTTCGAGGTCGATCAGCTCGTTGGGACGGATGGTCTGGAAGTCCGCGCCGAAGGGGAGCACACGACCGGCGATCGCGCCCGTCACCTCGCCGCCGATGATCGGAATGATGCGTCGCACGCCGATCCCGGTCTCGCCGGCGCTGACGACGTCGCCGATTTTTGCCGTGATGGTGAAGACGTACTTTGTCTCGAGCGTCGGTGTGGTCATCGCGTCACCTCGTCAATGCGCCATCATCCGCGTCGGCAGCCAGGTTGCCAGCAGCGGGAAGGCGATCAGGATCACGAGGCGCACCAAATCCGTCGCCACGAACGGGATCACGCCCTTGAAGATGGTGGAGAAGGAGACGTCTTTCACCACGCTCTTGATGACGAAGACGTTCATGCCGACCGGCGGGTGGATCAGGCCAAGCTCGACGGTCATGACGATGATGACGCCGAACCAGATCGGGTCGAAACCGAGATGCGTGATCACGGGGAAGATGATCGGCACGGTGAGGATGATCATCGCCATGGCGTCCATCAGGCAGCCGAGCACCAGATACATCACCATGATCAGCGCCAGCACGCCGTAGGGACCGAGGCCGAGCCCGGTGAGGAATTCCGTGACCTTCTGCGGCGTCTGCGTCACCGTCAGGAAGTAGCCGAAGATCAGCGCGCCGATCAGCACCGTGAACACCGCGGCCGCGGTGCGCGTCGCCTGCAGCAGCGAGGCCAGCACCTTCTCGCGGTCGAGCCGGCCCGTCAGCACGCCGATGATGAAGGCGCCGGTGGCGCCGACGCCGCCGGCTTCCGTCGGGGTGAAGCGCGGCAGGAACGGCAGGCCGTACAGGCCGCCGATGACAAACACGAACAGCAGCACCGGCGCCCAGATGTCCTTCAACCCGGCAAAGCGTTCGCGCCACGGCAGCACCTTGCCCTTGGGCAGGAAGTCGGGCCTGACATAGCCGATCAGGCCGATCGTGATCATGTACATGGTCATCGCGAGCAGACCCGGGATGATGCCGGCGATGAAGAGCTTGCCGATGTCCTGCTCGGTGATGATGCCGTAGACCGCGAGCACGGTGGAGGGCGGCAACATCGCACCTAACGTGCCGCCGGCTGCGATCACGCCGGTGGCAAAGGACTGTGGATAGCCGAAGCGGCGCATCTCCGGATAGGCGACGGCGGAGAAGGTCGCGGCGGTCGCGACCGAGGAGCCGCAGATCGCGGCAAAGCCGCCGCAGGCACCGACGGTGGCGATGCCGAGCCCGCCGCGCAGATGCCCGACGAAGCCGTTGGCGGCGCGGAACAGCTCGCGGCTCATGCCGGAATTGCTGACAAAGGAGCCCATCAGCAGGAACATCGGGATGACGCCGAAGGTGTAGTCGGTGACCGTGCGCATCGAGGTCTGGCCAACCAGCTTTAGCGCGGGCGTCGCGCCGACCAGATAGGAGAAACCGGAGACGCCGACGAGGCCCATGGCCATGCCGACGGGCACGCGCAGCAGCATCAGGACAAACAGGGAAACGAAGCCGATTACGGCGACGGCATCGGTGCTCATGATCACTCCGTCGCCTTGATTTTGGGATCGTGCATCTCTTCGGGATGGAAGATCAGCCGGTAGGTGCGAATCGCGATCAGCAGCACGGCGGAGACGTCGCCGATCCATGCGATCGCGAAGAATGGCCAGGTCGGCATGTGCATGTCGAAAGTCTGGACGTTGTCGTTGTAGGTGCCGCGCACCTTGTCGAACAGCGTCCAGGTCTGCACCGTCACGACGAACAGCAGCACCAGCGTTGCGAACACGTCGATCCAGCGCTGATAGCGCGGCCCGACATTGCCCCAGACCAGGTCGACCGTGATGTGGGTGCCGCGATAGGAGGTCGCCGCGATGCCCCAGAAGATCAGGATGCCGAGCAGCATGCGGCCGATATCAAAACTGTCGGGGATCGAATAGTTCAGCGTGTTCCGCAGCAGCACCGACAGGAAGATGTCGAGTGCGACGAGGCCGACAAAGCCTGCCGCGATCCATTCGATCGAGTCGATAAAGCGATCCATCCAGGCGCGCTTCACGGGTGTGTCCTGTCGTGTGCTGTCATCATTTGATCTCGGTGTAGCCGAACTTCACCTCGCCCCGATCGCGGGGAGAGGTCGAATTCGAGCGCAGCTCGAATTCGGGTGAGGGGGAACTCTCCGCGAGTCCATCTGTCACCATCTTTGCGGAAGCAGCCCCTCACCCCAATGCTCTCCCTGTTAGAACGGAGAGAGGGGGTGGATAGAGCGCGCCGCGAAGCACTACTCCGCCAGCGCGTTGTACTTCTTCAGGGATGCCTTCAGATCCGCAAGGGCTGCATCCGGATCGGCGCCGGCCTTCTTGGCGCCGTCGCTCCAGGTCTTCACCAGCGGTTCGGCGGCCTTCTTCCAGGCCGCGGTCTGCTCGCCCGTGAGCTTGTAGACCTCGTGGCTCGATTCCGCCTTCACCTTGTCGATGCCGGCGTCCTCGAACTTGCCCCAGTGCTCGCCGACCGCGCCTGCCATTTCGACCGTGCAATTCTTGTCGATCGCGGCCTTCTGCTTGTCGGACATGGCATTGTACTTGTCCTTATTGATCACGAACACGAAGGTCGTGGTGTAGAGCGGCGCCTCCATGTCGTATTTGGTCACCTTGTCGATGCCGAACAGCACCAGGGAGCCCCAGGGGAAGGTGACGCCGTCAGCGACGCCGCGCTCGATGATGTCGCGCACTTCGGGTGCGGAGGACTGCACATTGGTGCCGCCGAGCGAAGTGACGAAATTCGCCATGGTAGCGTGGGCTGGACGGATCTTCAGGCCCTTCACGTCATCGGGAACCACGATCTTCTTGGTGCGGGAGTGGAATGAGGAGGGCGAGTGGACGAAGGCGAGACAATACTTGACGTCCTTCATCTCTTTCTCGGCATATTTGCGGTACCAGGCATCCAGCCCCATCGAGCCGCCCTTGGCGTCCGAGATCAGGAACGGCAGCTCGCCGGCGCCGATAATTGGGAAGCGGCCGGGCTGGTACCCCGGATTGACATAGGTGACGTCGGCGATGCCGTCGCGCGCCATGTCGTAATGGTCGAAGGCTTTGCCGAGCTGCTGGGCCGGAAACACCTTGCCCTTGATGGTGCCGCCGGAGTCCTTCTCGACCGCGGCCGCCCAGTCTTCCAGCGATTTCTGTAGGGGATGCGAGGCCGGCACCCAGTGCGAGATCTTCAAATCGAAGGTCTTGTCCTGCGCGAGCGCAGGCGTCACGCTTGCTGCCAGCAGCAACGCCAGACAGGCTTTCCTCATCACGCGTCTCTCCCTGTTTTCGACGGCGGGCTTCGATGGCCCCGGTCTCATTAATTAACATGTTATCTAATTGGCCGGCGTGTTCAAGCCGGAACTGACGCATGCCTCGCCGCGCCATCTACGGCAGCCATGTTGCATAGATTTGCCGCGCTGCGGCGACGACCGCTCCCCTTTTGCTCAACGATTATATGATATAATTATCGTCAGCCGGCCGGCGCGACAAGCAGGCCGCGACGAAAGCCTACAGCATCGGAAGGAGCAAGTATTGCGGACAAAAGTCGCAATCATCGGGGCAGGACCGGCCGGATTGTTGCTTGGGCAACTGCTGCACACATATGGCATCGACAATGTCATTCTGGAACGGCAGAGCCCAGATTATGTGCTCGGCCGCATCCGCGCCGGCCTGCTGGAGGAGGGCACCGTTGCGCTGCTCAACCAGATCGGCGCCGGATCGCGGGCACATGCTGAAGGCCTGGTGCATGAGGGCATCGAGCTCGCCTTCTCCGGCCGCCGTCACCGCATCGACATGAAGGCCGCGACTGGCAAGACGATGATGATCTACGGCCAGACCGAGGTCACGCTCGACCTGATGAATGCGCGCAAGGCTGCAGGTCTCATTTCGGTGTACGAGGCCAGGGACGTGCAGCCGCATGATTTCGACGGTGCTCACCCGCGCGTCACCTATGTCAAGGACGGCATCACCCACACGATCGAATGCGATTTTATCGCCGGCTGCGACGGCTTTCACGGCGTCAGCCGCGCCAGTGTCCCAGCCACGGCGGTCGAGGAATTCGAGCGGGTCTATCCGTTCGGCTGGCTCGGCATTTTGTCCGAAACGCCCCCGGTCAGCCACGAGCTGATCTATTCCAATCACGCGCGCGGCTTTGCGCTGTGCACCATGCGCTCGACCAAGCGCAGCCGCTACTATGTGCAGTGCTCGCTCGAAGACCATGTCGACCAATGGCCGGACGAGCGTTTCTGGGACGAATTGAAGCGCCGGCTCGACCAGGAGGCGGCCGACCGCCTCGTCACCGGTCCTTCGATCGAGAAGAGCATCGCGCCCCTGCGCAGCTTCGTCGCCGAGCCGATGCGCTTTGGCCGCATGTTCTTGTGCGGCGATGCCGCGCACATCGTGCCGCCGACCGGGGCCAAGGGGCTGAACCTCGCCGCGAGCGACGCGCATTACCTGTCGAGCGCGCTGCGCGAATTCTATGACGAGAAATCCAGCGCCGGGATCGACGCCTATTCCGCCAAGGCGCTGGCGCGGGTCTGGAAGGCCGTGCGCTTCTCCTGGTGGATGACCTCGATGCTGCACAAATTCCCTGACACCGGCACCATCGGCGCTCGAATCCAGCTCGCCGAGCTCGATTACGTCACGCACTCGCAGGCCGCGATGACGTCGCTGTCGGAGAATTATGTGGGGCTGCCGTTCTAGGACGGTGCGTCCACATCGTCATTGCGCGCCAACGGGTCCGCGCGAAGCGCGGCCCGATGACAGGCTCCGCGAAGCAATCCAGAAATCTCCGCGGAGACAGTCTGGATTGCTTCGTCGCAAGGGCTCCTCGCAATGACGGCGGGATCGTTTCAAACGCCCGCGCAAATCCCGTTTAAAACTTTGTAGGTGATGCGTTCGTCACGTCCATCGCGTTCAATGCCAACGATCAGCAACGCGAGACAGCCATGACCGCACCCGATATCCCCGCTGGCTTCGAGCCGCTCTTTCGCAAGAGCCCTCTCACCGAGCCCTGGGAGCCGCTCTACGCGAAGAAGACCGACAAGGCCGTCATCATCGGCCTGCGGCTGGCGAAGCCGCACACCAACGGCCGCGGCCTGATCCATGGCGGCCTCATCACCGCGCTCGCTGACAATGCTATGGGCTATAGCTGCGCGCAGGCGACAGGCTGGACCACGTCGTTCGTGACGGTCTCGCTCTCGGTCGATTTCGTCGGCTCCGCCGAGATCGGCCATTGGTGTTCGATCGAGAGCGACGTGATCAAGACCGGCAAGACGATCTGCTTCGCACAGTGCCTGATCAAGGCCGACGATACCGTGATCGCGCGGGCGAGCGGGACGTTCCGCGTGGTGCCGAAGAGGGATGACCGTCATTCCGGGGCTCGCGAAGCGAGAACCCGGAATCTCGAGATTCCGGGTTCGGTCCCGCGGAGCGCCCCGGAATGACAGTCATCATCATCATCCGAACCTCCATTGCGTCGTCTCCACTACGAGATCGATGAAGGCGCGCACCTTGGCCGAGAGCAGGCGCGAGGTCGGATAGACGATGTGGATCGGCAGTGCCGGCTGCTCATATTTCGCCAGCACGATTTTGAGCCGCTCGCGCTTCAGTCCTTCGGCGGCCTGATAGGCCAGCACCCGCGTCAGGCCGCCGCCGGCCTCGGCATATTGCAGCGCCGCGTCGGCGCTGTTGCTGATAAAGCGGGGGGCCGGCGTCACCTCGATGTCGCGGCCGTCGCGCAGGAAGCGCCATGCGGACCAAGGGCCGAACTGGATGGTCTGGTGCGAGACGAGGGCCTCCGGCGTCCTGGGTTCGCCGTGACGTTTGAGATAGCCGGGTGCGGCCACCACGATCCGCCGCATCTCGCCGACGTGGCGCGCGACGAGTGAAGAGTCTGCGAGATGGCCGATGCGGACGGCGGCATCGATGGCGTCTTCCACGAGATTGACGAGGTTGTCGGACAGCCGCAATTCGGCTGTGACTTCGGGATAGCGCTTGAGGTAGGCGGTCATTACCGGTCCGACATGAAGCCGGCCAAAGCCGACCGGCGCCGACACCACGAGACGTCCGCTCGGTCGGCTGCGCTCTTGCCGCGCCGAGCCGTCGGCCTCCTCGACGTCGGCGAGGATGCGGCGGGCGCGCTCGAGATAGCGGGTGCCGACGTCGGTCAGCGTCACCTGTCGCGTGGTCCGCTGCAACAGTCGCGCACCGAGATGTTCCTCCAGCGCAGCGATCAGCCGGGTCACTGCCGAGGGCGATAGGCGCAGCTTGCGCGCCGCCGGCGCGAAGCCGCGCAAATCGGCGACGGTGACGAAGACGTGCATGGCTTCCAAGCGATCCATGGCATTATTGCATATATTGCAACGGTGAAGTGTCAAGCGGCCAGATTGTTCTGGGCGTTGGCAAGTCCATCTTAGCTGGCGAAAGACGGAAGAATGCGCCGGAATTTCAGGAGACGTTCCGATGACAGCAGCCCACACCTATGCCAGCGACGTCGCCTTTTCGCCGGCGGTGAAGGCGATTCAGGCGCGCAAGGGCTCGCGAGAGGCCTATGCCCGCGCCGAGCAGCGCGGCTGGCGCACCGAGGTCGACGACAACCTCGCGGCGTTCCTCACTGAGGCCAACAGCTTTTACTTCGCCACTGCCTCGGCGGACGGCCAGCCCTACATCCAGCACCGCGGCGGCCCGAAGGGATTTCTCAAGGTGCTCGACAAGCAGACGCTCGCCTTCACCGACTATGCCGGCAACCAGCAGTTCATCACCCAGGGTAATCTCTCGGAGAATCCCAAGGCCTACATCTTCATGATGGACTACGCCCATCGCCGCCGGGTGAAGATCTGGGGTGAGGCGCGCGTCGTCGAGGACGACGAGGCGCTGATCGCGTCGCTGATGCCGAAGGGCTATCGCGCGCGGCCGGAGCAGGTGATCCTGTTCAAGATCGCGGCGTGGGACACCAACTGCCCGCAGCACATCCCGCAGAAGTTCGATGCGGCGGATGTGGCCGCTGCGCTGGCGGCGAGGGACGCGAGGATTGCGGAGCTGGAAGCGGAGGTTGCGGCGTTGAAGAGCGAGAAGGCGAGCTGAGCTTTTCGCCTGTCCTCGCTTGCCGGGAGAAGGGGGTGCTCCGCGATTGCAACTCGCAGTGATTTTGCGGAGCCAGCGCCGCAGCTATACAGGGCGTGCATATGCAGTGCACGATTCTGGTGGAGGAGTACCGACAGGCGACGATCGGGGAGTATTCGTCGCTCGTGAAGCAAACGGCGAGGCGCGAGTCCAACGTGCAAGCACATACACTGGCCATGTGCATCAAATGCGCGAAATTGCCAGGAGGCGATGTTCTTATTCGAGCTCAAGCAGGAGTTTTTATCGCGCGGACTGGGACCGCCAAGAGTGCTTTCAAGGCGCGCTCCTGCTTGACCATTTGCATGTTTGAGCTTCCCCAGCCAAAGCTCCAATCGATCGACCGCGAGCTCGATGATTCAATTCATGGCATTACTGCCGCCGCCACAAGATCGCCGCTGGCCAGACCTGGACTTTCTGCGGCGAGGTAAATCGCAGCGAGCGCAAGCACCGCGAACGCGGCATATCCAAGCAGGATCAATCCATCGTAACTGCGAGCCGTTAAATCGGAGGAAGTGTTTTGGATGCGATCTGCTATCGTCATGTCAATTACTCCCCGTTGAGAAACACAGTGGTCGCATGCCGAATGGAGCAGCGATGTGGGTTCGCGCGGAACGCTGGTTCGAAGTTTAGCGCGCGACTTCAATTCAATCCGCCAAATCGCACGATGCGGATGTGCTGTCCTGGCGAATTAAGTTGCATGACTTCAGTGTCCGTGGGTCCAGGCAGAAGGTATCCTACGCCGATGAGAGCGAACAGAACGGCGGAGTAGGCCAACGACCAGCCAATCTGCCATCTCCGCCAAAATCTGCGGTCCTTGGGACTTAGCTCGTAGAGGTACTTTCTCCGTTGAGGCTCCAAATATTCTCTCATTTGACGCTCCATCATCGGCCCCCGTCTTGCGGATCCCTGCTCGCCTCCACATCGTCAGACCGACAATGGTCAGACATCCGAGCGTGTTAAGCGCGAAAATGGTCGCCATCGCAGCGTCATGCGAGACGATCATGGCGTAGCTTACAGTCGCTATATTTGCGGCGGAGAACAGCAGCCAGGTAAAGACTGAAACTGCCTCGGCGCCATTGCTGTCGCGGTGGACGCGCACGATCTGGGGAAAATAGCCCAACAGTCTCGCTGTGTTCAAAAATGCGAATGCGCCAAACGAGTAATCTGCCAAAGTCATGTCTGCACTCCAAATATCCGAGTATCCTGCGCTTTTCTGTGAACCAGCTCATAAGGCTCGGGAGCAGAAGAGGCCAAATTTGTCCTTCACGTAGCTCTTCGAATTGCCGGCAAATCATCGGCAATGGGAGTTCCCAAATGTCTTGCGATCGTTGGCCTCTGCGCAAGATCGATCCGGGCACGGAATGTGCCAAAGGCAAGATCGATCCTGGCTCCCGCCCTTTGCACAAGTCTTCGCATCGGCCAGTTGTCGCTCGCGTAGATAAGATCAACGCTTCGAGCATCCATATTCAAGGCGTGAAGCATCGACGCATTCAGCAGGCGCCTGCCCATTCCACGCCGACGCGATCCTCGCTCTACCACCATCAGAAGCTCCATCACGTCGGAGCCGCCGCGCCGATAGAGCTCCAGCATCCCGCGAAGCCTCTGTTCGGAGAAGATTCCGAGCATGAGCGCAGCATTGTCGAGTGCGCTGATCGCATGAAGATCAAGCACCGCGTCAGAGACCGGCACGCCAAACCGGCGGCAGCGGGTCTCAGCATCGAGCGTGGACAAGAATGCCTGCACCAATGGAAGCTGCCGAATGTCGAGCTGACAGATGTCAGGATCATAGTGTTGGGGGTTGGACCACAACAGCACGTCCATGTCTGCTCGCGCGATTCCTCTAATCGCCGCCATTGGTGCCCCTTTGAGCGAATGCTGGAATTGCCCAAGTGTACCGATGTTCAGTTAACTTGGCCCGGTGCGGAAAAATTCCCGGTGGCCACCAGAAATCTTTTTCGCCGGGGCTTGGGAATAAACAACGGCGTCTTCGAGTCCAGTTGTGCCGTTAGATTCAAGTGCCGGGTAGGCCGTTCGTCGCGATTCAGGCAAGCGCCCGTTTTTGTCCAGCAAGAGCCCTGCAGCGGTGAGATGCGGCAATCTGCTTGCGACGCCTCATTTGCAGCGGAATAGTCCATTCGAATGAGGTTGGCTGCCGCTGCGGCCGGTACTCCGAGTTGCGAGGCTGCTTGTCCTTTGAAGAACGCTACAGCGAGCGTCCCCTTATTTTTCTGCAGACCGGGAATAATTGGTTCCATATTTGAGTTGATTAGGCAGGGGATGAGCTTGAACCCCAACGACGACAGGAAGAAATTCGCGACTGTCGTAGCGCCCTATCTCGCCGACGCGCATGCGTTTGCGCGCTGGCTCACGCATAACCGTGCAGATGCCGAGGACGTCGTCCAGGAGGCGTGCATCAGGGCGTTTCGCGCATTACCGCGGTTTTCGGGACCGAATGCACGCGCCTGGCTGCTGACGATAGTGAGGAATACTGCCTTCACCTTACTCAGGGAAAAAAAAGGCCGCGGCTTTGGTCAGCCTTGACGAACTGAGCGAGGGTGATCGCTCCATTGCCGAGCGGGGAGGTGAACTGGATGCGTCAGGATCACCGGAAGCAGCGCTTATTGCCGCGGCCGAGGCGGCGAAACTTGAAATGTTCATCGCGGCCCTGCCGCCGGAATTCAGGGAAGTACTGGTCTTGCGAGATATCCAGGGGCTCGAATATCGCGACATCGCTGACATCACGGGTAGTCCGATCGGAACCGTGATGTCGAGGCTTGCGCGAGCCCGCCAGAAGCTGATTGCAGGAATGAAGGAGGAGAGATGCTCATGACACTCTCCGACGACAATGACGTGCATCTCATTCACGCCTATCTCGACGGAGAACTCGACGTCACCGCCGCGCTCACAGTCGAGCGCAAGATCGCAAGCGACCCCGACTTGCGGAAGCTCGCAGATGAAGTTGGTGCCTTGAAGAAAGTGCTTGCCGAGAAATTCCCGCCGGAGCCGCTTCCGCCGCGGCTCCGATCGCGGCTCGAGGCCACCTTTGGGCTCCAAACGAGACAACGAACGCCCAGTTGGGCCAAGATGGCAGCCTCGATCTTGGTCGTAGCTGCCCTGTCAAGCACCTTGACGGGAATCGCACTCCGCGGGACCGCGCAGCGGGATATCGTCGTAGCCGAACTCTTCGACGGCCATCTCCGCTCGCTAATGGCAGCACGGCCCACCGATGTCGTTTCCTCGGACAAGCACACCGTCAAGCCCTGGTTCAAAGGTCGGATCACGGAATCGCCAACGGTCGTTGATCTTGCTGCTCAAGGCTTCGAACTTCTCGGCGGACGCGTTGATGTCGTCGGCAGGACTCCGCTGTCGACCCTGGTATATCGCAGACGCGAGCACGTGATCAGTCTGACCGAAATCTCCGTGCATCATCACCTGGACGTGCCCTTCGAGTTGCGCACTGAGAATGGCTTCAATATGGTCAGATGGTCAGACCGTGAGCGATCCTACATCGCAATTTCAGATCTGAACGTGAAGGAACTCGAAGCATTTGTGAAGATGTTCCGAGGTAGTGCCAGCTAGTATCAAGCTGACCTGCGTGAACAAGCCTCATCGGACGTGGCAGTCAGCCGAAGGAGCCGCGGATGTCGTCGCTACGCCGGCAAAAACGCCGTGGGCTAAATCGGTACGAGAAATTGGGCGAGGAGCTATATGCGAAGGGGTACCGCGCGCGGCCCGAGCAGGTGATCCTGTTCAAGATCGCGGCGTGGACGCCAACTGCCCGCAGCACATCCTGCAGAAATTCGATGCCGCGGATGTGGCCGCTGCGCTGGCGGCGACGGATGCGAGAATCGCGGAGCTGGAGGCGGAAGTCGCGGCGCTGAAAGAGAAGGCGGCGGGCCGTTAGGCACGGATTTCGCAGCACCCTCCGCCGTCATGCCCACGAAGGCGGGGCATCCAGTACGCCGCGGCCCCTCGGTTCAATCACAACCGTCTCGGTACTGGATCGCCTGCCTTCGCGGGCGATGACAAGGGGGGCCGCCGAAGCCCCTCGAATCTACAACGCACTCTCGCCTTCGTGCTGGAAGCCGAGATAGCTGGCCGCGACGCGCTCGTTTGCCGCGATGTCGCTGGCCTTGCCGCTGAGCGCGAACTCGCCGAGCTCCATCACATAAGCCTGGTCCGCGATCTTCAGGGCGGCCTGCGCGTTCTGCTCGACCAGCAGGACGGAGACGCCGCTGGCGCGGAGCTCGGTGACGATGCGGAAAATGTCGGCGACGATGATCGGGGCGAGGCCGAGGCTCGGCTCGTCCAGCATCAGGAGCTTCGGCTCGCCCATTAGCGCACGGCCCATCGCGAGCATCTGTTGCTCGCCGCCGGAGAGCGTGCCGGCGAGCTGCTTGCGCCGCTCCTTCAACCGCGGAAACAGCGCGTAGACCCGCTCCATCGAGGCTTTCGCCCTGCGTCGCTCGATGCGGAAGGCGCCCAGCTCGAGATTGTCCTCGACATTCATGGTCACGAACAATTCGCGGTGCTCGGGAACGAGGCCGAGGCCCATCGCGACGCGGTCCTCGATATCGAGCTGCGCCAGATCCTGGCCCGCAAAGGCGACTCGGCCCTTGAGCGGCAAAATGCCCATAATGGCCAAGAGCAGCGTGGTCTTGCCGGCGCCGTTGGCGCCGACGATGGTGACGATCTGGTTGGCCCCAACCTCGAGCGAGACCGAGCGCACGGCCTCGACCTTGCCATAGGCGACATGTGCGTCGGTGACGGACAACAGCGCGCTCATGCCGCCACTCCGAGATAGGCCTTGATCACTTCGGGATCGCTCTTGATCGTCGCGGGTGTTCCCTCTGCGATCTTGGTGCCGAAATCAAGCACCACGATGCGGTCGGCGAGGTTCATCACGAAACCCATGTCGTGCTCGACCAGCAGCACGCTCATGCCGCCGTCGCGCAAGTCGCGCAGCAGGGTCGCGAGCCGTTGCTTCTCCATATGGCGCAGGCCGGCGGCGGGCTCGTCGAGCAGCAACAGCATCGGATCGACGCAGAGCGCGCGGGCGATCTCGACGATGCGCTGCTGTCCCAGCGACAGCGAGCCTGCAAGCTGGTGCATCTGCTCGGCAAGGCCGACACGCTCGATCTGGCGGGCGGCCTCGGCAAGCAGCTTGGCCTCGTCGGCACGGTCGAGCCGCAGCATCGAGGCGATCGGCCCCGAATGGCCGCGCAGATGCGCGCCGATCGCGACGTTCTCCAGCACCGTCATGTCGGGGACGAGCTTGACGTGCTGGAAGGTGCGGGAGATGCCGAGCTTGACGATCTCCTGCGGCGGCGCCTTGTCGACCTTGTTGCCGAGCACCGAGATCGAGCCCGAGGTCGCCGACAGCACGCCGGTGATCAGGTTGAACGTCGTGCTCTTGCCGGCGCCGTTCGGGCCGATCAGCGCGACGATCTCGCGGGCCTGGACGTCGAAGGAGACGTTGTTGACGGCGGCTACGCCGCCGAACTGTTTTCGCGCTTTTTCGACCTGGAGCAGAATGCCGGATGGGCCCGCAGCGCGAGTGCGTGATTCGAGCTTCAACGAGGTATCAGGCTTCCCGCCGCTGGTGCGCTCGGGCATGAACGACATGAACCAGGGCCAGAGGCCGCCGGGCGCGAGCTGCAGCAGCGCCACCAGCATGATGCCGAACACGATGGTCTCGACCTGACCGGAGCCGGGCAGGATCAGCGGCAGATAGCTTTGCAGCACCTCCTTCAGCACCACGACGATCGCCGCGCCGAGCACGCCGCCCCAGACATAGCCGGCGCCGCCGACGACCGCGATGAAGAGATATTCGATGCCGGCCTGGGCGCCGAACGGCGTCGGGTTCACCGCGCGCTGAAGATGCGCGTAGAGCCAGCCGGAGAGGCCGGCCAGCACCGCGGCATGGATGAACACCAGCAGCTTGGCGCGCGGCGTGTGCACGCCGAAGGCTTCCGCCGCGACATGGCCGCGCCGGAGCGCGCGGATGGCGCGGCCGGTGCGTGAGTCCAAGAGGTTCATCGTCAGCAGGGCCGAGACGATGACGGCGACCCAGATCGCGTAATAGATCGACCCGGGAGAGAGCATTTTGAACGCGCCGATCGACAGCGGTGGGATCGCCGAGATGCCGTCGTTGCGGCCGAGAAACTCCAGCTTGCTGAAGAGGTAGAACAGGCCGAGTCCCCAGGCGAGCGTGCCGAGCGGCAGGTAATGACCGGAGAGGCGGACGGTGATCAGCCCGAGCAGCACCGCGAGCGATCCGCTGACCACGAGCGACAACGGCAGCGTCAGCCAGGGCGACAGGCCGTAGCTCGTCGACAGCACCGCGGTGGTGTAGGCGCCGAAGCCGACGAACGCCGCTTGCCCGAACGAGGTCAGACCGCCGACGCCGGTCAGCAGCACGAGGCCCATCGCGACGAGGGCGGCAAGGCCGATATTGTCGAGCAGCACGATCCAGAACGGCGGCATGCCGGGCACAAACGGGATCGCCGCCATGACAAGCGCGAAGATGAGGATGGAAAGCCGGCTCTGCATCGCGCGTCAGTCCTTCTCTTCCTCGACCGCGGGCGCGGCGAGCGAGCGCAGCAGCAGCACCGGGATCAAGAGCATGAAAACGATCACCTCCTTGTAGTTGGAAGCATAGAAGGACGAGAACGCCTCGACGATGCCGACGACCAGCGCCGCGACGGCCGTCAAGGGGTAGCTGACGAGGCCGCCGATGATCGCGGCGACGAAGCCCTTCAGGCCGATCAGGAAGCCGGAGTCGTAGTAGAGCGTCGTGATCGGCACGATCAGGATGCCCGACAGCGCGCCGATGACGGACGCCAGCAGGAAGGCGATCTGCCCTGACAGCGTGGTGCGGATGCCGGCGAGCCGTGCCCCTAACCGGTTGACGGCGGTGGCGCGCAGCGCCTTGCCGTAGAGTGTCAGCCCGAAGAACAGCCAGAGACCGATGATGAAGGCAATGGTGATGGCGTAGACGGTGATGCTCTGGCCGGTGAAGCGCAGCGCGCCCGCGGTGAAGGCGCCGGACAGCACCGCCGGTCCGCGCTGGCCTTCGGCGCCGAAGAACAAAAGGCCCAGCCCCTGGAGCGCGAGGTGTACGCCCACCGATGCGATCAGCAGCACCAGCACGGAGGTGTGCGCCAGCGGTTGGAAGGCGATCCGGTAAAGATACAGGCCGATCATCGCCACGATCACCAGCGATAGCGCGATGCAGATTGCCACCGGCGGTTTCTGGGCGGCGAAGTAAACGGTCAGCGCCAGCACGATCGCCGGCAGCACGATGTTGGCAACGATGCTGCGCAGGATCAGCCGCCCGTGCAGCGCCTTGCGCGCCACGAACAGATCGAAGACGAAGGCGCCGATGCCCAGCGCCAGCGCGAGTTTTGCCGTGCCCGGCATCTGGCCCGCCGCCAGCGAGGCATAGGTCAGCGCGCCATAGGTGACGAATTCGCCCTGGGGAATGAGGATGACGCGGGTGACGGCGAACACCAGCACCAGCGCCAGGCCGAGCAGCGCATAGATCGCGCCATTAGTGATGCCGTCCTGCACCAGGAACAGCATGATGGTGGTATTCAAGACCGGACGCTCCCCCTAAAGATTACGGACCGGTCCCCCCATTGTGGTGGACGGTCCGCTCACAGCCATTGAAAAACGCTGGCGATATTTGATATGGTCCATAACAATTATCAAATATAATCTCAAGCGTGGCGCGGGCGATCGGGCCGAATTTAGCGGGATTACGAGCAAGAGGCGATGACCGTTTCCAAAACTGCTGAAAAGTCCTCCGAAAAGCCGGCCGACATGGCCAAGGGCCGCAAGGACGCGGCCGAGGCTCAGCCCGAGGCGCTCCAGCTCGGCGAGCTCTCGGAGCAGCTTGGCTACGTCTTGAAGCGGGCACAGCTCAAGGTGTTCGAGAATTTTTTGCGTTGCATGGCCACGCTCCAGCTCACGCCGGCGCAATTCTCGGTGCTGCTGCTGGTCGAGAAGAATCCGGGCCGTAACCAGACCGAGATCGCCTCCACCCTCGGCATTCTCCGGCCGAACTTCGTGGCGATGCTCGACAATCTCGAAAGCCGCGACCTTTGCGCGCGGATCCGCTCCACCAACGACCGCCGCTCGCATATCCTGGTCCTGACCGACAAGGGCAAGGCCGTGCTGACCCGCGCCAAGAAGCTCGTTGCCACCAAGCACGAGGCGCGGCTGAACGACCTGCTCGGGCAGGCCAACCGCGAAACCCTGCTCGCGATGCTCGCGAAAATCGCCAACGAGTTTTGAGGGGGCGGGGCCGCGTACCGAGCCGTCTCGTGGCAAGCCCAAGCCACATTCTCCGCTGTCATCGCCCCGGCTTGCCGTCTTCGCTAACGCTTCGCCGGCCCAACACCGAGGAGCCCGGCGAAGCTTTAGCGTAGCCGGGACCGGGCGATCCAGCATTCCAGAGCCGGCGCGGCTAAATCGAGAAGCCGCGGCGTACTGGATTCGCCGAAGGCGAGACCCGGTGGCGGGGAATGACAGCGCAGTGTGGAGAGCGACCTCAATCCACCAGGATCACGCGGATATCGTTCACATTGGTCAGCGTCGGGCCGGGCTGTAGCAGATCGCCGGTCGCCTCGAAGAACGTGGTCGCGTCGTTGTTGTCGAGATAGGCTTCTGGCTTAAGCCCCTGCGCCTTCATCTTGGCGAACGTGGCCGCGTCGATCAGCGCGCCGGCGGGGTCGGTGGGATGGCCGGCGCCGCCATCGGCGCCGTCGGTGTCGCCGGCCAGCGCCGAGATGCCAGCCGCGTCCTTTAAGAGGCCCGCGAGCGCCAGCGCGTATTCCTGGTTCGGTCCGCCGCGCCCGTGGCCGCGCACGGTCACCGTAAGCTCACCGCCGGAGAGGATCGCGACGCGCTTGCCTTGCGCGCGCGCTTGCAGCGCGAGCTTGGCATGATCGGCAGCGACCTCGCGGGCCTCGCCTTCGAGATCGGCGCCGAGGTCGATGGTCTCGTAACCGGACTCGCGCGCCAGCCTCACGGCCGCGTCGAGCGACTGCTTGGGCCGCGCGATCAGCTCGAAATGCGCGCGCGCGAAGGCGGCGTCACCGGGCTTGCAGCTTTCATTGGCGGGATCGTCGAGCGCGCGGCGCACGGCGTCGTCGATGTCGAGCTTGTATTTCGCCACGATCGCTCGTGCATCTGAAAGCGTGGTCGGATCCGGCACGGTCGGGCCGGAGGCGATCGCGGAAGGGTCGTCGTGCGGCACGTCGGAGATCGCCAGCGTGACGATCTCGGCGGCATTTTTGCCGGCACGCGCCAGCCGGCCGCCCTTGATCCGCGACAGATGTTTCCTGACCGTATTCATCTCGCCGATCGGCGCGCCCGAGCGCAGCAGCGCCTTGTTGACCGCCTGCTTCTGCGCGAAGCTGATGCCGTCCACCGGCGCGATCCAGTTCGCCGAGCCGCCGCCGGTGAGTAGCACCAGGAGCAGATCGTCCGGCCCGGCCTCGTCCGCGAGCGCGAGCGTGTCGGCCGCGCCTTTGAGGCCAGCCTCGTCAGGCACGGGATGGCCGGCCTCGACCACTCGGATGCGGCGCGTCGGCACGCCATAGCCATGGCGCGTGGTGGCGATGCCGACGAGGCGCTCCGGCGCGAGCTTCAAGGTGTCGAGATAGTGCCGCTCCGCGGCCGCGGCCATGGCGCCTGCGCCCTTGCCGGCGGCGAGGCAGATCACCCGTCCGTTGGGCGCCGGCCGCAGGTGCGGCGCCAGCACGACGTTGGGATGGGCGGCAGCAACGGCAGCGTCGTAGAGTGCGCGGAGCAGGGGACGGCGGTCGGTCATGACGAAGGCCTTGGGCAGGGTCTCGGGCGAAGCGATGGCGGCGATACCGCCGCTCCCCTGCCTACCGCATCGGGCGCCAAAGCGTAAGCGGGCACTGCCATCATTCGATTATGCAATCGCGTGATCATAATCGGCGCGCAAGCAAAAACCCCTGCGCGAGCCGCGCAGGGGTGTTCTCGTCATCTGTTTCAGAGGGCTAGCCGCCGGCTTCAGCGTTGATCACGTCGCCGAACAGCTCCCAGCGCTCGCCCTTGAAGCGCTGCAGCTGCAGCGAACTGATCGGCGCGAAATCGGTCGGCGAGGTGTTGATCTTGATGCCCGGCAGCAGCACCTCGGTGCGGAAGTCCTTCAGGCTGGCCGCCTGTTTCATGACATTCGCGCGCGTCAGCTCGTCGCCGCAGTTCTTCAGGACCTGGACCAGCGTCTGCGCAACGCCGTAGCCGACGATGGTGCCGCCGTCGGTCTTGTCGCCTTCGGGGAAGTATTTCGTCATGAAATCAAGAAATGCTTTCATCCCGGCGTCGTTGGCCCATTGCGTGTCTGTGGTGTCCTTCAGATAGGCCGCCGAGATGATACCCTGCGCGTTTTCGAAGCCTGCCGGCTTGATCACGCTTCCGACCGAGGCCGAGACGTTGTTGAGGAAGTGGGTCGGTTTCCAGCCGATCTCGGCGTTCTTCTTGATGGCCTGCGCCGCAAATTTCGGCGTGGTGATGTTGACGAAGACATCGGCGCCCGTCGCCTTCAGCTTGACGATGTGATTGTCAATGGTCGGTTCCGACGTCTCGTAGCTTTCCTCGGCTACGATCATGTTCGTGGCCTTCGAACCAAGCCCGTCCTTCAGGCCCTTGAGATAGTCCTTGCCGTAATCGTCGTTCTGAAACAGAACGGCAATCTTCGCGTTCGGCATCTCCTTCAGGATGTACTTCGCGTAGATCTGCGTCTCGCTCTGGTAATTTGGCTGCCAGCCCATCGTCCAGGGGAAGTTCTGCGGATCGTTCCACTTGGTGGCGCCGGTGGCGACGAACAGCTGTGGCACCTTCTTCGAGTTCATGTATTTCTGGATCGCCGAGTTCGGCGGCGTGCCGAGCGAGTTGAAGATGAGCAACACCTCGTCGCTCTCGACCAGCTTGCGCGCCTGCTCCACCGTCTTTGGCGGTGAATAGGCGTCGTCATAGCTGATGAAATTGATCTTGCGGCCGTTGATGCCGCCCTCGTCATTGATCTTCTTGAAATAGGCGGCTTCGGTCCGCCCGATGATGCCATAGGCGGAGGCCGGTCCGCTGTAGGGCATGATGTTGCCGATCTTGATCTCGGTGTCGGTCGCGCCGGTATCGTATTTTTTCTGGGCCGATGCAGTGGAGGCCGAGGTCGCAATGAGCGCGAGCGCCAGTGACGCGGCCGCAAATTTGCCGGTGACAGCGGGCATTCCTATCTCCCTATTTTCTTGGTGTGCGCGTCCTTCTTCTTGGCTTGATTGTTTTGGCGACGCTGCCGCAATTCAATACGATTTGTCCGAGAGCTTCAAGGAAAAGCCCCTGCGGCAAGGCCGCAGAGGCTTCGTCTTTAGTCGATTGGAGTTACATCTTTGGCGACTGGTTAAGGTTAGCCGCCGACGTCGCCGCTCAGGATCTCGCCAAATCGCTCCCAATGCTCGCCCTTGAAGCGGATCAGTTGCAGCTGCGAGAGGGGTGCGAAATCGGTGGGCGAGGTGTTAACCTTGATGCCCGGCAACAGGCCACCCGGCTCATAGTCCTTGATGCTGGCGGCCTGCTTCATGACGTTTTCGCGGGTCAGATTGTCACCGCAGGCCTTGAGCACGTGAACGAGGCCCTGGCTCACGATGTAGGCATACATGACTGAGGCGTCGGCGCGGTTCGCTTCCGGATAGTACTTGTCCAGGAACTCGTTCCAGGCGATCATCGCCGGGTCGCTCTTCCATTGCGCGTCGGTCGGGTCCTTGAAATATTGCGACGAGATGATGTCCTGCGCGTTCTCGAAGCCGGCCGGCTTGATCACGCTGCCGATCGAGCCCGAGACGTTGTTGAGGAAATGCAGCGGCTTCCAGCCGAGCTCGGCGTTCTTCTTGATCGCCTGCGCCGCGAATTTCGGCGTGGTGATGTTCATGAAGACGTCGGCGCCCGAGGCTTTCAGTCTCACGATGTGCGAGTCGATGGTCGGCTCGGAAACCTCATAGCTGTCCTCGATGACGATCATCGAAGCCGCCTTGGCGCCCAGCCCGTCCTTGAAGCCCTTCAGATAGTCCTTGCCGTAATCGTCGTTCTGATAGAGCACCGCGATCTTGGCGTCCGGTTTGTTCTTCAGGATGTATTTGGCGTAGATGATGGTCTCGCTCTGGTAGTTCGGCTGCCAGCCCATCGTCCAGGGAAAGTTCTGCGGATCGTTCCACTTGGTGGCGCCGGTAGCGACGAAGAGTTGAGGCACCTTCTTCTGGTTCATGTATTTCTGGATCGCCGAGTTCGGCGGCGTGCCGAGCGAGTTGAAGATGAGCAGCACCTCGTCGCTCTCGACCAGCTTGCGCGCCTGCTCCACCGTCTTCGGCGGCGAGTAGCCGTCGTCATAGGTGATGAAGTTGATCTTGCGGCCGTTGATGCCGCCTTCGGCGTTGATCTTGCGAAAAAAAGCTTCCTCGGTCTTGCCAATCACACCGTAGGCGGAGGCTGGTCCGCTGTAGGGCATAATGTTGCCGATCTTGATTTCGGTGTCGGATGCACCGGTGTCGTATTTCTTCTGCGCGGACGCTGTCGTGGACAGGGTTGCAGCCAGCACGAGGGCAGCCGAGAAGGCCCCCAATCGCACATGCATTGCAGGCATCTTGATCTCCCTAGGTAGGTTTGAATGTGCCGTGTTCTTGATTGGAAGCGATCGTTGCGCGTCGCTTCGGCACACATTGAATACCCTTCCCGGGCGGCCAGCAAGAGAACGCCCCGCCGGAGCTGTCGCAGCGGGGCGCTCTTTTTTTGAGGGGATGCGAAATATTCCGGCGCGCGAGATGGGATGCGCCGTCAATCAGCTGCGCACAGGTTGTTTTGGAAAGCACAGGCTATTTTGAATTGCCGCGCTACAGCGCTCAGTGTCCGATCTCGCTGGAGAGGATATCGCCGAACAGCTCCCACTTCTTGCCCTTGAAGCGCATCATCTGGAGCTGCTCGATCGGGGCGAAATCGTCCGGCGCGGTGTTGATCTTGATGCCGGGCAGCAGCGTATCGGGTTCGAAATCCTTCAGGCTTGCGGCCTGCTTCATGACGTTCTCGCGGGTGAGATCGTCGCCGCACATTTGCAGCACCTTCACCATGGTCTGCGCGGCGGCATAGCCGAACACCACGCCGGCATCCAGCTTGTTGGCCTTCGGGTTGTACTGGGCGAGGAAGTTGTAGAACTTCTTCATGCCGTCATCGGCGTTCCATTGCGGGTCGGAGCCGTCCTTGGTGTAGCTCGCCGACAGGACGCCTTGCGAGATCTCGAGGCCTGCCGGCTCCAGCACGCCGCCGACCGAGGCCGAAACGTTGGAGATGATCTGCATTGGATGCCAATTGATCTCCGCCGCCTTCTTGATCCCCTGCGCGGCGAATTTCGGGCTGGTGATGCTGATGAAGATGTCGGCGCCGGCAGCCTTCAGTTTCACGACGTGCTCGTCGACCGTCGGGTCCGACGTGTCATAGGCCTCTTCCAGCACGATCATCGAGGCCTTGCTGCCGAGCCCTTCCTTCAGGCCCTTCAGATAGTCCTTGCCGAAATCGTCGTTCTGATAGAGCACGCCTATCTTTCCGTCCGGCTTCTCTTTCATGATGTACTTGGCGTAGATCCGCGCTTCGCTCGTGTAGCTCGGCTGCCAGCCCATGGTCCATGGATATTGCTTGGGATCGTTCCACTTCGAGGCGCCGCTCGCCACGAACAATTGCGGCACCTTTTTCTCGTTCATGTATTTGCGGATTGCACTGTTGGTGGAGGTACCGAGCGAGCCGAAGATCAGCAGCACGCCGTCGTTCTCGACCAGCTTGCGCGCCTGCTCCACCGTCTTCGGCGGCGAATAGGCGTCGTCATAGGAGATGAACTTGATCTTGCGGCCGTTGATGCCACCCTCCGCATTGATCTTGTTGAAATAGGCCTCCTCGGTCTTGCCGATTGCGGCATAGGCGGAGGCGGGGCCGCCATAGGGCATGATGTTGCCGATCTTGATCTCGGTGTCGGACGCGCCCGTGTCGTATTTCTTTTGCGCCAGCGCCTCGCTGCTCATTGCAGTGCACAATGCGAGCGCGGCCGACAGGGCCGCAACCTGAAAACGAACGGCGGTCATGGTTCTCCCACCCCGAGCTGGATCGGCGCCGCATTGAACAAGATTGGCGTCTTCCGTCAACAAAAAGCCCCCGCGATCGTTCGCGGGGGCTCTCTTTAGGGCTCGGCTATCGCGTCAGCGTGTCACTCGGAGGCGACGTCGCCGCTGATGATCTCGCCGAACAGTTCCCACTTCTCACCCTTGAACCGCTGCATCTGAAGCTGCGAAATCGGGGCGAAGTCGGTAGCGCTGGTATTGATCTTGACACCGGGCAGCAGCGTGTCCGGAGCAAAGTCCTTCAACGATGCCGCCTGCTTCATGATGTTGGCGCGGGTCAGATCGTCGCCGCACATTTCCAGCACCTTGGCCAGTGTCGACGCTGCGCCATAGCCATAGACCATGCTGGTGTCCGACTTGTCGGCGCCCGGCATGTACTTGTCGACGAACTCGTTCCACTTCTTCATGCCGGGATCGTTGGCCCACTGCGGATCGGTCGAATCCTTGGCATAGGCGGCAGACAGCACGCCCTGGGCATTCTCGAAGCCGGCCGGCTTCATCACGCTGCCGACCGAGATCGACACGTTGGTGAGGATCTGGAGCGGCTTCCAGCTGAGCTCGGCGGTCTTCTTGATGGTCTGGGCTGCGAACTTCGGCGTGGTGTAGATCAGCAGCACGTCGGGATTGGCGGCCTTGATCTTGACGATATGGCCGTCGATCGACGGCTCGGAGACCTCGTAGCTCTCTTCCATGATGATCATGGACGAGGCCTTGGCGCCGAGTCCGTCCTTGGTGCCCTTGAGGTAGTCTTTGCCGAAATCGTCGTTCTGGTACAGGATCGCGACCTTGGCGTCCGGCTTCTCCTTCATCAGCCATTTCGCGTAGATCTGCGCTTCGCTCTGGTAGGAGGGCTGCCAGCCCATGGTCCAGGGGAAGTTCTTCGGATCGTTCCACTTGGTGGCGCCGGTTGCGACGAACAGTTGCGGGATCTTCTTGGCGTTGAGATATTTCTGGATCGCCGTGTTCGAGGGCGTGCCGAGCGGATTGAAAACCACCAGCACCTCGTCGCTCTCGACCAGCTTGCGCACCTGCTCGACAGCCTTCGGCGGCGAATAGCCGTCGTCATAGGTGACGAAGTTGATCTTGCGGCCGTTGATGCCGCCCTTGTCGTTGATCATCCTGAAATAGGCTTCTTCGGTCTTGCCGATGATGCCATAGGCCGACGCCGGACCGCTGTACGGCATAATATTGCCGATCTTGATCTCGGTATCGGACGCGCCGGTGTCGTATTTCTTTTGGGCGAGTGCAGCGCCGGAGGTGAGGGCAATGGCCGCCGTTGCCGTGACCAGCGCGGCGGCTCGCAGTGTTCTTCCAAAATGCAATTCGTTCTCCTTGGTTAAAACGACAGGCTTGACGAGAGGGATTCAGTTCTTTCTGAGCTTGCCGGCGAGTTGCTGGCCCAGAATCGCGACCTGCCTTGCGCCATGCGGCACGAGGTAGATGACGAGGAACAGGAGCACGCCGAATACCGCGCCTGAGAGGCCCTTGGAGATGCCCTCCGCGATGTTCGGCACGAAGATGATGAAGGCCGCGCCGACGATCGAGCCGGGCAGCCAGCCGACGCCGCCGACGACCATGCCGAGGAACAGCGAGATCGCGAGCGTGATGGTGTAGCTGTCGGGCGCCACGAACTGCACGGCGATGGCGCCGAGTGAGCCGGCGATACCGGTGATGGCCGCGGAGACGCCGAAGGCCAGCGTTTTGTAGAGCGCGACGTCCACGCCCATGGCGGAGGCCGCGATCTCGTTGTCGCGGATCGCCATGAAGGCGCGGCCCGAGCGGGAGCGCAACAGGTTCACCGCGAAGATGTAGATCGCGATCGTGACCACGAGCGTGAAGTAGTACAGCCACATGTCCTGCGACATCGGCAGGCCGAACGGCGCGTCCGGCTTGGTGACGACGAGGCCCTGCACGCCGCCGGTCCAGTGCTCGAGGAAGTTCAGCTTCAGAAGCTGCGGCATCGCGGTCGCGAGCGCGAAGGTTGCGAGCGCGAGATAGACCCCGGAAAGCCGCAGCGCCGGCTGCCCGAACAGGAAGCCGAAGGCGAAGCAGACCACGCCGGCAATCGGCAAGGTCAGCGCATAATTGACGTTGAAGTGCTCCATCAGCACTGCGGTCGTGTAGGCGCCGACGGCGTAGAACGCGCTCTGGCCGAGCGAGAACTGGCCCGAGCCGCCGGTCAGGATGTTCAGTGCCAGCACCGCAAGTCCGTAGATCAGGAGCATCGTCATCTGGAAGATGATGAAGTTCTTGACGAAGACGGGCGCGATGAGCAACGCCGCGAGCACCACCAGCGAGGTGCCGGTGCCCAGCGTCATGGCCCGTTTCGGAACGGCCTCGACGGCAGGGGCTTCCGTTACGACATCTTCAACTGCGCTCATGATCAAACTCGCTTGACGATGTGCCGGCCGAACAGGCCAGCGGGTTTGACGACCAGGACGGAGATGATCAGCGCGAGCGCGATCGGAAGCTTTAGCTCGTTGCCGACGCCGGGAATGTAGGTGCCGGCGAGATTCTCGAAGACACCGACCAGGAAGCCGCCGACCACGGCGCCGAACGGGCTGGTCAGCCCGCCGAGCACCGCCGCGGCGAAGCCGTAGATCAGCACGCCGCCCATCATGTTGGGCTCCAGGAACACGACCGGGGCGATCAGCATGCCGGCGATCGAGCCGATCGCCGAGGCCATGCCCCAGCCCAGTGCGATCATCCAGGAGGTGTTGATGCCGACGAGGCGCGCCGATTCAGGCACCGAGGCGGCAGCGCGCATGGCAAGGCCGATCCGCGTGTACTGGAAGAAGAAATAGAGCCCCAGCAGCAGCAGCACGGTGACGCCGATCATGCCGGCCTGGTGGGTCGAGATCAGCTGGCTGCCGAGGAACGGGGCGGAGCCGAACGGGGTCGGGTACTGCTTGATCGTGAAGTCCCAAATCAGGCCGGCCGAGGAGTTGATGATCGCGAACAGCGCGATGAAGCCGGCGACGTTGGTCAGCACCGGCGCCTTCGCCAGAGGCTTGAACAGGATGCGTTCGATCGCGATGCCGCCGATGAACGAGAAGATCAGCGTGATCAGAAAGGCACCCCAATAGGGCACGCCCCATTGCATCAGTTGCCAGGAGATGAACGTCGAGAACATCGCCATCTCGCCTTGCGCGAAGTTGAGATGGTCGATGGCCTGGTAGATCATGACAACGGCCAGCGCCATGCAGGCATAGATGGCACCGGTGGCGATGCCGGCCAGGACCTGGTTGGTAAAAAGCTCCATCGTCCCGGCTCCTTAAAGCTTGCTCAATTTGGATTGAGATGCTGCGGCATCAAAGCTCCACCTCTCCCGTTGGGAGAGGTCGCGCGGTTGGCGCGGGTGAAGGGTTAAGGTCTTTCGGGGAAGCTGCGCCCCCTCATCCGGATTGCTTCGCAATCCGACCTCTCTCCGTTGGGGAGAGGTGTACCCAGAGCGATACATTGTTGCCATCATCCGCTCCCTCAGTAACCCAGATAGGATTTGCGGATTTCTTCGTTGTTCGCGATGTCTTTCGCTTTGCCCGACATCACGATGCGGCCGGTCTCGATCACATAGGCCTGGTCGGCGAGTTCGAGCGCGAGCTGGGCGTTCTGCTCGACCACCAGGATCGACACTTTGTCCTCGCGGTTGATCTTGCCGAGGATGCCGAACAAATCGCGCACCACGAGCGGCGCGAGACCGAAGGAGGGCTCGTCCAGCAGCATCAGCCGCGGCCGCAGCATCAGCGCGCGGGCGACCGCGAGCATCTGCTGTTCGCCGCCGGAGAGCGTGCCGGCCTGCTGGGTGTGCCGCTGCTTCAGCACCGGGAAATGCGCGTACATGCGCTCGATGTCGGAGACGATGCCGGCGCTGTCCTTGCGGGTGATGGCGCCGAGCTGGAGGTTCTCCTCCACCGTCATGTTGGTGAAGGTGCCGCGGCCCTGCGGCACATGGGCAATGCCGAACCGCACGATGCTCTCGGTGGAGCGGTTGTTCAGCGGCTTGCCGTCGAACTCGATGCCGCCGGTCGAGCGCACCATGTTGCAGATCGCGCGCAGCGTCGTGGTCTTGCCGGCGCCGTTGGCCCCTAACAGCGTCACGAGCGAGCCTTCGTTCAGCGAGAAGGACAGGCCATGGAGCGCCTGGACCTGGCCGTAATAGGCACGCAGGTCCTTGACGTTGAGCAGCGTCGTCATTGGTCCTTGCTCCCGAGATAGGCCTTGATGACGTCGGGGTCCGCCTGCACCTGGGCGGGCGTGCCTTCCGCGAGCTTCTTGCCGAAATTGAGCGCGACGACGTGGTCGGCGATCGACATCACGAGACCCATGTGGTGCTCGACCAGGAGCACGGTCATGTGGCGATCGTCGCGGATGCGACGGATGAGGTCGCCGAGCACATGGACTTCCTCGTGATTGAGGCCGCCGGCGGGCTCGTCGAGCAGCAGGATCTTCGGGTCCGCCGCCAGCGCGCGCGCCAGCTCGACGCGCTTCTGCGTGCCGAAGGGCAGGCCGGAAACCACGGTGTGGGCAACGTCCTCAAGATCGAGATAAGCGAGGATTTCGTGCACCTTGTTGTTGACGCTGGTCTCGCTGCGCCGGACCCAGGCCAATCTCAGGGAGTCGCTGATGATGTCGCTGGAGGTCTTTGAATGGGCGCCGACACGGACATTGTCCATCACCGAAAGGTTCGGAAACAGCGCCACGTTCTGGAAGGTGCGGCCAATGCCGATCTCGGCGATCCGGTGCGGCGGCCGCGACAGGATGCTGACGCCCTCCATCAGGATGTCGCCGGACGACGGCTGGTAGAGCCGCGACAGGCAGTTGAAGAGCGTGGTCTTGCCGGCGCCGTTCGGGCCGATCAATCCCAGGATCTGCCCCTTGTGCATGTCGAAGGACACGCCGTTGAGCGCGATGATGCCGCCGAACACGACGCTGACGTCGCGAACCGCGAGCAGGGGCGATGTCCCCTGCGCGAGCTGTGCCTGCGTCATCTCGTCTCGCCCACACCGATCAGTGGGCGAAGGGGCGATGCGAACCGCTCCCGGTGATGACAAAGGCTATCTGAATCCCTCGGCCACACGCGCAACTTTTCCTCCTGATTTCAGCTTTTTGCTGACGTCTTTTTTTGAATGCGGCATCAGACCCCCGAGTGCCGCTTCGATGTTCCTTACCATCGCAAGCAGACGCGGTCCAATGTCGTTGATCAAACGCTCTTCCGTGAAACGGAATGCGGGCGCGCCGCAATTGAATGCGTAGGGTCCGGTTCCGTCGTTGAGCTTGAGCGCGACGCCGGCGGCACCGATGTCGTCGTGCCAGTCGCCGACGGAAATCGCAAAGCCATATTTCGCCACGGTCTCGCCGGAGCGTTCCAACCCGTCGCGCATCTTCGGCCAGCGGCTGCCGTAATGCTCGCGCAGCAGACGCGACAGTTCTGCGCGATCGTCGGCATCGAGCGCCCAGAAATAGGCGCGACCCATCGCGCTGGTTGCAATCGGCACGCGGGAGCCGACGTCAAGTTGAACGCCGACGGTCTCGCTGCCCCGGCTCTGCCCGAAATAGATCATGCTGTGGCGGTCGCGGCCGCCGACGGCGACCGCGCCGCCGGTCGCGCGCATCACTTCCTCGCGGAACGGTTCGGACAAATGCCGAACACCGAGATTGGCGAGCGCCGCATAGCCAAGCGACATCGCGGCCGGTGTGAGCTGGTACTTCTCGAAGCGGGGAACCGGCGCAAGATAACCGAGCTTCGTCAAGGTGTAGGTCAGGCGTGACACGGTCGGCTTCGGCAGATTTGTCCGCGCCGCGATCTCCTGATTGCCGAGAAGGCCGTCATTGGGTTCGAATGCGCGCAATACGTCCAGTCCGCGGGAAAGCGCGACGACGAAATTCCGGTCGGTCGCAGTCTTCTTTCCTGTACGCTTCATCCCTGATCTGCTTCTTGCGCGGAGTCGTTGACAACGTCCGTGCTTCAAAATAACCCTGCCGTCAAGATGCGGAATTAAATTCCGCACCGCGAAATCGAACAAAGTTAATCCCACCAAGGAGGGACACCGTGAGCGAAGTGGTCAAGCTTGAGCGTCATGACGAAGTCGGCATCGTCACGGTCGACAGCCCTCCAGTCAATGCGCTGAGTGCCGCGGTCCGCAGCGGCATTTTGGAGTGCGTCAAGGCTGCAATCGCCGATCCCGGCATCAAGGGCATCGTGCTGACCTGTGCCGGCCGCACCTTCATTGCGGGTGCCGACATCACCGAATTCGGCAAGCCGCCGAAGCCGCCCGCCCTCAACGACGTGCTGTCCGAGATCGAGAACTCGCCGAAGCCGATCGTCGCCGCGATCCATGGCACCGCGCTCGGCGGTGGCCTCGAGGTCGCGCTCGCCTGTCATTACCGCGTCGCGGTGAAAGAGGCCAAGCTCGGCCTGCCCGAGGTGAAGCTCGGCCTGTTGCCGGGCGCGGGCGGCACCCAGCGCCTGCCGCGCGCGGTCGGTCCCGAGCTCGCGGTCAAGATGATCGTCGGCGGCGATCCCATTGGCGCAGCGGAGGCGCTGAAGAACGGGTTGATCGAGGAGATCATCGAGGGCCCGGCGTCGGGCGGCGAAGCCTTCGTCCGCAAGCTGCTGGCCGAGAAGCGTCCGCTGCGGCGCCTGCGCGATGACGATTCCAAGCTCGCGGCCGCCAAGGCCGATCGTTCCATCTTCACCAATGCGGTCGCGGCCATGACCAAGAAGTCGCGCGGCCTGGAAGCGCCGTTCGCAGCGGCCGACGCCGTCGGCTACGCCATCGACCTGCCGTTCGACGAGGGCCTAAAGAAGGAGCGCGAAGGCTTCCTCAAGCTCGTCGCCAGCGACCAGTCCAAGGCGCAGCGCTATGCCTTTTTCGCCGAGCGCGAAGCCGCCAAGATCGCGGGGATCCCTGAAGGCACCAAGCCGCGCCCGGTCAACCGTGTCGCCATCCTCGGCGCCGGTACCATGGGCGGCGGCATTGCGATGTCGTTTGCCAATGCGGGCATTCCCGTCACCCTGATTGAGACCGGGGAAGAGCAGCTCAAGCGCGGCATGGGCGTCATGCAAAAGAACTGGGAAGCGACCGCGGCACGCGGCGGCATCCCGGCCGATGCGCCTGCCAAGCGCATGGCGCTGATCAACGGCAAGGTCGGGATCGAGAACGTCGGCGATGCCGACCTCGTCATCGAGGCCGTGTTCGAGACCATGGCGGTGAAGAAGGAAGTGTTCGGCAAGCTCGACCAGTTCGCCAAGCCCGGCGCGGTGCTCGCCTCCAACACCTCGTATCTCAACATCGACGAGATCGCGAAGTCGACCAAGCGTCCGCAGGACGTTCTCGGGATGCACTTCTTCTCGCCGGCCAACGTCATGAAGCTGTGCGAGATCGTGCGCGCCGAGAAGACCGCGCCCGATGCGCTGGTCACCGCTGTCAATATCGCACGCAAGATCGCAAAGGTGCCGGCCGTGGTCGGCGTGTGCGACGGCTTCGTCGGCAACCGCATGCTGGCGCAGCGCGGCAAGCAGTCCGAGAAGCTGCTGTTCGAAGGCGCTTTGCCGCAGCAGGTCGATGCCGTCGTGACCAAGTTCGGCATGCCGATGGGACCGTTCGCGATGGGCGATCTCGCCGGCCTCGACATCGGCTGGCGCTCGCGGAAAGATCGCGGCATCAAGTCGGAGATCGCGGATGCGCTCTGCGAAGCCGGCCGCTTCGGCCAGAAGACCGGCAAGGGCTACTACAAGTATGAAGGCGGCAGCCGCGCGCCGCTGCCCGATCCCGAGGTCGAGAAGCTGATCGACGAGACACTGGCCCGTCTCGGCCGCAAGAAGCGTGTCGTCAGCGACGAGGAGATCCTCGAGCGCATGATGTATCCGATGATCAACGAGGGCGCGAAGATCCTCGAAGAGGGCATTGCGGTACGCCCCTCCGACATCGACGTGGTCTGGCTCTACGGCTATGGCTGGCCGATCTACCGCGGCGGCCCGATGTTCTGGGCCGACAGCGTCGGCCTCAAGCACATCGCCGACCGCTTGTCGTTCTACGCCAAAGAGACCAACGACCCGAGCCTTGAGCCCGCGCCGCTCCTGAAGAAGCTCGCGGATGAGGGCAAGACGTTCGCGTCGCTGGCGGCTGCGTCGAAGGCGGCTTGATGGAGCTTCGCGCTCCAATTCTCAGTCATTCCGGGGCGCCCGCAGGGCGAACCCGGAACCTCAAGATTCCGGGTTCGATGCTTCGCATCGGCCCGGAATGACGCTTTGTTGGACTTGAGACCTTAATGACCCATCCCGGCGAACAGTTTTATCCCGAGGGCGTGCATTGGGACGACACCATCGTCCAGGGTACGCTGCCCGACCTGCTGTCGCAGGCCGCCGCCGATTACGGCGCGCGCACCGCGATCGAGTTTCGCGACCGACCCATCACTTATAGCGCGCTTGCCGCGATGGCCGAGCGTGCCGCCGCGGCCTTCCTGCGCGCCGGCTGTGGCAGGAACAGCTCGGTCGCACTGTTCCTCGGCAACACGCCCGATCATCCCGTCAATTTCTTCGGTGCGCTCAAGGCCGGCGCCCGCGTCGCGCATCTGTCGCCGCTCGACGGCGAGATCGCGCTGACCCACAAGGTCGCCGATTCCGGCTCGCGCCTGCTCGTCACCTCCAACCTTGCCGCGCTGCTGCCGACCGCGCTGAAATTTCTGGAGAAGGGGCTGATCGATCGCCTCGTCGTCTGCGAGGACGACGATTGGGGCAAGGTCGGCACGCCGCAGGCGGCGATCCCCGATGATCCCCGTATCGTCACGTTCGAAGCCTTCGTCGAAGGCGCGGCCGCGCCGGCCGAGTGGCCGAACGTGACGGCCGATGACGTCGCGCTGCTGCAATATACCGGCGGCACGACCGGCCTGCCCAAGGGTGCGATGCTGACGCACGGCAACCTCACCGCGGCGGTGTCGATCTACGACGTCTGGGGCAAGCCGGCGCGCGCCGCGCGCGGCGATGTCGTCGAGCGCGTGATCTGCGTGCTGCCGCTGTTTCACATCTATGCCCTCACCGTCGTGCTCTTGTCCTCGCTTCGCCGCGGCAATCTGATTTCGCTGCATCAGCGCTTCGATGTCGAAGCGGTGATGCGCGACATTGAGATCAAGCGCGCGACGTACTTTCCGGGCGTGCCGACGATGTGGATCGCGATTGCGGCGCTGCCCGACCTCGACAAGCGCGACTTCTCCTCGCTTGCCACCATCGGCTCTGGCGGTGCACCGCTGCCGGTGGAGATCGCGAGCTTCTTCGAGCGCAAGGTCGGCAAGAAGCTGCGCAGCGGCTGGGGCATGACCGAGACCTGCTCGCCCGGCACCGGTCATCCGCCTGTTGGCCCCGACAAGCCCGGTTCGATCGGTCTGATGCTGCCCGGCATCGAGCTCGACGTGGTCGCGCTGGACGATCCGAGACGCGTGCTGCCGCCGGGCGAGGTCGGCGAGATCCGCATCAAGGGCCCGAACGTCACGAAGGGTTATTGGAACAAGCCGGAGGGGTCCGCGGAGGCCTTCGTCGACGGCCGTTTCCTCACCGGCGACATCGGCTACATGGATCAGGACGGCTATTTCTTCCTGGTCGATCGCAAGAAGGACATGATCATCTCCGGCGGCTTCAACGTCTATCCGCAGATGATCGAGCAGGCGATCTACACCGTCCCCGGTGTGCACGAGGTGATCGTGCTCGGCATTCCCGATCCCTATCGTGGCGAGGCCGCCAAGGCCTTTATCAAGCTGAAGCCGGAGGCAAAACCGTTCTCGCTCGACGAGCTGCGCACCCAGCTCGCTGGCAAGCTCGGCAAGCATGAATTGCCGGCCGCAGTCGAGTTCGTCGACGATCTGCCGCGCACGCCGGTCGGAAAATTGTCGCGCCACGAATTGCGCCAGCAGCAGAAATCGTCACAATCCATCAAAACCGCATCAGGAGGTCGTTCTTGACCGACGCCGTTATCGTTTCCACCGCCCGCACGCCGATCGGCAAGGCCTATCGCGGCGCGCTCAACGCCACCGAGGGCGCGACCCTGCTCGGCCACGCCATCGGCGAGGCCGTCGCCCGCGCCAAGGTCGATCCCAAGGAGGTCGAGGACGTCGTGATGGGTGCAGCCCTCCAGCAGGGCGCGACCGGCGGCAACATCGCGCGCAAGGCGCTGCTGCGCGCCGGCCTTCCCGTCACCGTCGCCGGCACCACCATCGACCGGCAATGCGCTTCGGGCCTGCAGGCGATCGCGCTCGCCGCGCGCTCGGTGATCTTCGACGGCGTCGAGATCGCGGTCGGCGGCGGCGGCGAGTCGATCAGCCTCGTGCAGAACGACAAGATGAACGGCTTCCACGCCCAGGATCCGGCGCTGCTCAAGATCAAGGGCGAGGTCTACATGCCCATGATCGACACGGCCGAGGTCGTCGCCACGCGCTACGGCATCTCGCGCGAACGCCAGGACGAATATTCGCTGGAGAGCCAGCGCCGCACCGCGGCCGCGCAGCAGGGCGGCAAGTTCAAGGACGAACTCGCGCCGATCACCACGCAGATGGCGGTTACCGACAAGGCGACCGGTACGGTCTCGATGAAAGAAGTCACGCTGTCGCAGGACGAAGGTCCGCGTCCGGAGACCACCGCTGAAGGCCTCGCCGGCCTCAAGCCGGTGCGCGGTGACGGTTTCACCATCACCGCCGGCAATGCCAGCCAGCTTTCCGACGGCGCCAGCGCCTCCGTCATCATGAGCGACAAGGAAGCGGCCAAGCGCGGCCTCAAGCCGCTCGGCATCTTCCGCGGCTTCGTCTCCGCCGGCTGCGAGCCGGACGAGATGGGTATCGGCCCGGTTTTCGCCGTGCCGCGCCTGCTCAAGCGTCACAATCTCACGGTTGACGACATCGGCCTGTGGGAGCTCAACGAGGCCTTCGCGGTGCAGGTGCTGTATTGCCGCGACAAGCTCGGCATCGACCCCGACAAGATCAACGTCAATGGCGGCGCGATCTCGGTCGGCCATCCCTACGGCATGTCGGGCGCGCGCCTCACCGGCCACGCTCTGATCGAAGGCCGCCGCCGCAAGGCGAAGTACGCGGTCGTCACCATGTGCGTCGGCGGCGGCATGGGCGCGGCGGGACTTTTTGAGGTGTTGCAATAGTTCACCGTCGTCCTGGCTTTCGCCAGGATGACGAAGCTCACAGGAGGATCCGATGGATCTCGCATTCACGAAAGAAGAGCAGGCGTTTCGCGAGGAAGTGCGGCAGTTCTTGCGCGACAACGTGCCGCCGGATACGCGGCGCAAGCTGGTCGAGGGCCGCCACCTCTCGAAGGACGAGATGGTGACATGGTGGCGCATCCTCAACAAGAAGGGCTGGGGCGTCAGCCACTGGCCGAAGGAATATGGCGGCACGGGGTGGACAAGCGTGCAGCACTACATCTTCAACGAGGAGCTGCAGTCCTATCCAGCGCCGCAGCCGCTCGCCTTCGGCGTCAGCATGGTCGGCCCGGTCATCTACACCTTCGGCAACGAGGAGCAGAAGAAGAAGTACCTGCCGCGCATCGCCAATGTCGACGATTGGTGGTGCCAGGGATTTTCGGAGCCCGGCTCCGGCTCCGACCTCGCCTCGCTGAAGACGAAAGCCGAGCGCAAGGGCGACAAATGGATCATCAACGGCCAGAAGACCTGGACCACGCTGGCCCAGCACGCCGACATGATCTTCTGCCTCTGCCGCACCGATCCCGCCGCCAAGAAGCAGATGGGCATCTCCTTCATCGTGTTCTCGATGAAGTCGAAAGGCGTCACCGTGCGTCCGATCCAGACCATCGACGGCGGCGCCGAGGTCAACGAGGTCTTCTTCGACGACGTCGAGGTTCCCTACGAGAACCTGATCGGCGAGGAGAACAAGGGCTGGGACTACGCCAAATTCCTGCTCGGCAATGAGCGCACCGGCATTGCCCGCGTCGGCGTCTCCAAGGAGCGCATCCGCCGCATCAAGGATCTGGCGTCGAAGGTCGAGTCCGGCGGCAAGCCGATCATCCAGGATCCCGCCTTCCGCGAGAAGCTCGCGGCCTGCGAGATCGAGCTGAAGGCGCTGGAGCTGACCCAGCTTCGCGTCGTCGCCGACGAAGGCAAGCACGGCAAGGGCAAGCCCAATCCGGCTTCGTCCGTGCTAAAGATCAAGGGCTCCGAGATCCAGCAGACCACCACCGAGCTGTTGATGGAAGTGATCGGTCCGTTCGCCGCGCCTTACGACGTGCACGGCGACGACGGCTCCAACGAAGCCATGGACTGGACCGCCCAGATCGCACCGAGCTATTTCAACAACCGCAAGGTCTCGATCTACGGCGGCTCCAACGAGATCCAGCGCAACATCATCGCCAAGGCGGTGCTGGGGCTTTAGCGTCATTCCGGGGCGCGCGTCAGCGCGAACCCGGAATCTCGCGCCACAAACTCTGGATTTCCGGGTCCACGCGCTTCCGCGCGTGTCCCGGAATGACGAAGCATTAATTCCGGGTACGAGGAACCAAGCAACATGGATTTTGACCTGTCCGAGGAGCAGCGGCTTCTCAAGGAAAGCATCGACGGCCTCTTGACCGATTCCTACGATTTCGAGAGCCGCAAGAAGTATATGAAGGAGAAGGGCGGCTGGAGCAAAACCGTCTGGCTCAAGCTCGCCGAGCAGGGCCTGCTCGGCCTGCCCTTCGCAGAGACCGATGGCGGCTTCGGTGGCGGCGGCGTCGAGACCATGATCGTGATGGAAGCGCTCGGCAAGGCGCTGGTGCTCGAGCCTTATCTCGCCACGGTGGTGATCGGCGGCGGCTTCCTGCGCCATGCCGGCAGCGACGCGCAGAAGGCCGCGCACGTGCCAGGGATCATCGACGGCAGCAAGACGCTGGCGTTCGCCCAGCTCGAGAAGAACTCGCGCTACGATCTGTTCGACGTCACCACGACGGCGAAGAAGAAGAGCGAAGGTTGGGTGATCGACGGCGAGAAGTTCGTCGTGCTCAACGGCGAGAACGCCGATACCCTGATCGTCACCGCGCGCACCAGGGGCGAGCGCCGCGATCATAAGGGCATCGGCGTGTTCCTGGTCCCCGCCAATGCAAAAGGCGTAGCTAAGAAGGGCTATCCGACCCAGGACGGCCTGCATGCTGCCGACGTCACCTTTACCGGCGTCGAAATCGGCGCGGACGCCGTGCTCGGCAACCCCGAGGATTCGCTCGCGCTGATCGAGCGCGTCGTCGACGAGGCGCGCATCGCACTCTGCGCCGAGGCGGTCGGCTTGATGGACGAGTCGCTCAAGACCACGGTCGAGTACATCAAGACGCGAAAGCAGTTTGGCGTTCCGATCGGCTCGTTCCAGTCGCTCCAGCACCGCGCCTCCGACATGTTCGTCGCTGCCGAGCAGGCGCGCTCGATGTCGATGTTCGCGACCATGGCCGGTGATTTCGAGGACGCCAGGGAGCGCAGCAATGCGATCGCCGCGGCCAAGGTGCAGATCGGCAAGTCGGCCAAATTCGTCGGCCAGCAGTCGATCCAGCTCCACGGCGGCATCGGCATGACCATGGAGGCGAAGATCGGCCACTATTTCAAGCGCCTCACCATGATCGAGAATACCTTTGGCGACACCGACTACCACCAGCGCCGTGTCGCGGAGACGGGCGGATTGATCTAGTCATACGACGCCTGTCGTCCCCCGCGAAGGCGAGGGGCCCAGTCCACCGCGGCTTCTCGATTCCAGCCGCGCCGTCTCTGGAATACTGGATCGCCCGCCTTCGCGGGCGATGACACTGAGTATGCGGCCATAGCGGAGCCCAACAAATGAAAAACACCCCGTTCGATCTCACCGGCAAGGTCGCCGTCGTCACCGGCTCCAGCCGCGGCATCGGCCGCTCCTCCGCCGAGCTGCTGGCAAAATTAGGAGCCAAGGTCGTGGTCTCCTCGCGCAAGGCGGATGCCTGCAAGGAGGTCGCCGATGGCATCATTGCCGCCGGCGGCGATGCCATCGTCATTCCCTGCAACATCGCGCGCAAGAACGAGGTCGAGGCGCTGATCTCGGGCGCAACGAAGCACTACGGCAAGGTCGACATCCTCGTCTGCAACGCCGCAGTGAACCCCTATTACGGCCCGCTGCTCGACATCACCGACGAAGCCTTCGACAAGATCATGGGCTCGAACGTCAAGAGCAACATCTGGCTCTCCGCGCTCGCGATCCCTGAGATGGCCGAGCGCGGCAATGGCTCCGTCATCATCATCTCCTCGATCGGCGGCTTGCGCGGCTCCACCGTGATCGGCGCCTACGGCATCTCGAAAGCCGCCGACTTCGCGCTGTGCCGCTCGCTCGCCGGCGAATGGGGCCCCAAAGGCGTTCGCGTCAACTGCATCGCGCCCGGACTCGTCAAGACCGATTTCGCCCGCGCGCTCTGGGAAGACGAAGCCAATCTGAAGCGCCGCACCGCCACCACGCCGCTCCGCCGCATCGGCGAACCCGACGAAATCGCCGGTGCCGTCGCCTACCTCGCCTCCGACGCATCGAGCTTCATGACCGGCCAGACCATCGTCATCGACGGCGGCGTCACCACGGCAGCGGTGTAGCCGGCGAAACTACGTTCAGTTGCATCGAGGCGCGGCTTCTCTTACCCTCCCCTGGAGGGGGAGGGTCGCTGCGCATGCAATGCGCAGCGGGGTGGGATGAAGCCACACAAATGGTCTCAACATCGATCCGACGCGCCGCCGCGAAGAAACTGAGAGCCAACACCACGCTGCACGAGCGGATGCTGTGGCGCGTCCTCAAAGACCTCCCGATGCACGGCTCGCACTTCCGCCGCCAAGCGCCGATCGGCCCCTACGTCGTCGATTTCTTCTGCCCAGCCAAGCGCCTCATCATCGAACTGGACGGCGGACACCATAGCCAAGAGGAGGTGGCCGCATGCGACCTCGATCGCCAACGCTGGCTCGAGCGCGAGGGCTACCGCGTCGTCCGCTTCTGGAATTCGGAGATCGCCAGCGATCTGATGGCCGTGCGCGAACGCATCTACATCGAGCTGTACGGATCGCGCGAGACGGAGACACAACCACTGAAACATCGCCGCTCATAGTCGCGCCTTCTCTGACCCTCCCCTGGAGGGTCGCTGCGCATGCAATGCGCGGCGGGGTGGGGTGGCAGACCATCCGCGAACGCGGTGCTTCGGAACGCGTGTAAAAGATCCTTTCTGAAAGGAATGTGAGACCGCCGTTGCGGCTTCACCCCACCCCGCTCGCGCTTCGCGCGATCGACCCTCCCCCTCCAGGGCCCCTCCAGGGGAGGGTAAGCGGAGACCAATCTTGACCTCTTGCCGGCAATCCCGTTTTCTTGCCGCGACACAATGATCCCTTCCAGGGAAACGCCAAGAAAACGCTGAGGTAGCCGCCATGTCTTTCGTCCTCGCCATCGACCAGGGCACCACCTCTTCGCGCGCCATCGTGTTTCGCAGCGACATTTCGATCGCGGCGAAGGCGCAGGCCGAGTTTCCGCAGCATTTCCCGGCCTCGGGATGGGTCGAGCATGAGCCGGAGGACATCTGGACTTCGACGGTGATGGTGTGCCGCGAGGCGATCGCGCAGGCCGGCATCAATGCAAAGGACATCGCCGCGATCGGCATCACCAACCAGCGCGAGACCACCGTGGTGTGGGACCGCGCCACCGGGCAGGCCGTGCACCGCGCCATCGTCTGGCAGGACCGCCGCACCGCAGACATCTGCGCCAAGCTGAAAGCCGACGGCCGCGAGCCCGTGATCTCGCAGAAGACCGGCCTGATCATCGATCCCTATTTCTCCGGCACCAAGGTGGCCTGGATCCTCGACCACGTTCCCGGCGCGCGGGCGCGCGCCGCGCGCGGCGAGCTGATGTTCGGCACCATCGATTGCTATCTGCTCTGGCGCCTCACCGGCGGCAAGGTGCATGCCACCGACGCCACCAATGCCTCGCGCACGCTGCTGTTCAACATCCACACCGGCCAGTGGGACGACGAGCTCTTGGAGATCATCGGCGTGCCGCGCTCGATGCTGCCCGAGGTCAAGGACTCTTCCGCCCGCTTCGGCGAGAGCACGCCCGACCTGTTCGGCGGGCCCATTGCGATATCAGGCATCGCCGGCGACCAGCAGGCCGCGACCATCGGTCAGGCCTGCTTCCGCCCGGGCATGATGAAGTCGACCTACGGCACCGGCTGCTTTGCGCTGCTCAACACCGGCACCACGCCTGTGGTGTCGAAGAACAAGCTGCTCACCACCGTCGCCTATCAGCTCGACGGCAAGCGCACCTACGCGCTGGAAGGCTCGATCTTCGTGGCAGGCTCGGCGGTGCAATGGCTGCGCGATGGTATAGGGCTCATCAAGCATGCCGCCGAAACCGGCCCGCTCGCCGATCAGTCGGATTCCATGCAGAGCGTCTATCTCGTCCCTGCCTTCGTCGGCATGGGCGCCCCCTATTGGAATCCGCGCGTCCGTGGCGCCTTGTTCGGCCTCACCCGCAACACCGGCCCTGCCGAGCTCGCCCACGCCGCGCTGGAAAGCGTCTGCTATCAGACCTTCGATCTCTGGGCCGCGATGCGCGCGGACTGGCCGAGCTCGGAAACGGCGAGCGTCGTGCTCCGCGTCGATGGCGGCATGACCGCCTCCGACTGGACCATGCAGCGCCTCGCCGATCTCCTCGACGCCCCGGTTGACCGCCCCGTGATCCAGGAGACCACGGCCCTCGGGGCTGCCTACCTCGCCGGCCTCCAGGCGGGCGTCTATCCCGAGCCGACAAAATTCGCCGACAACTGGCGCCTCGAGCACCGCTTCAAGCCGAACATGAGCCAGACGACGCGCGAGCGAAAGCTGGCCGGATGGGCAAGAGCGGTGAAGGGCGTGCTGGCGAGCGACGAGGGGGAGGGGTAAGCGTAAGCGGATTCACGTCGCTCGCTCAAATAACAACAACGGGAGAAACGACAATGAACACGGATATCAACCGGGTCATGCGGGCGCTGTGCACCGCGGCGGTCTGCAGCGTGCTGCTCGCTTCCGGCGCAACCGCACGCGAAAAGGAGAACCCGCTCTCGAACGCGCGCCAAGTCAAGACCGATGTCGCCGGCCTCAATGCGCCCGCCAGGATCCTGGTCGACGTCTGGGGCATTCCGCACATCTATGCCGGTAACGAGCACGACCTGTTCTTTCTGCAGGGTTTCAACGCCGCGCGCGACCGGCTCTGGCAGATCGATCTCTGGCGCAAGCGCGGGCTCGGGCTGCTCGCCAGGGATTTCGGCCCGGCCTATGCGGAGCAGGATAAGGCGCTGCGGCTGTTCCTCTATCGCGGCGACATGAACGCGGAGTGGGCGTCCTATGGCCCCAAGGCGAAGACCTACGCGGAAGCGTTCGTTGCCGGCATCAATGCCTATGTCGCGGATGTTCGCGATGGCAAGCGGCCGCTGCCGATCGAGTTCAGGATCGCCGGCACCAGGCCGGATCCCTGGACCGCGGACGACGTCGTCCGTATTCGCAGCCATGGGCTCACCCGCAATATCGCTTCGGAGGTCAAGCGCTCCCTGGTTGCCTGCGCGGCGGGCCTCGAGGCCGATCGGTTTCGCGTCAAGCTCGAGCCGGCCTGGACGACGAAAGTCCCCGATGGCCTCGATCCCTGTAGCGTCCCGAAGGCGGTGCTCGCGGCCTATGACCTTGCGACGCGCCCGGTCGCCTTTCCGCAGCCGAAAGAGCGACAGGCCGCGCTCGCGCATGATCCCGACACCTATCTGGACGCGGCCGATCAACAGCGCGACACCATCGGCTCTAACAATTGGGTGATCGCGCCTTCGCGCACCGCGACCGGACGCCCGATTCTCGCCAACGATCCGCATCGCGAGCACAGCGTGCCGTCGCTGCGCTATATCGTCGGGCTGAACGCGCCCGGCCTTTCCGTGATCGGCGCCGGTGAGCCGGCGCTGCCCGGCATTTCGATCGGCCATAACGGCACCATCGCCTTTGGCCTCACCATCTTCAATGTCGACCAGGAAGACCTCTACGTCTATGAGCTCAATCCGCAAAATCCCAATCAGTACCGTTACGGCAATGGTTGGGAGGACATGCGCATCGTCCACGAGACCGAGCAGGTGAAAGGCGAGGGCGATCGCGAAATCGAGCTGAAGTTCACCCGGCACGGTCCGGTGATTCATGTCGACGAGGGCAACAAGCGCGCCTTCGCGGTGCGCTCGATCTGGTTCGAGCCCGGCACTTCCGCCTATTTCGGCTCGTCCGACTACATGACCGCGAAGGACTGGAACGGCTTTCTCGCGGCGATGCGGCGCTGGGGCGCGCCCTCGGAGAACCAGGTCTATGCCGATACGCGCGGCAATATCGGCTGGGTTGCCGCAGGCAAGACTCCGCGCCGCGTCAACTATGACGGTCTGATGCCGGTGCCGGGCGATGGCCGCTATGACTGGCAGGGCTTTCTGTCGCTCGACGATCTGCCAAAAGCCTATCAGCCCAAGCAGGGCTTTCTGGCCACGGCCAACCAGATGAACCTTCCGCCTGATTACCCCATCAGCGAACGCAAGGTCGGCTTCGAATGGGCCGACAGCGCCCGCTGGCAGCGCATCGTCGAGGTGCTCCAGGCCAACAGCAAAGTGACACTCGCCGACGCCATGGATTTGCAGAACGACGATACCGCGATGCTGGGGCGGCGCCTCGTCAAGCTGCTGCAGCCTCTGACTTCGGACGATGCCAATGTGAAGAAGGGTCTCGAGCTGTTGAGGCCATGGGACGCGCGCGATGCCGCCGACAGTGCCGCCGCCGCATTGTTCGAGGTCTGGATCGCCAATCATCTCGGCCCCACGCTGCTGAAGACCACGGCGCCCAAGGCGGTGGGCTTGATTGCGCCCGAGGCATCCAGCATTTCGGCGATCGTCGCCTATCTCGAGTCCCCTGATGCCGCGCTCGGCGCCGATCCCGCTGCCGCACGCGACCAGATCCTGCGCGAGAGCTTGGGCGCTGCGGTTGCCGACGTCGCCGGCAAGCTCGGGGACGATGCATCGACCTGGCGCTGGGGCCGCCTGCATGTTGCCAAGTTCGACCACGCGCTGATCCCGCTTGCCGACAAGGCGACCGCAGCGCAAATGTCGGTGGGCCCGCTCGCCTTCGGCGGCGCAGCCAACGTTCCGCGCGCCGCCACCTATCGCCGCTCGGACTACCAGCTCATCTCAGGCGCCTCGTTTCGGATGGTGCTCGACGTCGGCAATTGGGACGCGAGCCGCACCATCAACACGCCGGGGCAATCCGGCGATCCGTTCAGCGGCCACTACCGCGACCTCGCCCCGCTCTGGGCGACCGGACAATATGTGCCGCTGCTCTACAGCCAACCCGCGGTCGAAGCCGCTACCGCAGAAGCCATCACCCTGACGCCGCGATGATGATATCGGACGGCTATTCCGACGTGCCCGCCGGCAAGATCGCGGCGGTTGTCACGCATTTGGAGATGACCGCACCTCCGGAGCGCCGCGACGATCCCCCTGGCGCGTGGACCCTGCGCAAGGTCGATACCCCCGCGCTTGCCTGGTACCGCGACCTCTTCCGCCGTGTCGGCGAGGAGTGGTTGTGGTTCTCACGAGCCCGCATGACCGATGCAGAGCTCGCTGCGATCATCCACGCGCCTGGCATCGAGGTCTACGCCCTGGTCGCGGACGGAAGCGACGAAGGCCTGCTCGAGCTCGGCTTCCGCGAGCCCGGCCAGTGCGAGCTGACCTATTTCGGCGTCACCGCTAGGCTAATCGGCACCGGCGCCGCCCGCTTCCTGATGAACCGCGCGCTGGAGCTTGCGTGGTCACGCGACGTCCGCCGCGTCTGGGTGCACACCTGCACGTTCGACCATCCATCGGCCGTTGCCTTCTACCAGCGGTCCGGCTTTCGCGCCTTCCGCCGCCAGATCGAGGTGGCGGACGATCCGCGTCTCGATGGTACGGTGTCGCGCACGGCGGCGAGGCATGTGCCGATCATTGATTAATCGCGGCTGTCTCCCCGCCGTCATTGCGAGGAGCTCTTGCGACGAAGCAATCCAGACTGTCTCCGCAGAGAGATTCTGGATTGCTTCGCTGCGCTCGCAATGACGGCGTGTGGCCGCCGTCATCGCTCTTCCAATTCCCAGGGCAACGCGCGGCAGTCCACGTGGTCCCCTCATCATTCCCACTCAGCCGTCGAACTTTACCGCCGTGGTGTTGGCGCCGCAGACCAGAACCGCGATGCGCTCGCCTGCTGAGGGACGGTAGCGGCCGGAGAGCAACGCGGCAAAGGCGGCCGCGCCGCCGGGCTCGGCCACGAGGCGCAAGTGCGACCACAGCGCGGCCTGGGCTTTGCGGATCGCATCGTCGCTGACGAGGATGACGCGCTCCACATGAGCCCGCGCCACCGGAAACATCAATTCGCCGACGCGCCGCGGCGCAAGGCTGTCGGCGGCGATGCCGCCGGCCGGCGCATCGACCGGAGCGCCCGCTTCAAACGCAGCGTGCAGGGTTGGCGATTGCTCCGGTTCGACCGCGACGATGCGCGTCCTGTCGGCGTACCAGGCCGCAATGCCGCCGATCAGCCCGCCGCCGCCGACCGCCACCAGCAGCGTGTCGATGTCGGGTGCGTCCTGCTCCAACTCCAGTCCGACGCTGCCCTGTCCGAGCAGGGTTTCCGCCTGGTCGTAGGCGTGGACGGCCACCGCGCCGGTCTGCGCGACATGCGCCTCGCTCGCGACGAGCGCATCGGCGTAGCGGCTGCCCGCGATCATCAGCTTGGCGCCGTACCCCCTGATCCGCTCGGCCTTGGCCGGCGAGGTGATGTCAGGCACGAAGATCGTGGCGGGAATGCCGAGCTGCTGCGCCGCATAGGCGACCGCCGCGCCGTGATTGCCGCCGGATGCGGCGACGACACCCGCCTGCGGCACCTGGCGCAGCAACAGATTGGCGAAGGCGCCGCGCGCCTTGAACGATCCGGAATGCTGCAGCATTTCGAGCTTGAACGTGACGGGCGCGGCCGGCAGGTCGAAATCGGCGAGATCGGCCTTTAGAAGCGGCGTGCGCCTGATATGCGGGCGGATGACCGCCTCGGTCGCCGCAATCCGCTCCCGCGTGATGTCCATGGTCTTTGTCATGATACCGTCCAGAATAGCGCAAGGGAGCGTTGACATCCATTAGGTAATTAGCAAAATGGCTAAATGAAGTTTGCCGTTGCCTTGCGCGCGCTCGCCAACGAACGCCGCCTGCAGATCCTGGAATGGCTGCGGGATCCGCGGAAGCATTTTCGCGAGCAGGCCGACGGCGACCTGGTCGAGGACGGCGTCTGCGGATTGCTGATCGCCGAAAAGCTCGGCGTCAGCGCACCGACATTGAGCGAGCACATGCGGGTGCTGACTGCCGCGAAGCTGGTGCGCGCCAAACGAATCAAGCAGTGGACGATGTACAAGCGCAACGAGACGGCGATCGCCGCCATCAAGCGCTCGATTCAGGACGGCCTTTGAGCGGGCGGTCCGTACCGTGCGACTGACGCTTCGTTGCAGCCGGCGCAATGCTCCATTTCCGAGATTTTTGTTGCGCCGCACCGAACTGGTCGTGGAGACTGATCGGCCCTGCCTTGTTCAATGATCGAGAAAAGCGACAACCATGTTCCTGATCGGCCAATACGATTCCCCCTTCGTCCGCCGCGTCGCCATGGCGCTGAAGCTTTATGGCCTCGCCTTCGAGCACAAGCCGTGGTCGACCTTCGGCGATGCCGACAAAATCGCGCCGTACAATCCGCTGCGCCGCGTGCCGACCCTGGTGCTCGACGACGGCGAGGCGCTGATCGAGAGCACGATCATCCTGGATTATCTCGACGAGCTCGTTGGTCCCGAGAAGGCGATGCTGCCGCGCAGTGGCGCCGAGCGGCGGCGCCATTTGCGCATCTGCGCGCTCGCCTCCGGCCTCGGCGACAAGGCGGTGAGCCTGCTCTACGAGCGCGTGCTGCGGAAGGAGCAGCTTGCGCTATGGGTCGAGCGCTGCCAAGCACAAATCGCGGACGTGCTGAAGGTGCTCGAGGCCGAGCGCGCCAAGGTGACGACGCCGTACTGGCTGGGCGACCGCATCGGTCATGCCGATGTTGCAGCGGCCTGCGTCGTCCGCTTCACCCGCGAAGCGCATCCGCAGCTGTTCGACGCCTCGCGCTATCCGGCCCTCGCGGCGCATGCCGAGCGCTGCGAGGCACTCTCCCCGTTCCAGGAGATCGTGCAGCCCTTGGCTCCGCCGAAGGGGTGAGGCCGTCACCCTCCCCTGGAGGGTCCGAGACGAGCGAAGCTCGCTCGTGGGTCGATCGCGCGAAGCGCGAGCGGGGTGGGGTGATCTCTCCGCACGGGCAGTGCGTGCGCGGATAGACTGTCACCCCACCTCGGTCCGCATTCCGCTGCGCTGCATGCGAACCGATCCACGGGCGAGCTACGCTCGTCCCGGACCCCTCCAGGGGAGGATCGGCGGCTATATGTTTGGGCTGCCCAGCTCCGTCATTCCGGGGCGCGCCTCTTAGCGCGAGCCCGGAATCCATTTGCCCACATGAGATGCCGCACGATGGATTTCCGGGCTCGCGCTGCGTGCGCCCCGGAATCACAGCGTTGACTCGGCGTGAGTGTCAGCCGGCCGCAGCAGCCGATGATGCAATACTACGCCTGTTTTGCCCGACGTCGCAAACGCGGCTTCGGCTACACCGAAATTGCTCAGCCTTTTCAACCCCATCGCTACTGTGCATGGGGTTGTTTTCTCATTTTTGTTTTAGAGGGGTGCCTACCCCGCCCCCGCGCGCTTCTTCTGCCAGACGAGGTGCACCGCGCAGGTGCAGCCCGGCGGATGCGAGCCGAGGTCCTTCGGCGTCTCGTCATTCGCGGGCGTCGCGGCAAACGCATTTTCCGCCTCCGGCTGGGACGGGATGTAGTTCAGCACCGGCGCGAGCCAGCGCTCGGCTTCCGCTACGCTCATGCCCTTGCGTGCGGCGTAGTCCTCAACCTGGTCGCGCTCGATCTTGCCGACGCCGAAATAATAGCTCGCAGGGTTTGCGAAATAGAGCCCTGAGACGGACGAGCCCGGCCACATCGCAAAGCTCTCGGTCAACTTCACGCCGGCCGTGTTTTCCGCATCGAGCAGTTCGAACAATGTCGCCTTCTCTGTGTGATCGGGCTGCGCGGGATAGCCGGGCGCGGGGCGAATGCCCTGATATTTTTCGAGGATCAGATCCTCGCTGGAGAGCGCCTCGTCCGGCGCATAGGCCCAGAACTCGCGGCGGACGCGGGCATGCATGCGCTCGGCGAAGGCTTCGGCCAGGCGGTCGGCCAGCGCCTTGCACAGGATCGAGGAATAGTCGTCGTTCGCCAGCTTGAAACGATCGGCGACCGCGTCCTCGCCGATGCCAGCGGTGACGACGAAGCCGCCGACATAGTCGGGCACGCCGGTGCCGACGGGCGCGACAAAGTCGGCGAGCGCCGCGTTGAAGCGGCCCTCGCGCTTTTCGAGCTGCTGGCGCAGCGTGTGCAGCGTCGCCATGCTCTTGGTCCGGCTTTCATCGGCATAGAGCACGATGTCGTCGCCTTGCGCATTCGCCGGCCAGAAGCCGATCGTCGCGCGTGCCCGGAACCATTTCTCCTTCACGATGGTGTCGAGCATCTTGCGCGCATCGTCGTAGAGCGAGCGCGCGACCTCGCCGACCTTGGGGTCGTGGAGAATGGCGGGGAAGCGCCCGGCGAGCTCCCAGGTCTGGAAGAACGGCGTCCAGTCGATGCAGTCGACGAGCTCGGCGAGGTCATAGTCGTCGAAGCTCTTGATGCCGAGGAAGGTCGGCTTCACCGGCTTGTTTGCTGCAAAGTCCACCGGCACGCGGTTGACGCGGGCAGCCGCCAGCTTCAGCCGCTTCTTGTCCGCCTGCGCACGCAAATGCGCCTCCGAGATCTTGGCGTATTCGGCGCGCACCTCGGCGGCATAGGCCTCGCGCTTCTCCGGCGAGAGCAGCGCGGAGGCCACGCCGACGGCGCGGCTGGCGTCGTTGACGTGCACGACCGGGCCGGCGCGATAGCTCGGGTCGATCTTCACCGCGGTATGCACGCGGCTCGTGGTGGCGCCGCCGATCAGCAGCGGCAGCTTGAGGCCTTCGCGCTGCAACTCGCCGGCGAAGAATGCCATCTCGTCGAGCGAGGGCGTGATCAGGCCGGACAGACCGACGATGTCCGCCTTCTCCGCCTTCACGGTCTCGACGATCTTGGCCGCCGGCACCATCACGCCAAGATCGATGACCTCGAAATTGTTGCACTGGAGCACGATGCCCACGATGTTCTTGCCGATATCGTGAACGTCGCCCTTCACGGTCGCGAGCACGATCTTGCCGGCGGACGAGGAGCCCTCCGTGCCGATGCCGTTCGCAAGATTGCGCGCCTTCTCCTCCTCCATGAACGGCATGAGATAAGCAACCGCCTGTTTCATGACACGCGCAGACTTCACCACCTGCGGCAAGAACATCTTGCCGTCGCCAAAGAGGTCGCCGACCACGTTCATGCCGGCCATCAGCGGTCCTTCGATCACGTCGAGCGGGCGCGAGGACAATTTGCGGGCCTCTTCCGTATCCTGCTCGATGAACTCGGTGATGCCGTGCACCAGCGCGTGGCTCAGCCGCTTCTCCACCGGCCATTCGCGCCAGGCGAGATCGGCTTCCTTGCTTTCCGTCTTCTTGCCGCGGAATTTTTCCGCGAGCGCCAGCAGACGTTCGGACGCACCCGGATCGCGATTGAGGACGACGTCCTCGCAGGTCTGGCGCAGCTCCGGATCGATGTCGTCATAGACGATCATCTGCCCGGCATTGACGATGCCCATGTCCATGCCGGCCTTGATGGCGTGATATAGGAACACCGAGTGCATGGCTTCGCGCACCGGCTCGTTGCCGCGGAACGAGAACGACAGATTGGACACGCCGCCGGAGATGTGCGCGCCGGGCAGGTTCCGGCGGATCCAGCGCGTCGCCTCGATGAAGTCGACGCCGTAATTGTTGTGCTCCTCGATGCCGGTCGCGATCGCAAAAATGTTGGGATCGAATATGATATCCTCGGGCGGGAAGCCGACGCGGTTGACGAGGATGTCGTAGGCGCGCTTGCAGATCTCGGTCTTGCGCGCGAACGTGTCGGCCTGGCCGACCTCGTCGAACGCCATGACGACCACGGCCGCGCCGTGGCGGCGGGCGATCTTGGCCTCGTGAATGAACTTGTCCTCGCCTTCCTTCATCGAGATCGAGTTGACGACCGGCTTGCCCTGCACGCATTTCAGGCCGGCCTCGATCACCGAGAATTTCGAGGAATCGACCATCACGGGGACGCGGGCGATGTCGGGCTCGGCGGCGACGAGGTTGAGGAAGGTCACCATCGCCGCCTCGGAATCGAGCAGGCCCTCGTCCATGTTGACGTCGATAATTTGCGCGCCGTTCTCGACTTGGTCGCGCGCGACCTGCAGCGCGGCAGTGTAGTCGCCGGCGGTGATCAGCTTGCGGAAGCGGGCCGATCCTGTGACGTTGGTGCGCTCACCGACATTGACGAAGGGGATCGCATCCGTCAGCACGAACGGCTCGAGGCCGGAGAGCCGCAAGCGCGGCGCGATCTCCGGCACGATGCGCGGCTTGTGCGTGGCCACGGCGGCGGCGATCGCTGCAATGTGGTCCGGTGTGGTACCGCAGCAGCCGCCGACGATGTTGACGAGGCCGTCACGGGCAAATTCGCCGATCAGGCGCGCCATGTACTCCGGGCTCTCGTCATACTGGCCGAACTCGTTCGGCAGGCCGGCATTGGGATAGGCACACACGAGCGTATCGGCGACGCGGCCGATATCGGCGATATGCGCGCGCAGGTCCTCGGCGCCAAGCGCGCAATTGAAGCCGATGGTGATCGGCCTCGCGTGGCGCACCGAATTCCAGAACCCTTCCGGCATCTGTCCGGAGAGCAGGCGGCCGGATTTGTCGGTAATGGTGCCCGATACCATCACCGGCATGTCGATTCCGAGTTCTTCCGTGATCTCGGCGATCGCGTAGAGCGCCGCCTTCGCGTTGAGCGTATCGAAGATGGTTTCGACCAGCAGCAGATCGACGCCGCCGTCGATCAGGCCGCGGATCTGCTCGCCATAGGATTTTCGCAAATCGTCGAAGGTGACGGCGCGGTAACCGGGATTGGAAACGTCGGGCGAAATCGAGGCGGTGCGGTTGGTCGGCCCGATGGCGCCGGCGACGAAGCGCGGCTTGCCGTCCTCGGCCGCGACGCGCCTTGCCGCATTGCCGGCGAGGCGGGCGCCTTCACGCGCCATCTCGTAGACGATGTCGGCGAGGTCGTAATCGGCCTGCGCGATCGAGGTCGTCGAGAACGTGTTGGTCGCGACGATGTCGGCACCGGCGCGCAAGTACGCGGCGTGGATGTCCTCGATCGCCTGCGGCTGGGTCAGGATCAAGAGATCGTTGTTACCGCGCAGGTCGCGGTGAAAGTTCTTGAAGCGCTCGCCGCGGAAGGCGGCCTCGTCGAGCTGGAGGTTCTGGATCATCGTGCCCATGGCGCCGTCGAGCACGAGGATGCGTTCGCGCGCGGCGTTGAGCAGGGCAGTTCGCTTGGGAGAGATGGTTCCGGTCATGTTGTCTTACGCCGCCTTCTGCGCGCTCTTGGCGCGAATGCCGAGCAAATGGCTGATCGCGAACACGAGATCGGCGCGGTTCATGGTGTAGAAATGGAAGGTGTCTACGCCGTGCTTGGCGAGCTTCTGCACCTGGCCGGCCGCAACGGTTGCGGCCACCAGCTTGCGGGTCTCGGCGTCGTCATCGAGGCCCTCGAATTTCGCGGCGAACCAGTCCGGAACGGTGGTGCCAGCGCGGGTGACGAAATTACGAGCCTGCTTGAAATTGTGCATGGGCATGATGCCCGGCACGATCGGGATGTTGATGCCGCGGCCGCGGACGCGGTCGAGATAGCGGAAGTAGAGGTCGTTATCGAAGAACACCTGGGTGATCGCGCGCGACGCACCCGCATCGACCTTGGCCTTCAGCGTGTCGATGTCGGCATCGAAGTCGCGCGCCTCGGGGTGCTTCTCGGGATAGGCGGATACGGACACTTCGATGTCGGAATGCCGTTTCTTGATGGCGGCAACGAGTGCGGCGGACGTCTGGTAGCCGTCGGGATGGCTGAAGTAGGGCGTGCCGATGCCGCCAACGGGATCACCGCGCAAGGCCACGATGTGGCGGACGCCGACCTCGTGATAGCGGTCGACGATCTCGTCGATCTCGCCGCGCGAGGCGCCGACGCAGGTCAGATGCGCCGCCGGCAGCAGCGCGGTTTCCTTCAGGATGCGGGAAATGGTGGAATGGGTGCGCTCGCGGGTCGAGCCGCCGGCGCCGTAGGTCACCGAGACGAATTGCGGGTCGAGCGGCGCGAGGCGGTTGATGGTGTCCCAGAGATTCCGCTCCATCTCCTCGGTCTTGGGCGGAAAAAACTCGAAGGAGATCGCAGGCCGCTTCAGGTGCCCGTCTTGCCCGTTGGCTTGGCCAGGCGTCGTCACGTCAGTCATGGCACCATTCACTCCAAATTTCAGCCGGCGGTCGTCTACCTCGCGGAGACCTAAAATAGGGCAAAGGCGGTCTAGTCGACAGCCCATCAGGGATGGGAAATTGCCCACCAAGGATGTGACTAGAAGGAATTCTGGCGCAGTTTGCGATCTCATTGGGAAAAACCATCCAGAGACGTAATGTATTGATACAAAAGTGCTATTGTCGATATTGCCCTTTTCTTCGTTCCGATTTGGCAGGTGGGCAGACCGAATTTTGGCACATGGAGGTAACAATTGTCCCAATCGGGTGTCTCAGCGTACCCGCGAAGCCCTTACACGTCAGGCCTGCGCAGCCTGCCATTGCCGCCGCACAGCCCTTCGTTACGTTAACGCGCCATGATCCCGCTCTCACTCCTCGACCTGTCGGTCGTCACCACCGGTACCAAGCCCGCCGCGGCGCTGCGCAACAGCATCGATCTGGCACGCCACGTCGACGGGCTCGGCTATCTCCGCTATTGGCTCGCCGAGCATCACAACCTCGCCTCCGTCGCGAGCCCCGCGCCCGACGTGATGATCGGGCAGATCGCGGCGGTGACGAAGCACCTGCGCGTCGGCTCCGGCGGTGTGATGCTGCCCAACCACGCGCCGCTGGTCGTGGCCGAGCGCTTCAAGATGCTGGAGGCGCTGTTTCCCGGACGTATCGACCTCGGTCTCGGCCGCGCCCCGGGCACCGACGGCGCTACCGCCTACGCGCTGCGCAGCCGGCTCGACCGCCGCGAGGGCGACGATTTTCTTGAGCGGCTGCACGAACTGATCTTGTGGGAGACCCGCGAATTCCCCTCGGGCCACCCTTACAACAGCGTCGTCGCCATGCCTGACGACACCGCCCTGCCGCCGATCTGGCTGCTCGGCTCGAGCGATTATTCCTCGGAGCTCGCCGCGCAGGTCGGCATGGGCTTCGCCTTCGCCCATCATTTCGCTTCCCACGACGCGATCGATGCGATGGTGCATTACCGCAACCGCTTCCAGCCCTCCGCCTGGCGCGCCAGCCCGCATGCGATCCTCGCGGTCGCGGCCATCGTGGCCGACACAGATGAGGAGGCCGAAAGGCTCGCCAGCTCCTTCGACCTCAACCGCCTTCGCCGCGACCGCGGTCAATATCTTCCGCTGCCGAGTATCGAGGAGGCGCTGGCCTATCCCTACACGGACGCCGAGCGCATCTCGATCCTCCGCAACCGCTCGCGCCTGTTCGTCGGCAGCCCGGCAACCGTGCAGAAGAAGCTTCAGCCGCTGATCTATGCGAGCAAGCCGGACGAGCTGATGGTGATCACCGCCGTGTATGACCACGAGGCGCGGAAGAAATCATATTCGCTGCTGGCGGAGGCGTTCGGGCTGGCGAAGCAGGCGTCCTAGTCACTCACCGTCATTCCGGGGCGATGCGAAGCATCGAACCCGGAATCTCGAGGTTCCGGGTTCACGCTTCGCGTGTCCCGGAACGACAGTTATCAATCCTGCGCCTCGTTGAACGTCGCGCGGAACGGATGCCCCGGATACACGCCGACAATGCGGAATTCGCGCGAGAAGAATTTCAGCTCCTCGATGGCAAAGGCGAGGCCCTTGTCGTCGGGATGTCCGTCGACGTCGGCATAGAACTGCGTGGCGAAGAAATTGCCGTCGACCATGTAGCTTTCGAGCTTGGTCATGTTGACGCCGTTGGTGGCAAAGCCGCCGAGCGCCTTGTAGAGCGCGGCCGGCAAATTGCGCACCCGGAAGACGAACGTCGTGACCAGCGGGCCCGAGCCTTGGGCTGCCCATTTCGGCTCGCGCGCCAGCACCACGAAGCGCGTGGTGTTGTGGGCCTCGTCCTCGATGTCCTCGGCGAGGATGTCGAGGCCGTAAATTTTCGCGGCCAGGCGCGAGGCGATCGCGGCGACGGTCTTGTCCTTGCGCTCGGAAATGTCGCGGGCGCTGCCGGCAGTGTCCGCGTGCACGATTGGCTTGATGCCGAGCTTGCGGATGATGCGCCGGCACTGGCCGAGTGCGTGGACATGGCTCTCCACGCTCTTGACGTCATCGAGCTTGGTACCCTTCACCGCCATCAGCTGATGTCGAACGGGCAGAAACCATTCGCCGATGATGAAGAGGCCGGAGGCCGGCAGCAGGTGATGGATGTCAGCGACGCGGCCCGCGACCGAATTCTCGATCGGGATCATGCCGAGATCGGCCTCGCCGGACGAGATCGCTGACAGCGCGTCCTCGAAGGTGGCGCAGGGCATCGGCTCTGCCTCAGGATAGGCCTCGACGATGGCGATGTGGGAATTGGCCCCAGGCTCGCCCTGGAATGCGACTTTCAGCTTGCTCATGGTCGGTCTTGTAACAGCGGCTCAGGATTTGGAAAGGATGCTGCGCGCGGTTTCGAGGTCGGGCGGCGTGTCCACGCCACGGGGCACGCTGTCGACGACCATGATGTCGATGCGCATGCCGGCTTCCACCGCCCGGAGTTGCTCAAGATTTTCCTGAACTTCCAGGGGAGACCGTGGCAGCGACACGAATCGATCCAGCGCCGCGCGGCGGTACGCGTAGAGTCCGATATGGTGGTAACGCGGTCCGTCGCCGTAGGGAGCCGTGGCACGGGTAAAATAGAGCGCCCGCAGCCGCCGCGGCCCGATCGGCGAGCCTACCGCCTTCACGACGCTCGGGGCGAGATCCTCCTCCTCGGTGTGGATCTGCGAGGCCAGCGTCACGATATCGACGGCAGGCTCGGTAAAGGGTGGCAGCACCTCGCGGATGGTCTGCGGCGTGATGGTCGGGAAATCGCCCTGGAGATTGATCACGATCTCGGCCTTGCCGTCCGGATCGAGCTTCTGCATGGCCTCGTGGATGCGGTCCGAGCCCGAGGGATGGTCCGGGCGGGTCATCACCGCCTCACCGCCATGGGCTGTGACGACCGAGGCGATCTCCGCCGTGTCGGTTGCGACCGCGACCCGGCCGATTGCAGCGGCCTCGGCGCGGCGCAGCACGTGCACGATCATCGGCTGGCCCGCGATATCGGCGAGCGGCTTGCCGGGCAGGCGGGTGGCGGCCATGCGGGCCGGGATCAGCACCAGGATGCGGGGATCGATCATTGGGTCAAGGGCCTGGAAACGGAGCGCTTTCCGCGCCGAGAAATGGCATGGGGACGGGCTGAAAGCCCGGTCGCTTATACGGGTTGCCAGACCCGGGGCAAACCGATATCTCAATGACAAAACTCGGGGAAACAATAAGGAACGTTTTCTCCCGAGGCTCGTCCTGGCGGCCGCTTGGGCCGCCGTTTCCTTCTTGCGGTGGGGCCTGGCCGGAAATGGATTCTTTCGAACTCAACAAGATTCTCGGTGCTGTTCTTGGCACCTGTCTCGTGCTGCTCGTGACGAGCTTCACCGCCCAGGCGCTTTTCTCGCCGAAGATGCCGGAAAAGCCGGGCTTCGAGATCGCGGTGAAGGAAGATGCTGGCCACGGCAAGGAGGGCGGCGCCGCCGCTGCAGCCTCCTCGGAGCCGATCGAAAAGCTGCTCCAGACCGCCTCCGTCGAAAAGGGCGCGGCGGCCGCCAAGAAGTGTGGCGCCTGTCATACCTTCGAAAAGGGCGGCCCGAATCGCGTCGGTCCGAACCTTTATGGCGTTGTCGGCGAGCCGAAGGGCGAAGGCCGCGGGTTCAACTTCTCGGCCGCCATGAAAGCCAAGGGCGGCACCTGGACGTTCGACGATCTCAACAAGTTCATCGCCAATCCGAAGGGCTTCATCCCGGGCACTGCAATGGGCTTCGCTGGTATCCCGAAGGATTCCGAGCGGGCCGACGTCATTGCCTATCTGAATTCGTTGTCGGAGCATCCGCAGCCGCTGCCGACGGCGTCTAAGTAAGCCTCAAAATTCTCTCTTGGAATCTGCGGCCAGGCTGAAAAGCCTGGCCGTTTGCTTATCCGGCCTCGCGGCGACGTCATCGGGGCGTTTGGCCGCATCCGATAGGCCGGCTGGGCTTTCAAGATGAGCAAAAAGCAACCTACTCGGTCGAAACCTCGCCTATATTGGGAACTTAAAGGAGTAGCCTCCTTCAAGACAGGGAATGTTGATTTGGCCATTACCCGACGCGATCTCCTGCTCTCCGGCACTGCGGCCGCAGCTCTCCCCGCCCTCGGTTCCATGGGCCGCGTTTCCGTCATCGGCACGGCAGCGGCGCAATCAGCCAATGAAAACGGGCTTCCTTGGCGCCATGCTCTGTCGCTGTTCGGCGATATCAAGTACCCCGCCGACTTCAAGCGCTTCGATTACGTCAATCCGGATGCGCCCAAAGGCGGCGTTGCCCGCCTGATCTCGATCGGCACCTTCGACAATTTCAACCTCGCGGTCGCCGGCATCAAGGGCTCCCTCGCTCCAGCCGCGGCGATGATCTACGAAACGCTCATGACCCGGGCGCAGGACGAGGTGGCGACCGAGTACGGCGAGCTTGCCGAGGCGGCACAACATCCGGACGATTTTTCCTGGGTGATCTATCGCCTGCGCAAGGAAGCCCGCTGGCATGACGGCAAGCCGGTGACGCCGGAGGACGTCATTTTCTCGCTGGAGACGTTCAAGCAGCAGAGCCCCATGTACGCGTCCTACTATCGCCACGTGAGCAAGGCGGAGAAAGTTGGCGAGCGCGACGTCAAGTTCAGCTTCGACGGGCCGGGCAACCGCGAACTGCCGACCATCGTCGGCGAATTGACCGTGCTGCCGAAACATTGGTGGGAAGGCACCGACGCCCAGGGGCGCAAACGCGACGTCAGCGCGACCACGCTGGAGATCCCGCTGGGCTCCGGGCCGTACCGGATCAAGGAATTCGTGGCGGGACGCTCGATCAAGCTGGAGCGGGTGAAAGATCATTGGGGTGCCAATCTCCCCAGCCAGATCGGCACCAACAATTTCGACGAGCTGCGCTTCGAGTTCTTCCGTGACAACCTCGTGGCGCTGGAAGCCTTTAAGGCCGACCAGGCCGACTGGATCGCGGAAAACTCCGCCAAGCAATGGGCGACGGCCTACGACTTCCCGGCGGTCGCGGAGAAGCGGGTCATCAAGGAAGAATTTCCGATCAACGATTCCGGCCGCATGCAGGCCTTCGTCGTCAACATCAGGCGTCCCCAATTCAAGGACGCGCGGGTGCGGCGCGCCTTCAACTATGCCTTCGATTTCGAGGAGATGAACAAGCAGCTCTTCTTCGGTCAGTACAAGCGCATCAACAGCTATTTCGAAGGCACGGAACTCGCCGCGACCGGGCTGCCCCAGGGGGAGGAGCTGCAGATCCTTGAAACGGTAAAGGACAAGGTGCCGCCGGAAGTTTTCACCACGCCTTACCAGAATCCGGTCGGCGGCACTCCAGAGGCCGTGCGCGCCAATCTGCGCGAAGCGGCAAAGCTGCTGAAAGAGGCCGGTTTCGAAGTCCGCGACCACAAGCTGGTAGACGCCTCGGGCAAGGTTCTGACGATCGAAATCCTGGTGCAGGATCCCTCATCAGAGCGAATCGCACTGTTCTACAAGCCGTCGCTGGAGCGAATCGGCGTCAATGCGTCGGTTCGTACCGTCGACGATGCGCAGTACCAGAACCGGCTGCGCAGCTTCGACTTCGACATGATCATCGATCAGTGGGGCGAGTCGCTCTCGCCGGGCAACGAGCAACGCGAGTTCTGGGGCTCGCAGGCGGCCGACGTGCCTGGTGCGCGCAACACCATCGGCATCAAGAACCCTGCCGTGGATGCCTTGATCGAGAAGGTGATCTTCGCCAAGGATCGCGCTGGCCTCGTCGCCGCCACCCATGCGCTCGATCGCGTGCTGCTCTGGAATTTCTACGTGGTTCCGCAGTTCACCTATCCGTTCGCGCGCTATGCCCGCTGGGATCGCTTCAGCCACGCCGAGCCAATGCCGAAATATGGACGGTCCGGCCTGCCGACGCTGTGGTGGTATGACGCCGAAAAAGCGGCGCGGATCGGAAAACGCTCTTGAGGGAGCCTTTGCGCATGGCGCAGCTTTCACGCCGGCATGTGCTTGCCCTGGGTGCCGCCGGTGCGCTCGGCGCCGCCTGGCAGCGCGGCGCAACGGCATCGGAAATGCCGCCCGAGGCCCACGGCATCTCGGCGTTCGGCGATCTCAAATATCCCGCCGATTTCCATCATTTCGATTATATCAATCCGGGCGCGCCGAAGGGCGGCACGTTCTCGCTCATCCCGTCGGCGAAATCGTATAACCAGTCCTACCAGACCTTCAACTCGCTCAATGCCTTCATCCTCAAGGGCGACGGCGCGCAAGGCATGGACATGACGTTTTCGCCGCTGATGGTGCGGGCGAGTGACGAGCCGGACGCGATGTACGGGCTGGCCGCCAAATCCGTGCAGATATCGCCGGACCGGCTGGTCTATCGCTTCACGATGCGGCCGGAGGCGAAATTCCACGACGGCACCAAGCTCACCGCGCATGATGCCGCGTTCTCACTGACCGCGCTGAAGACCAAGGGGCATCCGCTGCTCATCGTGCAGCTCCGCGACATGGTGAGCGCGGAAGCGATCGACGATGCCACGCTCGTTGTCACCTTTGCCAAGGGGCGGGCGCGCGACGTGCCGCTCTATGCCGCGGGCCTGCCGATCTTTTCGAAAGCGTATTACGCGTCCCGGCCGTTCGACGAATCGACGCTGGATATTCCGCTCGGCTCGGGGCCGTACAGGGTCGGGAGATTCGAGGTCAATCGCTACATCGAATTCGAGCGGGTCAAGGACTGGTGGGCTGCCGATCTGCCGGTTTGCCGCGGCAGCTACAATTTCGACGTCGTGCGTTATGAATTCTATCGCGACCGTGATGTCGCCTTCGAAGGCTTCACCGGCAAGAACTATCTCTACCGTGAGGAATTCACCTCACGCATCTGGGCGACGCGCTATGACTTCCCGGCCGTCAAGGATGGTCGCGTCAAGCTCGAGGTCGTGCCCGACGAAACGCCGTCAGGCGCGCAGGGCTGGTTCATCAACACGCGGCGTGACAAGTTCAAAGACCCCCGCGTGCGCGAAGCCCTCATCAATGCCTTTGACTTCGAGTGGACCAACAAGACTATCATGTACGGCGCTTATGCCCGTACGGTGTCACCGTTCCAGAACTCGGATCTCATGGCGGGCGACGCGCCTCCTTCGCCGGACGAGCTGAAACTGCTGGAGCCGTTTCGCGGCCATGTGCCGGACGACGTGTTCGCGGCCCCATTCACGCCGCCGGTCTCGGACGGCTCCGGGCAAGACCGGAGCCTGCTGCGCAAGGCGCAGCAATTGCTAAACGAAGCCGGTGTCCCGATCAAGGATGGCAAGCGGGTGCTGCCGAACGGAGAGGTGTTCAGGATCGAATTCCTGCTGGACGAGCCCTCCTTCCAGCCGCACCACGCGCCCTACATCAAGAACCTGGGGACGCTCGGCATCGAAGCGAGCGTGCGCCTCGTCGATGCCGTGCAATACAGGGCGCGCCAGGAAGAGTTCGACTTCGATATGACGATCCAGCGCTTCAGCATGTCGGCGACGCCCGGCGACGCCATGCGCGCATTCTTTTCTTCGCAGGTCGCTGCGACCAAAGGCTCATACAATCTCGCAGGCGTCGCCAGCCCGGCCATCGACGCCATGATCGAAAAGATCATGGCGGCGGACAGCCGAGAAGATTTGACCATCGCGTGCCGCGCCTTCGACCGTCTGTTCCGCGCCGGCCGATATTGGGTGCCGCAATGGTACAACAAGACGCACCGGCTGGCTTATTGGGATCAGTTCGGCCACCCTCAGAAGCTGCCGCGTTATGCCAACGGCGTCGGCGCACCCGACATCTGGTGGCATGAACCCGCCAAGGCCGCCAAGCTCGAGCAGGCGAAATAATCATGAGCGCCTATATCGCCCGCCGCATCCTCTTGATGATCCCGACGCTGCTCGGGATTCTCTTCGTGTCCTTTATCGTCGTGCAGTTCGCGCCGGGTGGCCCGGTCGAGCGCGTGATCGCGCAGCTCTCCGGCGCCGACACCGGCGGCAGCTCGCGCATATCGGGCGGCGGCGACTTCGCTCAGCGTGCACCGGGGCAAGTCGGGGCCGGTGGCGACGCTATCAACTCGAAATATCGCGGCGCGCAAGGTCTTGATCCTGACTTCATCAAGAAGCTCGAGGTACAGTTCGGTTTCGACAAGCCGGCACCGGAACGCTTTCTCCTGATGGTCTGGAATTTCGCGCGCTTCGATTTCGGCAAGAGCTATTTCCGCGATGTCAGCGTGATCCAGCTGATCAAGGAGAAGCTGCCGGTCTCGATTTCGCTCGGGATCTGGCTGACTCTGATTACTTATCTGATCTCGATCCCACTTGGCATCCGCAAGGCGGTCAAGGACGGCACGCGCTTCGACACCTGGACGTCGACCGTGCTCGTGCTCGGCTATGCCATTCCCGGATTTCTGTTCGCCATCCTCCTCATCATCCTGTTTGCCGGCGGCTCGTTCTTCAACTGGTTCCCGCTGCGTGGACTGACCTCGGACGGCTGGTCGCAGTTTCCCTGGTATTGGAAGATCCTCGATTATTTCTGGCATCTGACGCTGCCGCTGATCGCCATGGGGCTCGGCGCGTTCACCACCATGACGTTCCTGACCAAGAATTCGTTCCTGGACGAGATTCGCAAGCAGTATGTCATGACCGCGCGCGCCAAGGGGTGCAGCGAGGGCCGGGTGCTTTACGGCCATGTGTTCCGCAATGCGATGCTGATCGTGATCGCCGGTTTTCCAGGGACGTTCATCCACGCCTTCTTCTCGGGCTCGCTGCTGATCGAGACCATCTTCTCGCTGGACGGGCTCGGGCTGCTCAGTTTCGAGAGCGTGCTCAACCGTGACTATCCCGTGGTGTTCGGCACGCTCTACATCTTTTCGTTGGTCGGCCTCGTGATCAACCTGATCTCCGACCTGACCTATATGTGGATCGACCCCCGGATCGATTTCGAGGCGCGGGAGGTCTGATGACAATTATCGCGCCGACGCCGATCGAGACCACGACGCAGTCTCCGCTGGGTGAGGTCGTTCCAATCACGCGCAAGTCGTTCGCGCCTTCGCCGCTCAACCGGCGGCGATGGCAGAACTTCAAGGCGAACCGCCGCGGCTATTGGTCGTTCTGGATGTTCATTATTCTGTTCGTGGTCTCGCTGTTCGCCGAGTTGATCGCCAACGACCGGCCTTTCCTGATCAAGTTCGACGGCCGGCTCTATTGGCCGGCCTTCGTGACCTATTCGGAAACCACCTTCGGCGGCGACTTCGAGACTGCGGCCGACTACCGCGATCCCTTTTTGCAGAAGCTGATCAAGGACAAGGGCGGCAGCATCGTCTGGCCGCTGATCCGCTATTCTTACGATACCCACAATCTTGACCTGCCGACGCCGGCGCCGTCGCCGCCGACCTGGATGCTGACCGAGAAGCAATGCAAGCCGGTGGTGGAGAAGAAGGGGCTGAAGAGCTGCCGCGACCTCGAATACAACTGGCTCGGCACCGACGATCAGGGACGCGACGTGGTCGCACGACTGATCTACGGCTTCCGCATCTCGGTGCTGTTCGGCCTGTGTCTCACCATCATCTCGTCGGTGATCGGCATCGCGGCGGGGGCGGTGCAGGGCTATTTCGGCGGTCGGGTCGATCTCATCTTCCAGCGCTTCATCGAGATCTGGACGGCGATTCCCTCGCTCTACCTTCTCCTGATCCTGTCCTCGGTCCTCGTGCCCGGCTTCTTCGTGCTGCTCGGCATCCTGTTGCTGTTCTCCTGGGTCTCACTGGTGGGTCTCGTGCGGGCCGAGTTCCTGCGCGGGCGCAACTTCGAATACATTCAGGCGGCGCGGGCGCTTGGCGTGTCTAATCAGGTCATCATGTTCCGCCACCTGCTGCCGAACGCCATGGTCGCGACCATGACGTTCCTGCCCTTCATCGTGTCGAGCTCGGTGATGACGCTGACGGCGCTCGATTTCCTGGGCTTCGGCCTGCCGCCGGGATCGCCTTCGCTGGGCGAATTGCTGTCCCAGGCGAAAGCCAATGTGCAAGCACCTTGGCTCGGCTTCTCCGGCTTCTTCTCGGTCGCGATCATGCTGTCGCTCTTGATCTTCATCGGCGAAGCCGTGCGCGACGCCTTCGATCCGCGCAAGACGTTCAGGTGAGCCAATGGACGCGATCAACCAGCCTCTGCTCAGCGTGCGCGATCTCTCTGTCGCCTTCCACCAGGGCGGCGCTACCACGCTCGCGGTCGACAAGGTCTCGTTCCAGATCAAGCGCGGCGAATGCGTGGCGCTGGTGGGCGAATCCGGCTCCGGCAAATCGGTCAGCGCGCTCTCGATCCTGAAGCTGCTGCCCTATCCGAACGCCTCGCATCCCTCCGGCAGCATCCGCTTCAAAGGGCAGGAGCTGATCGACCAGTCCGAGCAGCAGATGCGGGGGATTCGCGGCAGCGACATCTCCATCATCTTCCAGGAGCCGATGACCTCGCTCAATCCGCTGCACACGATCGAGGCGCAGATCGGCGAGATGATCCAGCTGCATAATCCGACCAGCAATGCCGAGGCGCGCAAGCGGACGCTCGAGCTATTGACCCAGGTCGGTATTCCCGAGCCGGAGACGCGGCTGAAGAGCTATCCGCACCAGCTCTCCGGTGGCCAGCGCCAGCGCGTGATGATCGCGATGGCGCTCGCCAATGAGCCGGACCTCTTGATTGCGGACGAGCCGACCACGGCGCTCGACGTCACCGTGCAGGCGCAGATCCTGGCGCTGCTCGCTGAGATTCGCGCGCGGCTCGGCATGAGCCTGCTCTTCATCACCCACGATCTCGGTATCGTCCGCCGCATCGCCGATACGGTCTGCGTCATGAAGGGCGGCGTGATCGTCGAGCACGGGCCGGTCGAGCAGGTCTTCAAGAGCCCGAAGCATCCCTATACGCGCGACCTGCTCGCGGCGGAGCCGAAGCCCGATCCGGCGCCGCCGCAGCCGGGTGCGCCGTTAGTGATGTCGGCCAACGATCTGAGGGTCTGGTTCCCGATCAAGCGCGGCTTGATGCGCAAGACGGTCGGCCACATCAAGGCGGTCGACGGCGTCAGCCTCGCCGTGCGCAAGGGCGAGACGCTCGGCGTCGTCGGCGAATCCGGCTCGGGCAAGACCACGCTGGGGCTCGCATTGCTAAGGCTGATCTCGTCGAACGGCCGGATCGTGTTCCTGGGCAAGGACATCCAGGGCTTGCGCTTCAAGGAAATGCGGCCCTTCCGGCGCGACATGCAGATCGTGTTCCAGGACCCGTTCGGCTCGCTCAGCCCGCGCATGTCGGTCGCCGACATCATCGCCGAAGGGCTCTCCGTGCACCAGCCGAATCTCTCGCGTGAGGAGCGCGAGGGCCGCGTCGTCAAGGCGCTCGAGGATGTCGGACTCAATCCAGAGACGCGCTTCCGCTATCCCCATGAATTCTCCGGCGGCCAGCGCCAACGTATCAGCATCGCCCGGGCGGTGGTGCTGGAGCCGGATTTCGTCGTGTTAGACGAGCCGACCAGCGCGCTCGACATGCTGTTCCAGGCGCAGATGGTCGATCTGTTGCGGGAGCTCCAGCGCAAGCGCGAGCTCACCTACATGTTCATCTCGCACGATCTGCGCGTCGTCGCCTCGCTCGCCAGCCATCTCATCGTGATGCGCGGCGGCAAAGTGGTTGAGGAGGGGCAGGCCGCCGAGCTGTTCAAGAACCCGAAGACGGATTACACCCGAGCGCTGTTCGCCGCCGCGTTCCGGCTGGAGACTGCGGGCAACGGCTCGGTGGCGACGTAGTGCTTCACCTCTCTGTACGGAGAGCTGTCGCCCGCCGCCACGAGATTAAGCGAGCCGATTGATCGCGACGACCTCGCTGCCGGCCTGCCTGATGCGCGCAAGCGCCGGCCCGGTTGGTTCGATCACGGTGGCCATGTGATAGGCGTTGGCGTGAACCATGGTGGCCCCGTCGCGCACGATGGCAACGTGGCCCTTCCAGAAGATCAGATCTCCGCGTTGCAGCTTGTCCCACTCATGCGCCTCGAGCGCGCGGCCGAGGCCTGCCTGCTGCATGTCGCTGTCGCGCGGGCAGCCGATGCCGGCAGCAGTCAGCGAGACTTGCACCAGGCCCGAGCAATCGATGCCAAAGCTGCTTTTGCCGCCCCAGAGATAGGGCGTGCCGACGAAGCGCTCGGCGACGGCGACGAAGTCCGGCTCGCGATGATCGAGCGGGACGAGATGGATCTTCGGCAAGAACGTTCCGTCGCCCGTCACCGCGAAGGCCCCATGCTCGCGCACGATCGTGAGCTTTGATCCAAGCACCAGCGTGTCGGCCGGCGGCAGCTTGATTGAAGGGCCGGGAAACGCAAACGTCCGGAGTACACTGACGACGTGGGTCGGCGTTGCCGCGGGGCGAGCCAGGCCCGCATCCGGCAGCCAGCCGACATAGCCGTCGGCATTGAGCTGGCCCCAGGCCCAGCCTTCGCCGTTGCGGTCGTAAATGGTGACGCGCTCACCGCGCAGCGCCTCGGTCATCAACTTCGCATTCGAGGATGGCTGCTCACGCACGGCCGCGATGGCCTCGACCACCTCGAATTCCTCGCCAGTGACGAAGCGTTTCGCCTCCACCTTGCCTTGGAGATATTTCGCGGCGATGTCGCCCCGCACCGGCGTCAGCCGTGGATCATGCATAGCGCTCACTCAGCAATGAATAGAGAGCGCGCGCAGCCTGGCACTCGCCGCCCTCCGGCCGCGCCGGCTTCGCCGACGGCGTCCAGCCGTAGATGTCGACATGCAGCCAGCTCCTGGCATGCTCGACGAAGCGTTGCAGGAATAGCGCGCAGGTGATCGAGCCGGCAAAGCCGCCCGACGGGGCATTGGTGATGGTCGCCGTCTTGGAGTCCAGCCAGGCATCGTAAGGCGGCCACAGCGGCATGCGCCACAACGGATCGTTCTCCCTTACCGCGCAACGCGCGACATCGGCCGCCAGCGTCTCATCATTGGTGTAAAAAGGCGGTAGATCCGGCCCCAGCGCAACGCGTGCCGCGCCGGTCAGCGTGCCCAAATCGATTAGCAGCTCCGGCTTTTCCTCATCGGCCAGCGCCAGCGCGTCGGCGAGGACGAGGCGGCCTTCCGCGTCGGTATTGCCGATCTCGACCGTGATGCCCTTGCGCGAGGTGAAGATGTCGAGGGGGCGGAAGGCGTTGCCGGCGACCGCGTTCTCCACGGCCGGAATCAGCACGCGCAATCGGACCTTCAGCTTCGCATCCATCACCATGCCTGCGAGCGCCAGCACATTGGCGGCGCCACCCATGTCCTTCTTCATGATCAGCATGCCGCTCGACGGCTTCAGGTCGAGTCCGCCGGTGTCGAAGCAGACGCCCTTGCCGACCAGCGTCACCTTGGGATGAGCCGGATCGCCCCAGCCGATGTCGATCAGTCGCGGCGCACGGCTAGAGGCCATGCCGACGGCATGGATCAGCGGAAAATTCGTCTTCAGATCGTCACCGATGGTGCAGGCGAAGCTTGCGCCGAATTCGGCGGCGAGCGCCTGCGCGGCGGCGGCGAGCTGCTCTGGTCCCATGTCGTTGGCCGGCGTGTTGATGAGATCGCGTGCCAGCATCGCCGCGTCGGCGACGCGATCGATCTCGGTCGCGTCGACGCCATCAGGCGGCACCAGCCGGACGCCGGGCCTGTCAGCCTTGCGGTAGCGGGCGTAGCGGTAGCTGCCGAGCGCGAAGGCCAGCGCCGCCAGCCGTGCATCGTGCGGTGAATTGGCAAAACGGTAGGTGCCCGGCGGCAGCAGCCCAGGCAGGGCGCCCGGCCGGAACAGGTCGCGCGATCTGGCGCCTTCGTCCTCGAGGCCGAACAGCACCTGTGCAATTGCGCCGTCCGGCGCGGGCAGCGCGAGATAGCCGCCAGGCTTGGCGGCAAAGGCACTCGCGGCCGCGAACTGGCGCTGCGCCGCCGGCAGCGCCTCGGCGACCTGATCCCAGCTCGATTTGGTGACGAAGGTGATCGGGATGGCAGTGGGCGACGTCTCGAAGACAGAAGGCATTTGGCGGGTCCGGATCGTCAGATCAAGCGGGTCGTACGAACGGACGAGACTTCGCAGAGTTTCGGCGCCGCCGCAATCGGCTTTGCTGTCACCGTTCAGCGAGCCGCTACTCGCAGCGAGGGGGCCATGCTAGGTTCCGAGCACGGCCGCCAGATATGGAAATCGCCGGCGGCCGAGGACGCCTGCCGGGAGGATGCAATGGAATTTGTGTGGAGCGTAGTCACATTCATCGGCCAGGCCGTTGAGGCGATTTTCGGCTATGTCGAGCATCATCATTGGATCTTCGCGTTCCTTGCCGGCGGCTACGTCTTCTATCTGCACGACCGCTCCGTCCATGCGCGGTTCGATGCGCTGGACAAACGCGTCGATGAAATCCGCAAGCGACTTGCCATCGAATATTGACCGGCGGGACGAAACCGCCGTCGGGAAGCTCTCGTATCTCCCACTCGTCGGTGTTAACTGGCCGTTAGGGTTAACAGTCTATTGCTGGCGCGTTCGGCTCGATCAATCGGCTCGAGAGTCAAAGTGTCATGCGTCAACGGTTCAGTCTTGCCCGGCTTCTTGCGTCCACCTCGCTGGTCGCGGCGTTGGCCATGGGCCTCGGCGGCTGCACGGGCATGTCGAAGCTCTCCGAGGTCACGGGCTCGGTCGGGCCGCGGGCGGAAGCCGCTCCGGCCGATCCCGCGCGCGCTGCCGAAGTCTATGGCGAGCGCTATCGCGCCAATCCCAAGGATGCTGACGCCGCGCTCGCCTATGGTCAGGCCTTGCGCGCCAATGGCCAGCGTGCCCAGGCCGCCGCCGTGCTCGAGCAGGCGACCATCGCCAATCCCGGCAACAAGGCGCTGCTCGCCCAGTACGGCCGCGCGCTCGCCGACAACGGCAATTTCCAGCAGGCCTTCGACGTGCTGTCGAAGGCGCATTCGCCCGACAATCCGGACTGGCGCCTGCTCTCGGTGCAAGGTACTGCGCTCGACCAGATGGGCCGGCACGACGAGGCGCGCTCCTATTATGCGAGCGCCCTGAAGATCGCACCAGGTGATCCCGGCGTCCTCTCCAATCTCGGCCTGTCCTACATGTTGACGAGGAACCTGCCCAAGGCCGAAGAGGCGCTGCGACAGGCTTACGCTTCGCCGCGCGCGAGCGCCCGGGTGCGGCAGAATCTCGGTCTGGTCGTCGGCCTGCAAGGGCGCTTCGCCGAAGCCGAGACCATCGTGAAGGCGGACCTGCCGCCGGACCAGGCCGCGGCCAATGTCGCCTATCTCAAGGAAATGCTGAACCGCAACGACGCTCCGCGCGGGGCGCCGAAGCGGACGCCGGTCGCCTCGCTCGGCCAGCCCGATTAATCGGCCTGATCTTGGACCGCGCGCGGGGGTCTCTCGCGTCAGTGCAGCTCGGTGATCTTGATGCCCGTCGGTCCGAGAATGACGACGAACAGGACCGGAAGGAAGAACAGGATCATCGGCACCGTCAGTTTCGGCGGTAGCGCAGCGGCCTTCTTCTCGGCCTCATTCATGCGCATGTCGCGGTTTTCCTGCGCCATGACACGCAGGGAATGCCCGAGCGGCGTACCGTAGCGCTCCGCCTGCTGAAGCGCCAGACAGACCGACTTGACGCCTTCGAGCCCGGTGCGCCGCGCCAGGTTCTCATAGGCCATCTTCCGGTCCTGCAAGTAGGACAGCTCGGCCGTGGTCAGTGCGAACTCCTCCGACAGTGCGATCGACTGGCCGACGATCTCCGTGGCGACTTTGCGGAACGCCATTTCGACCGACATGCCGGATTCGATGCAGATCAGCAGCAGGTCGAGCGCGTCGGGAAAGGCGCGCTTGATCGAGAGCTGGCGCTTGGAGATCGCGTTCTTGAGGAACAGCATCGGCGCCTGGAGGCCGAGATAGGCCGCGCCGACGCAGATGCCGATCTTGACCGGCAGCGCCTGCTCAAGGTGCGCGATCAAGAAGACGTAGATGGCGGTACCGATGAAGAGCGCGATCGGAGCGACCATGCGGGCAAACAGGAAGGTGATGTAGGGCGCCTGGCCGCGGTAGCCCGCCATGATGAGCTTGTCGCGGGCGGCCTCCTGCGCCAGCCATTTGGTGAGGTTGAAGTCCTCGACCACCTTGGAGACGAGCTGCTTCGGCGACTGGCGCAGCGAGACCTTCTCGTTCTTGTTGAGGCGCTCGCGCTCGCGCTGCCGGAGGCGCTCACGCTCGCTCGCCACCGCCTTCATGCGCTTGGAGAGTCCCTCGCCGGCAAACAGCGGCATCACCAGCGTATAGACGGTGGCGCTGGCGGCAATGGCTGCCAGCAGCATGGTCATGAAGCGGACGTCATGTAGCTTCGAAACGAGAAACTCGACCATACGGCACCGTCAGAAATCGAAGTTGATCATCTTCTTCATCACCATGATGCCGATCGACATCCAGACGACGCAGCCGACCAGCATCAGCTGGCCGGTCGGGTGGGTCCAAAGCAGCGAGATGTAGTGCGGCGTCGTGAGATAGACGAGGAACATCACGATCGGCGGCAGCGAGCCGATGATGCCTGCCGAGGCCTTCGCCTCCATCGACATCGCCTGAATCTTTTCCTTCATCTTCTTGCGGTCGCGCAGCACCTTGGAGAGGTTGCCGAGCGCTTCGGAGAGGTTGCCGCCCGATTTCTGCTGGATCGAGATAACGATGCCGAAGAAGTTCGCCTCTGGGAGCGGCATGCGCTCATAGAGACGCAAGCAGGCCTCACCGAGCGGCATGCCGATCGCCTGCGTCTCGATGATCTGGAGGAACTCGGTGCGCAGCGGCTCCGGTGAATCGGCAGCGACGACCTTGATCGATTCGAACAGCGGCAGACCCGCCTTGATGCCGCGCACGATCACGTCGACCGCATCAGGCAGCGCCGCCAGGAACTTGGACTCGCGGCGCTTCTTGAGGAAACCCAGTGCCCAGCGCGGCAGGCCGAAGCCGCCAGCAAAAGCCAGGCCGGCGGCACCGAGCAGGCCGCCCCCGACGAACAGAGCGGCCGCGAACAGCACGCCCGCCACGACGGCGGACACCACCCAGAATTTCTGCGCCGTCCAGTCGAGCCCTGCCTGCGAGAGGCGGACACTGAGCGGAACCCGCTTCTCCTGCTGGCGCCGCGCCTCGAGATCCTTGAGCGAAGTCTCGACCTGCTCACGGCGCGTTCGTTGGCTCTTCTCGGTCTGCTTGGCCGCGGGCGCGTCGGCACGCGCGATCGCCGCGCGGCGGTTTTCGGCTTTCCGCTCCCCTGACAGGAGTGGATAGAGGAAGACCCAGGCGATGCCGCCGACGGCGGCCGTGGCGAGAAACGCGAGCGCGAGGACCTGCATGTTCACGACGCTGACCTCCTCACGTTGTCGGCGCCACTTCCGCGGCGTCGAGCGCGGCGGCAAGGCGCTTCTCTTCGCCGTAATAGCGGGCGCGTTCCCAGAATTTCGGGCGGCCGATGCCGGTCGAGCGGTGCCGGCCGATGATCTTGCCGTTGGCGTCTTCGCCGATCAGGTCGTAGAGGAAGATATCTTGGGTGATGATGGTGTCACCTTCCATGCCCATCACTTCGGTGATGTGGGTGATCCGGCGCGAGCCGTCACGCAGGCGTGCGGCCTGAATGATGACATCGATGGATGCGCAGATCATCTCGCGAATGGTGCGCGAGGGCAGAGAGAAGCCGCCCATAGTGATCATGGATTCGCAGCGCGACAGCGCCTCGCGCGGATTGTTGGCGTGCAGCGTTCCCATCGAGCCGTCATGGCCGGTGTTCATGGCCTGAAGCAGGTCGAACGCCTCGGGGCCGCGGACTTCGCCGACGATGATGCGTTCGGGGCGCATACGAAGGCAGTTGCGCACCAGCTCGCGCATGGTGACCTGGCCTTCGCCTTCGATGTTGGGCGGGCGGGTTTCGAGCCGGACCACGTGAGGTTGCTGGAGCTGGAGCTCGGCCGCGTCCTCGCAGGTGATGACCCGCTCGTCGTGCTCGATGTAGTTGGTCAGACAATTGAGCAGCGTCGTCTTGCCCGAGCCGGTACCGCCGGAGATCAGCACGTTGCAGCGGACCCGTCCGATGATCTGGAGGATCTCTGCGCCTTCCGGCGAGATCGCGCCGAACTTGACGAGCTGATCGAGCGTCAGCTTGTCCTTCTTGAATTTGCGGATGGTGAGGGCGGGGCCGTCGATCGCGAGCGGCGGCACGATAGCGTTGACGCGGGAGCCGTCGGCGAGGCGCGCGTCGCAGATCGGTGAGGATTCGTCGACGCGCCGGCCGACCTGGCTGACGATGCGCTGACAGATATTGAGGAGCTGCTGGTTGTCGCGAAACCGGATTCCGGTGCGCTGGATCTTGCCGCCGACTTCGATGAAGACGGTGCCGGCGCCGTTCACCATGATATCGGCGATGTCGTCGCGCGCGAGCAGGGGCTCGAGGGGGCCATAGCCGAGCACGTCGTTGCAGATATCGTCGAGCAGTTCCTCCTGCTCGGCGATCGACATCACGATGTTCTTGATCGCGATGATCTCGTTGACGATGTCGCGGATTTCCTCGCGGGCGGACTCGGAATCGAGCTTGGCGAGCTGGGCGAGGTCGATGGCCTCGATCAGCGCGCCGAAGATGGTCGCCTTGACCTCGTAATAATTGTCCGAGCGCCGGCTCTCCATGGCGGGAGGCGGCGGGGCCTTGGCAGGGGCAAGCGGTGGCGAGGCGACGGCCGGCGGGAGCGGGCCGCGCGACACCGTTGCCGCCGGAGCCTGGGAAGGCTCGGGCAACACGGCGCCGGGCTTGGGAGCCCGAAGGTCGGTGTCTGTTCCGCTACGCTTACCGAACACTTAACAACTCCATGCGGCGGCTATTTTCCCCGCAACTTCTCAATCAGGGGTGAAAACAAGGACGACTTTTGTTTCTTGGTCTCGCTCCGGCCGGTCAGGCGCTGGGCGATCTGAAGGAACATCTCGATCGACTTGTGATTGGCCGAGATCTCCGCAATCATCTGCCCGTTATTGGCCGCCGAGCCGAAGATCTGCGGCTCGAACGGAATCGAGGCGATCGGCTGGCTCTCGATCGCCTTGGCGAATTCCGTGGCGGCGATTTCGGGACGTTTCGGAACACCGACCTGGTTCAGGCAGTAGAGCGGCGGCCGGTCGTTGGGGCGCGAGGCCTTCAAAAGGTCGAACAGGTTCTTCGTGTTGCGCAAATTCGCCAGATCTGGCGCGGCCACGATCAGGATATCGTCCGCTCCGATCAAGGCGCGCTTGGTCCAGCCCGACCATTGGTGCGGCACGTCGAGCACGATGCAGGGCATGGTGGAGCGCAGCGTGTCGAATACGGCATCGAAAGCGTCGGAGCCGAAGTCATAGACGCGGTCGAGCGTCGCGGGCGCCGCCAGCAGGCTGAGATGGTCGGTGCATTTCGACAGCAGACGGTCGATGAAGGCTGTATCGACGCGATCGGGTGAGAACACGGCGTCGGCGATGCCCTGTGGCGGGTCCTGGTTGTAGTCCAGCCCGGCCGTGCCGAAGGCGAGGTCGAGATCGGCGACGACCGCATCCATCGCGAGATCGCGCGCGATCGCCCAGGCAACGTTGTGGGAGATGGTGGAAGCGCCGACGCCGCCCTTGGCGCCGACCACGGCGATGATGCGGCCGACTGCCTTGGCTTCGGGCGCCGAGAACAGGTTGCAGATCGAGCGCACGACGTCGATCGCGCCGACCGGCGCGAGCACGTAGTCGCTGACACCGCGGCGCACCAGCTCGCGGTAGAGCATCACGTCGTTGATGCGGCCGATCACGACCACGCGGGTGCCGGCGTCGCAGACGGTGGCAAGCTGGTCGAGCCCGCCCAGGAGATCGTTGCGGCCGTCGCTTTCGAGCACGATCACGTTTGGTGTCGGGGCGGAGCGATAGGCTTCGATCGCCGCCGCCATGCCGCCCATCTGGATCTTCAGATGGGCTTTGCCGAGACGGCGATCCTCGCCGGCCGACTGCACCGCGGCAGCGGTCTCTACGGTCTCGCAGAAGGCCTGGACCGAGACACGCGGCGAGGGCGCAATATGCTCATCGACCGGCGGGGGTGGGGCCTCCGGCTGCTCTTCTTGAGGCTGGCGAGCGTAGCTGATCATTTGCCGGTGTCGCTGAGTTTGGCCTTGTCGGCTTCAGGATAGGAGACCGCCGTCGACGTTCCTTTGCGATACTTCTCGAGGAGCGTGGTGCGACGCGCCATGTAGGACGGCGTTTCGGCCCTCGGCTGCTCGAGGTCCGACGGATTGTTGACCATCGCAGCGAGGTTGCGCTGATAGGCGCAGCCGTAATTGTAATAGTCCTTGTTCTCGAACCAGCTCTTGTTCTTCATCGAGGGGCCGATGTCCTCCGGCCACAGGCCGCAGGGACCCGCGACCGCGGCGATCTTGGAGTAAGTGAGCCGGATCGGCGGCAGGAAGCGCTTGTCTTCCGGCTGATAGGGGCGAACGTTGACGCCGCGCGGCGGAACGCCGGCCGCCGCCAGCATCGCCTGGATCTCACGCATGGTATCCGCGACCGGACGTGCGTTGGGCGTGCCGGATGGCACGTCGATCCGGATCGCGCCGGTGCCCTCGTGCAGCCAGGCCGAGGCGACGCCCATCACGTCGGCGCGCTGGGCGGCGGTCAAGCCGCCGCGGGCGTGGCCGACGAAGACGACGATCGAGCGGTTCTGCTCTTCGATCGCGATCGGATGGCGCTGCTTGTAATCGTCGGGAATGGAGGCGGTGACCGCTTCGTCGTGCTGGCAGCCGCCGAGGGCGAGCGCCATGCCGACGAGCGCGCCACCGAGGCGGATGGCGCGTTTGCGAAGCTGGGGTGGTCTTGTGATCATCTTGAAGTCCCCGTTCCGCTTCAGTCGGTGATGAAGCCGTAGGTGCCGCGGTAATTTCTGGCCGGTTCGGTCCGACCGGGCACGCCGTAGATGCGGTTGATGTTGCCGATCAGCTCGGCCTGCGGATCGGAAGGCGCGGCGAAGCCGTCATCCGGCCGCGACAGATCCTTTTGCGCAACCGCGCGAACGACATAAGGCGTCACGATCACGACCAGTTCGGTCGCGTTGTTGACGAAGTCGCGGCTGCGGAACAGCGTGCCGAGGATCGGGAGCTGCATCAGCCCCGGCAGTCCGCTGACCGCCTGCTTGGTCTGCTGCTGGATCAGGCCGGCCATCGCCATCGCGCCGCCCGAGGGAATTTCCAGCGAAGTCTCGGCGCGACGGGTCCTGATCGAGGGCACCGTCAGCGAGTTCACCGACGTCGAGGTCACCGCCTGGGAGAGCGTGATCGCATTCTCGTTCGACAGTTCCGAGACTTCGGTCATCACGCGCAGGCTGATCTTGCCCTCGCTCAGAACCACCGGAGTGAAGTTGAGCGAGATGCCGAACTTCTTGAAGCTGATCTGGGTGGTACAGACATGCGTGGTCGGATCGCACGCATAGCCTGCCGGCACCGGGAATTCACCGCCGGCAATGAAGGTCGCCGACTCGCCGGAGATCGCGGTGAGATTCGGCTCGGCCAGCGTACGGATCACGCCCGCGGTCTCCATCGCGCGGAGGGTGGCCTGCACGGACGGCGTCGCGCCGAATTTCGTGGTCAGGTTGTTGCCGTCCACGAGATTGCGGCCAAGGGCCGTGAACGGGTTGGAGTTGGAGAAGCTCACCACGGAGGTGCCGTAGTTCAGGTTCGCGGAGAGGTCGATGCCGAGCTGCTTGACGATGTTGCGCTGGACTTCGGCCACCGTTACCTTCAGCATGACCTGATCGCGGCCGCGGACCACGATCGAGTTCACCACCTTGTCGGCGCCGCCGGCGAGTCGCGCGGCGAGATCATTGGCCTGCTGCGCTTCGAGCGGGTTCGCAGCCGTGCCGGTCAGGACGATGCCGTCGCCGAGGCCGTCGATCTGGATGTCGGAGTTGGGCAGGATCTGCTTCAGTGCGGCCCGCGCGCCGTTGAGGTCGCGCTTGACCGCGATGTCATAGGCCGCAATCTGCTGGCCGGCGGAATCAAAGAACACGATATTGGTCTGGCCGACCGAGGCGCCGATGATGTAGGCGCGCTGCGCCGAGCGGACCACCGCATTGGCGATCTTGGGGTCGGCGACCAGCACATCCTTGATGTCCCGCGGCAGATCGATGACGACAGATTTGCCGATGCCGAGCGAGAGGAAACGCGCGTTCATCTGGCCGTCGGCCGCGACCGGCACCACGGGACGGTAGTCGGCGGCGACCACCGGGCTGAGGGCCGGGTTCAGCGTCAGCGCGAGGACGGCCGAAAACGACAGGGCGCGAACCACTGAGGTTCGCATCGTCGCCAGATTTGCCCTGCATTTCATATCGACTGTGTTCATCGTGCTTTTGCCGTCTGACTTGGAATGCCGTAGCGAATGATCGAAACGCCGTCGCGCTTCTGCGCGGATTCGTCGAGCGTGATCTCGCTGAGCTTGACGTCGGATATGCTGCGCAATGCCAGCGACAGCGTTCCGGCCTGGCGGGCCGACGAAAGCGCCTGGGTCTGGGCCGCATTGAGCTCCAAGGTCACGGTTTTGCCGACCACCGTGTTCTGGCCGTCCTTCTCCTTCGGCGCTTGGTCGATGGCCAGGACGCGGATGTTGGCGAGGATGATCTCGGAGGTGACAATGTCCGGGGCGCCACTGCTCTGGTCCGGGTTCTTGAGGCGGCGCGTGAGGATCACATCGACGCGGTCGTTGGGCAGGATGAAGCCGCCTGCGCCGGTCTCCGGCGAGATCTCGGTCGAGATCGCCCGCATACCGGAAGGCAGGATTGCCGCCATAAAGCCGGAGCCGTCGGCCTTGACCAGCTTCTGGTCTCGGATCGGCTCACCCTGGATGAAGGGAGCGCGCGCGATCGAGCCGGTCACCTGGCTCGCGCCCTCGGGACGCTCGTTGCGGCGGATGAAGGTGGCGCTGGCGGTCGCGGCCGGCCAAGTCTGCCATTGCACGTCGTCCGGCTTCACTGTCTGGCCGAGACCGATATCGTTCTTGGCGACCAGAACGTCGACGGTCGGAAGCTGCGCGACCGGAGCCGGAGGCGGCGCAGAATTGTCCGTGCCGCTCGCCAGGTACGCGGCGACGCCGCCGGCGCCGATGGCGACCGTCAGGACGACAATGCGTGCCCTATTCATACGCTTCACTTTCCAACAAAACGCCGCGACGCTGCCGCCGCCGTAATCGGCAGTTGACCAGCTATTCGTCAAAGCATGGTTAATGAGGCGTATCTAAATCGCCTTAACGCCTGGTTTACCCGGTGCGTTCAGCGCAGTACGAGGTGAGCGAGGTCGATCGCCTTCACCCATTCGGTCTCCGGGTAGACCATCAGCGCGCTCAGTGCGAGCGCGATTCCATAGGGAATGCCGCTCTCCTTGGCGTGCAGCCGTGCGAGCCAGGCCTGGCCCGCCAGTCCGTAGGGCAGCGGCCATTGCCGGAATTGGAGCAGGAGCAGCGTCAGCGCCCCGCCGAACAGCGACGCGTAGAGCAGGAAGTTCATCAGATGTGCAAAGCCGAACCAGAGTGCGACCGAGGCCGCGACCTTGGCATCGCCGCCGCCGACCCAGCCCATCGCAAAGCAGGAGAAGGCCACGATCAGGAGAAGTGCGCCGGCACCGACATGGCTCAGCACCTCGTAAGGTGCCATGCCACCGGCGAGGGCGAGGGCGAAGAAGCCTGCGACCAACGCCAGCGAAACGCGGTTCGAGATCGTCATCGTGAAGAGATCGCTCGCGGCGGCGAACGCCATGAGGGCCGGGAAGAGCAGAAGGCGCGCAAGGTCGAGGATCATGGGCTGCGTCTTGAGGCCTGGTTGTGTCGCGGAAGCTGGCGGCGCGGATGCTAGCCGGCAGTGCTAAACAAACCGACAACGGCAGCCGGGCGGCGGGGGTGGCACCGCCGCAAGCGTGCTCACCAGAGGCTGGCAATGCGCACGGCGAGGACGAGCGTCGCCAGCAGCAGCGCAAGGCAGACCCAATAGGCCGGCGAGCTGGTCTGCGACACCGCCTCGTTCGCCGCGACGGCGGCATCGGTTCTGTACTCGCGCAACGCCACTGGAACTCGCCGTCTTCAGAAAAACAAAGGCCCCGGAGGTCCGGGGCTTTTGCGGTCGCTCGTCAAGCCGCTTACTTCAGCGACGTGCTGATCGAGCCGAACTTGGTGTTCAGCGTGCTGCCGAGATTGTTGACGACGGTGATGATGGCCAGCGCGATGCCGGCGGCGATCAGACCGTATTCGATGGCGGTGGCACCGGATTCGTCCTTCGCGAAACGCGCAATCAGGTTCTTCATGAACAAAACTCCGTCTGGATGGGATCGCCTCGTTCGGCGCTGTCTTTGACGCGACGAACATGAGAGTCGAGCTCTTTCGGTAGCGTTAATTCATTCGAGCAAACCCGCTTGTGGCGCGGTGCTTTTGGCCAGAGTGAATTTCGTCTTAACGCGGCAGTTGAATTCGGTCTGTTCCGAATGCAGCGCATGCACCGCCGGCTTCACCCTCCCTTAAATCTAGCGGAGTAGGCCTAGGCGGGACCAGCAATTCGGAAGTGAGGCGACGATGTCGAGCCTGCCCATGCAAGTCGCCCTGATGCTCGGCGAGACGATCCAGAAGATGGTCCCCGTCACCCTGGTGCTCGCAGCAATCTTCACCGTGCTCGAGCATTTCTGGGCCTGCAATCCCGGCGCGCCGTGGTGGCGCAAGCGGGAGATCCTCACCGACATCTGCTACTGGTTCTTCGTGCCGGTGTTCGCCCGCACCATGCGGATCGGACTGCTGATCGTGGGCGCCGGCGTCGTCTTCAGCATCCGCGATGCCGACGACCTCATCGCTTTCTACGACAACGGCCATGGCCCGCTGTCACAGCTGCCGCTATGGCTACAGGCCGTGCTGTTCCTGGTGCTGTCCGATTTCATGCTGTACTGGCTGCACCGGCTTTTCCACGACGGCGGCTTCTGGAAGTACCACGCAATTCATCATTCGTCGGAGGAGATCGGCTGGATTTCCGCGGCGCGCTTCCATCCCGTCAACCTCATGCTCGGGACGATCAGCGTCGACGTCGTGCTGCTGATGGCCGGTATCTCCCCCAACGTGATGATCTGGGTCGGTCCGTTCACCACCTTTCATTCGGCCTTCGTGCACGCCAATTTGAACTGGACCTTCGGACCGTTCAGATACGTGCTGGCGACGCCGGTATTCCACCGCTGGCACCACACCTCGCTCGAAGAGGGCGGCGACACCAACTTTGCCGGGACGTTCCCGATCTGGGACGTGCTGTTCGGCACCTTCCGGATGCCGGAGGGCAGGCTGCCGCAGGATTATGGCAAGGACGAAGCGACCATGCCGAAGGAAATCGGCGGGCAACTCGCCTATCCGTTCCGCCGTTAGCGCGGCGCCGACGATTCGGAAGCTCCCTTCAAACAATAGTCGGCGAGTTTGCGGAACGTTCACGAATTAAGGGCAGGTTAGTCGGGTCGGGCACCGGCTCCGCTGTCTGATCGTTTCTGCCGGTTTGTGACGTCCCGGGGGTAAGAGTATGCGTAAAGAATTGCTGCGCCGTCAGGCGCGCGTCTGCCTTCTGGTTGCGGCCGCGATGCTGGCGTTGCCTGGTGCCGGCCTTGCCGAGCCCACCGCCGATACCATCGCCGTCAATGTCGACCAGGCCAAGCTGGTACGGCTCCCCGGCAAGGTCGCGACCATCGTGGTCGGCAATCCCCTGATCGCGGACGTCACGCTCCAGCCTGGCGGCATGATCGTCGTGACCGGGAAAGGCTATGGTGCCACCAATTTCATCGCGCTCGACCGGGGCGGCGAGATCCTGGTCGACCGCCAGATCCAGGTCGAAGGTCCGAGCGACCGGCTCGTCACCGTCTATCGCGGGATCGAGCGCGAGTCCTATAGCTGCCTGCCGCTTTGCCAGCGCCGCGTCACGCTCGGCGACAGCGATGCCTACTTCAACAACACGATGAACCAGGCGGGCACACTGAGCGGCAATGCCAGCGGCACGGCCGGAGCCGGCGCCAAGACCAACTAGCAGAACCGGCGAAGTTGCTCGGGCAGGATCGCCTGACCGGCCCGGACGCTGGCGCCTCCCACGAGGAGTTCTTCTCTCCGCGCGCCCTTGTTTCCGCGTGGCCGTCCTGTCTGCCTGCCTGTGCTTGGGCGTTCGCGGTTAACGCATGCTTAATGAGGCGGTCTGACCGGAGCGGATCGCCTGAAACACTTAAACAATCAGTTTTCGCTATTGAAACGGGCAGATGATTGCCGTTGCCGGGGAATTTGACGCGATGCCATCGCCTGCACCAACGAGGTTCACGCTGCTCGCCGCGCTGCGCCGGTTTCGCGGTAACCGCCGCGGCTCCGCGGTCGTCGAGTTTGCGCTGGTCGCTCCGGTGTTTTTCGCGTTGCTGTTCGCCATCATCGAGACGGCGCTGATGTTCTTCGCGGGCCAGGTGCTCGAGACCATCACGCAGAATTCCGCGCGCGTGGTTCTGACCGGGCAGGCGCAATCCGGTTCAGTGACGGCCTGCGCCGTCTCCGGCGTGAGCAAGCCCTGCACGCAAGCAACGTTCAAGTCCTATGTCTGTAGCCAGATTCCGGCGCTGTTCGATTGCAGCAAGCTCTATGTCGAAGTCACGAGCTTCTCGTCCTTCGCTGCGGTGACGCTGCCGACCCATATCGACGGCTCCGGAAATTTCGACACGAACACGAGCTACAGCCCGGGCGGTGCGGGCGACATCGTGGTGGTGCGGCTGTTCTATCAATGGCCGCTGTTCGTCACCGGCCTCGGCTACAACACCTCCAATCTTGCGGGCAGCAAGCGGCTGCTGGTTGCCACGGCCGCGTTCAAGAACGAGCCTTACTAAGACCAATGGATCTGGACGGAACGATGCAGACGATGTCGAGAATCTGGTGGGCGGCCCGCTGCGCCGTGGGCGAGTTCGTCGCGGACAGCAGGGCGCTCGCGGCGACCGAATTCGCGGTGATCGTGCCGCTGATGCTGGTGATGTTCTTCGGCACGGTCGAGTTCTCGTCGGCGGTGGCGATCGATCGCAAGGTGACGCTGATGGCGCGGACGCTGTCCGACCTCACCTCGCAATCGATTTCGGTCGGCGATACCGACATGACCAATTTCTTCGCGGCCTCGACCGGCGTCATGACGCCGTATCCCACCACGACGGTGTCGGCGACGATCAGCGAACTCTATGTCGACCCATCGACCCTGCAGGCGCATGTGCAGTGGAGCAAGGGATCCGCGCCGCGCACGGAGAAGTCCCCGGTCACGATTCCCACGACGCTTGCGGTCGGCGGCACCTACCTGATCTTCAGTGAGGTCAGCTACACCTACACGCCGACGATCGGTTACGTGCTCAAGAACGCGGTCACGCTGAGCGATGTTGCCTATACCCGCCCGCGCCAGTCCACCTGCGTCTATTACAGCCCGGCTACGGCCTGCACGGTCTACTGATCGCAGCGCCTCCTTCCGACATGAAAAAGGCCGTGCGTTGCGCACGGCCTTTTTGATTCCTTGGCTCGCCTGAGCTGGTCCGGGGCAATATCCGGGCTATGGGCCCGGCGGGCTCAGCCTGCGGCGCGGAGGTTGTCCGCTGCCGACTTTCCGGAGCGGCGGTCGGCCACGATCTCGTAGGAGACCTTCTGGCCTTCGTGCAGCGAGCCGAGGCCGGCGCGCTCGACGGCGCTGATGTGAACGAACACGTCCTTGCCACCGTCATCGGGCTGAATGAAGCCATAACCCTTGGTCGCGTTAAACCACTTCACGGTTCCCATGCTCACTGGGGTAGTCCCTTCTAGATAGCACCATGTAAGAGCCCGCTCGCGCAGGCAGGTTAGATCGAATTTTTGGAAAGGTCGTCAGCGTGTCTGAACCGGCTGTACCGGTGGATGCTAATGTCGTCCGGCCGAAAATCGATTAATTCATTTTATCGGAATTAGGGCTTCAAAACAATCCGGAGCGCACGATTTTTTGATCCGCCGCGAGGTGCGCGGCGGATCAGCATACAGACCAGAATTTTACTTCCGCGCTGAGGCGCCCGAAGACTAACGGCGGCGGAACTGGCCGCCGCGCTGCGCTCCACCCCGCGGCGGGCCGCCGGACGTGGCGGGACGCTCGTCCTTGTGGCGGAAAATCAGTCGGCCCTTCTCGAGGTCATAGGGCGACATCTCCACCGTCACGCGGTCGCCCGCGAGCGTCTTGATCCGGTTCTTCTTCATCTTGCCGGCGGTGTAAGCAACGATCTCGTGTCCGGCGTCGAGCTGCACGCGGTAGCGTGCGTCGGGGAGGATTTCGGTGACCAGTCCTTCGAACTGGATCAGCTCTTCCTTAGCCATGAATTTCTCCAGGTCGTGGACGGCTAGTGCGAAAAGGGTTTGCGATTCGGTTGACCGTTCGGCCGACTCTCGCGGCGCAAAAAGGCAACGCCTTGTATCCCATCAGGCGTCCCGGCGCTATGCGCGGAACGCTGTTCCGGACGGTCGGTTAGCGACGAATGCATCTTAGCACCGGAACGGCAGCGACGAGATGCCTTCGAAGCTTTCGGGCCAGTGCCGGGCCGCCCGTCAATATGCCGTCCCTCGCCGGGGCGTCCGTCGCCCTGCTTGCCGGCGCTGTGGTGGCGCCCGTCGCCATGCCTTTCGTCGGCACGCCGCCCGTCACCCTGCCCGTGCCGTGCGCCCTGCGGACGCTGGCCCGGGCGGCCTGGCCGACCTTGTCGTTGCTGCGGCGGGGGAGGACCGGCATCCCGGCGACCGGCATCGGTGCGGTGGTCCTCACGCGTCAACGCAACGCGGATCAGGCGCTCGATGTCGCGGAGATAGCCGAGCTCGTCACCGCCGGCAACCAGCGAGATCGCGGTGCCGTCGGCGCCGGCGCGCGCAGTGCGGCCGATGCGGTGGACGTAAGTCTCGGGCACGTTGGGCAGATCGAAATTGATGACGTGGGTGATGCCGTCGACGTCGATGCCGCGGGCGGCGATGTCGGTGGCGACCAGGGTACGGATCTCGCCCGACCGGAACTGGCCCAGCGTTCGTTCGCGATGGTTCTGTGACTTGTTCCCATGAATGGCGCTGGCGGGGATGCCCGCCTTCTCCAGTGTCTTTACGACCTTGTCGGCGCCGTGCTTGGTGCGGGTGAAGACCAGCGCCCGGTTGACCGGTTCTTCCTTCAGCAGCTTGGCGAGGAAGGCCGGCTTGGCCGAGAAGTCGACCTGGAGGATGCGCTGGTTGATCCGTTCGGCGGTCGAGGAGACCGGGGTCACCGCGACGCGGGCGGGATCACGCAGCATAGCGTCGGCGAGCTCGGCGATGTCCTTCGGCATGGTGGCCGAGAAGAACAGCGTCTGCCGCTTGATCGGCAGCTTGGCAACGATTTTGCGGATGTCGTTGATGAAGCCCATGTCGAGCATGCGGTCGGCCTCGTCGAGCACGAGGAATTCGACACTTGAAAGCTTCAGCCCGTTGCTCTGGACAAGATCGAGCAGGCGGCCGGGAGTGGCGACCAGAACCTCGACGCCCTGCATCAGCGAGCGGACCTGGCGGCCCATCGGCACGCCGCCGATGGCGAGTGTTGAGGACAGGCGGATGTGGCGGCCATAGGCATTGAAGCTGTCGAGGATCTGGCCGGACAGCTCGCGGGTGGGCGACAGCACCAGGACGCGGGCGGTCTTGGGCTGCGGCTTGATGCGGTTATCGAGCAGGCGATGCAGGATCGGCAGCGCGAAGGACGCGGTCTTGCCGGTGCCGGTCTGGGCAATGCCGACGACGTCGCGGCCGGTCAGCGCCAGCGGGACGGTCTGAGCCTGGATCGGGGTGGGGGTGACGTAGTTCTCTTCACGAAGAGCGCGTGCGATGGGTTCGGCGAGGCCGAAATCCTGAAACGAAGTCAAAAGAGGGGTTCTTTCCATGTCAAAGGCGGGCGCCCGGCGCATTCGGCGCGGCGCGCGCATAGGGTGTCGAGAAGACACCTGCGTGTTTGGGGTGTCGGATGGGCTTGGGAGATATGGGGCAAGCCAGAGGCCCGTAGGGGCTTAAGAACACGCAGCTCGCAACGACGGCTTGATTCGCAAGCAGTCTCGACCGTTCATATGGAACATCGTCGGGGCGCTTTCAAGGCGGGTTCGTCCTAAACGGTGGTTGCGGCGCAGAAATAGTTGTGCCGGAAATTTAGCCAAGACGGACGATTTGCATATAAAACAGGCCATCTGCCGCTTTCGCATACATTCCCATTGCCTAGGGTTTAGGCGAGCAGATCGCGGCGAGACTTAGAAAATAAGCCGTTTTCACAGCAAAACCAACGGCTTGAGGGCTGTCTAGCCCATGGCATGGTTCTTGCGAATCCGTTAATCGCAGGCGGCCGTGGGGCCGTTTCGCAGCGTTTTTCACGTCTGCGTCAGGGAGATGATACACTCATGCTTAGCAAATCCACTCACGATATAGCGGCGTCATTTAGCCGCCGCGGCGTCCTCGCCGCGACCGCCGGGCTGATGCTCGGTCTGGCTTCATTGACTGGCGCCAAGGCCGCGGACGACACGATCAAGGTCGGCGTGCTTCACTCCCTTTCCGGCACCATGGCCATCAGCGAGACCACGCTGAAGGACACCATCCTCTTCCTGATCGACGAGCAGAACAAGAAGGGCGGCGTGCTCGGCAAAAAGCTCGAGGCCGTCGTCGTCGACCCCGCTTCCAATTGGCCGCTGTTCGCCGAGAAGGCGCGCGAGCTGATCACGAAGGACAAGGTCGCGGTCGTGTTCGGCTGCTGGACCTCGGTGTCGCGCAAGTCCGTGCTGCCGGTCTTCAAGGAGCTGAACAACATCCTGTTCTACCCCGTGCAGTACGAGGGCGAGGAGAGCGAGCGCAACGTATTCTACACCGGCGCTGCGCCGAACCAGCAGGCGATTCCCGCCGTCGACTATCTGATGAAGGAAGAGAAGGTGAAGCGCTGGGTGCTCGCGGGCACCGACTACGTCTATCCGCGCACCACCAACAAGATCCTGGAAGCCTATCTGAAGTCGAAGGGTGTGGCTCAGGAAGACATCATGATCAACTACACGCCGTTCGGTCACTCCGACTGGCAGACGATCGTTGCCGACATCAAGAAGTTCGGCTCGGCTGGCAAGAAGACCGCGGTGGTCTCGACCATCAACGGCGACGCCAACGTTCCCTTCTACAAGGAACTCGGCAACCAGGGCATCAAGGCCAAGGACATCCCCGTGGTCGCGTTCTCGGTGGGTGAGGAAGAGCTTGCCGGCATCGACACCAAGCCGCTGGTCGGGCATCTCGCCGCCTGGAACTACTTCCAGTCGATCAAGACCAAGGACGGGTCGAACGAGAAGTTCATCAAGGATTGGCAGGCCTACACCAAGAACCCGAAGCGCGTGACCAACGACCCTATGGAAGCACACGTGATCGGCTTCAACATGTGGGTGAAGGCAGTCGAGAAGGTGAAGTCGACTGATCCGGACAAGGTGATCGATGCGCTTCCGGGCATCGAGGCGCCGAACTTGACCGGCGGCGTGTCGAAGATGCTGCCGAACCACCACATCACCAAGCCGGTGTTCATTGGCGAGATCAAGGGCAACGGCCAGTTCGACGTGGTCTGGAAGACCCCGGGTCTCGTTGCTGGCGATGCCTGGTCGAAGGAGCTCGACGGCTCCAAGGACCTGATCGGCGACTGGGTCGGCAAGAAGTGCGGCAACTTCAATACCAAGACCAACAAGTGCCTCGGTTCGGGCTCCTGATCCCGATCTGACGCTCCATTGCAAGATTGGAGAGGGCGGCGATCCCGCCGCCTTCTCCACCCATTTCCGCCGGGGTCATTCACAGTGCCAGCCCATTTGTCCGCCCGTCTCCGTTCGCTCCTGCTCTCGTTGTTCCTGATCGCGTTCGCGCTGCCGGCCTTCGCCGGTCCGTTCGAGGATGCGGTCGCAAAATTCGCCAACGACGATTTTTCCGATACGGAAGAGGCGATCGGCGCGGTCGCAAGCAGCGGCAACCCGCTGGCATTGCCGATCATCAGCGCGCTTCAAGACGGCCGCCTCATGGCCGATCCAGATAGCAAGAAGGTCTATGTTACCGGCGCCGACGGCAAGTCGATCGATGCCGCGACCGGCCAGCCGGTGACCAGCATTCCCGACAGCGCGAGCGCGGTTCGCCTCAACAACCGTCTGCGCCGCAGCGTCGATGCCGCGGTCGGCGGCCTCACGCTGCAGTCGCCGGATGTCGGAACGCGCCTCCAGGCCGCGCAATCCGTGTTCAAGTCGCATGAGGAGACCGCACTCGAAGCCGTCGATGGCGCCCTCGCCAAGGAAACCAACCGATCCGTCAAGGCTGCGCTAGGCGAAGCCCGGGCGGCCATCCTGCTGTTCAAGTCGGACGCCACCGAGGTCGAGAAGCTGGAGGCCGTCGCCACGCTCAAGGCGCGCGGCGATCAGGAGGCGCTGGCGCTGCTCACCGGCATGGGCGACCAGCCGGCCTCGGTGACCAAGGCTGCCGCGAGCGCGATCGGCTCGATCCAAAGCTCGCTTGCGGTCTGGTCGATGGTGCAGAACGCCTGGTACGGCCTCTCACTCGGCTCGGTGCTGCTGCTCGCTGCGATCGGGCTCGCCATCACCTTCGGCGTGATGGGCGTCATCAACATGGCGCATGGCGAGATGGTGATGATCGGGGCCTACACCACCTTCGTGGTGCAGGAGGTGATCCGTACCCGCTATCCCGCCCTGTTCGACTATTCGCTGCTGATTGCCGTGCCGCTCGCCTTTCTCGTCGCCGGCGCCATCGGCGTCCTCATCGAGCGCAGCATCATCCGCTTTCTCTACGGCCGTCCGCTGGAGACGCTGCTGGCGACCTGGGGCCTGTCGCTGGTGTTGCAGCAGGCGGTGCGCACCATGTTCGGCCCGACCAACCGCGAGGTCGGCAATCCCTCCTGGATGAGCGGCGCGTTCGAACTCGGCCAGATCACTATCACGTATAACCGGCTCTGGATCCTCTGCTTCACGCTGGCCGTGTTCGCGATCCTGCTCGCGATGCTGCGCTACACCGCGCTCGGCCTCGAGATGCGCGCGGTGACGCAGAACCGCCGCATGGCGGCCTCGATGGGCATCGCCACCTCGCGCGTCGATGCGCTCACCTTCGGGCTCGGCTCGGGCATCGCCGGCATTGCAGGCGTGGCATTGTCGCAGATCGACAATGTCAGCCCCAATCTCGGCCAGAGCTACATCATCGATAGTTTCATGGTCGTGGTGTTCGGCGGCGTGGGCAATCTCTGGGGCACCCTGGTCGGCGCCTTCACGCTCGGCATCGCCAACAAGTTCCTGGAGCCGGTCGCAGGCGCCGTGCTCGGCAAAATCGCCATCCTGGTTCTGATCATCCTGTTCATCCAAAAACGGCCGCGCGGCTTGTTCGCGCTCAAGGGCCGTGCGGTGGAAGCATGACCCCTCACATGCTGACGCGATCGCTGGACCGCAGCGCGACGATTTTCCTCGCCGTCGTCGCGGCCTGCGGCATCCTCATCCCGCTCTCCAACCTGCTGCTGCCTGCGGGCTCGTTCCTTCAGGTGCCGACCTATCTCGTCGCGCTCTGGGGCAAATATGTCTGCTACGCCATCCTCGCGCTCGCGATCGACTTGATCTGGGGCTATTGCGGCATCCTCTCGCTCGGCCACGGCGCCTTCTTCGCACTCGGCGGCTACGCCATGGGCATGTATCTGATGCGACAGATCGGCACCCGCGGCGTCTACGGCAATCCGGTCCTGCCCGACTTCATGGTGTTCCTGAACTGGCAGAAGCTGCCCTGGTACTGGTACGGCTTCGACATGTTCTGGTTTGCGGCGCTGATGGTGCTGGTCGTGCCGGGCCTTCTCGCCTTTTGCTTCGGCTGGCTCGCCTTCCGCTCCCGCGTCACAGGCGTATATCTGTCGATCATCACGCAGGCGATGACCTATGCGCTGCTGCTCGCCTTCTTCCGCAATGATTTCGGCTTCGGCGGCAACAACGGCCTGACCGATTTCAAGGACATCCTCGGCTTCAACGTGCAGGCGGAGGGTACGCGCGCCGCATTGTTCGCGCTGAGCTGCCTGGCGCTGATCGTCGGCTTCCTGATCTGTCGCGCCATCGTCTCCTCCAAGCTAGGCAAGGTGCTGATTGCGGTGCGTGACGCGGAATCGCGGACGCGCTTCCTCGGCTACCGCGTCGAATCCTACAAACTGTTCGTGTTCACGGTGTCGGCCTGCATGGCCGGCGTCGCCGGCGCGCTCTACGTGCCGCAGGTCGGCATCATCAATCCATCCGAATTTGCGCCGGGCAATTCGATCGAGGCGGTGATCTGGGTTGCGGTCGGCGGCCGCGGCACACTGGTCGGCGCGGCGCTCGGCGCCGTCGTCGTCAATTACGCCAAGACCTTCTTCACCTCCGGCGTGCTCGCGCCGTACTGGCTGTTCATGCTGGGTGCGTTGTTCATCCTGGTGACGCTGCTGCTGCCGAAGGGCATCGTCGGCACCTTCAACGCCTGGTGGGACTCATCGAAGGAAAAGCGCACCGCCGCGGCCATTGCGAGCGCTGCGGCCGAAGATGGCGTCACCGAACCCAAGATGGCGGAGTAGCGCGATGAACGTCATGGATACCCGCGCCACCTCCGCGATGCTCTATCTCGACGGCGTGCACGTCTCGTTCGACGGCTTCCGCGCCATCAACAACCTGTCGCTGACACTCGAGCCCGGCGAGATGCGCGCCATCATCGGCCCGAACGGCGCCGGCAAGACCACGATGATGGACATCATCACGGGCAAGACCAAGCCGGACGAGGGCACTGTGCTGTTCGATGGGGTCACCGATCTGACGCGGCTCGATGAGACCCGGATCGCCGAGCTCGGCATCGGCCGCAAATTCCAGAAGCCGACCGTGTTCGAGAGCCAGAGCGTGCAGGACAATCTCCTGCTCGCGCTCAATGTCGATCACTCGGTCCGGGGCACGCTGTTCTGGCGCGGCAGCAAAGCGGAGTCCGAGCGCATCGACAAGGTGCTGGAGACGATCCGGCTCACCGACGCCCGCAACCGTCTCGCCGGCAGCCTCAGCCATGGCCAGAAGCAGTGGCTCGAGATCGGCATGCTGCTCGCGCAGGACCCAAAGCTGCTCCTCGTCGACGAGCCGGTCGCCGGGATGACCGACGTCGAGACGCATCTCACCGCCGAGCTGCTGAAAGAGATCAACAAGACCCACACCGTGATGGTGGTCGAGCACGACATGACTTTCGTACGCGAGCTCGGGGTCAAGGTCACCTGCTTGCATGAAGGCACCGTGCTGGCGGAAGGCACCATCGACCAGGTCTCGTCCAACGAGCGGGTCATCGAAGTCTATCTGGGACGCTGAGCGATGCTTGAGGTCAAGGACATCAACCTGTTCTACGGCGCGGCGCAGGCGCTGCGCGGCGTCTCGATCTCGGCGGAGCCGGGCAAGGTGACTTGCGTGCTCGGCCGCAACGGCGTCGGCAAGACCTCGCTCTTGCGCGCCATGGTCGGGCAATATCCGATCTCCTCGGGCGCGATCGTGCTCGACGGCACAGACATCACGGGCCTGAAGCCCTACGAGCGCGCGCGCAGGGGCATCGGCTTCGTGCCGCAGGGCCGCGAGATATTTCCGTTGCTCACGGTCGAGGAGAACCTCAAGACCGGCTTCGGCCCGCTCAAGCGCGAGGACAAGCACATTCCGGATGACGTGTTCTCGCTCTTCCCGGTGCTGCAATCCATGCTCGGCCGGCGCGGTGGCGACCTCTCCGGCGGTCAGCAGCAGCAGCTCGCGATCGGGCGCGCGCTGGTGATGCGGCCAAAGCTGCTGCTGCTCGACGAGCCGACCGAAGGCATCCAGCCGTCGATCATCAAGGACATAGGCCGCGCCATCTCCTACCTGCGCAACCTCGGCAACATTGCGATCGTGCTGGTCGAACAATATCTCGACTTTGCTTGCGAACTCGGCGACAGTTTCGCGGTGATGGATCGCGGCGCGGTGAAGTTCACCTGCGACCGCTCCAATCTCGACGCGAGCGAAATCAGCCGCCAGATGGCGCTGTAGGCCATTCTGCCGCGACCGGCTGGGGAGGCGGATGCGCAGCGACTTTTCAGTCACATCAACCGTTTTCGAGGCGAACCGTGCCCGCGGCGCGGTGAGCTTCGATGTTCAGGCGCGCGACGGCGTGACGCGGCGTGGCACGTTGCATGAAAGCGGCTCGCTGCGCGTGCGCTTTCCGTCGCCAGAAGGCGAGGGGCTGTCTGGCGTGTTCGTCAACACGGCCGGCGGGGTCGCTGGCGGCGACCGCTTCGACATTGAGATCACGGCCGCTGATGCTGCGCGGCTGACGCTGACTACTGCGGCCGCAGAAAAGGTCTATCGTGCGCCGGGACAGGCGGCCGAGCTCAATATCGCGCTGAAGGTCGGCGCAGGCGCGCATCTGTCCTGGCTGCCTCAGGAGACCATCCTGTTCGATCGCGCCCGTGTCTATCGCCGCTTCGACATCGCGCTTGATGAGACGGCTTCGCTTCTGCTCTGCGAGATCGTGGTGTTCGGTCGCACCGCCATGGGCGAGCGGATGGAGCAGGGCGAGTTTGTCGATCGCTGGCGGCTCTCTCGCGGCGGCAAGCTGGTGTTCGCCGAAACCATCAGGCTCGACGGCAATATCGGCGCAAAACTCGGCCGATCTGCCGTTGCCAAAGATGGCGCCGCGATCGGCACGGCCCTGATCCTGCCTGGAGACGAGGCCCTGGTTGAGCGCCTGCGCGAAGCATCGGACTCGTTCGCGGGCGAGGTCGGGATATCCGCCTGGAATGGCTTTGCAATGGCGCGGTTCTGTGCCCAAGATGCGGCGCGTTTGCGCGCTGACATGATGGCGGTGCTGGCGCGCACCGGCGCCGTGCTGCCGCGGCTGTGGTTGAATTGACGTGTTGAACGGAAGAGATTTCGCATGAACCTGTCTCCCCGCGAAAAGGACAAGCTTCTGATCTCCATGGCCGCCATCGTGGCGCGCCGCCGGCTGGACCGCGGCGTCAAGCTCAACCATCCCGAGGCGGTCGCGATCATCTCCGATTTTATCCTCGAAGGCGCCCGTGACGGCCGCACCGTCGCCGAACTGATGCAATCCGGCGCGCAGGTGTTGACCCGCGATCAGGTGATGCCGGGAATTCCGGAGATGATCCACGATATCCAGGTCGAGGCGACCTTTCCGGACGGCACCAAGCTCGTCACCGTCCACGAGCCGATCAGGTAGGAGCAGACATGATTCCCGGCGAACTCTTCATCCAGGACGGCGAGATCGAGCTTAATGCTGGCCGCAAGACCGTGACGCTGACAGTCGCCAACACCGGCGACCGTCCGATCCAGGTCGGCTCGCACTACCATTTTTTTGAAACCAACCCGGCGTTGAAGTTCGACCGCAGACGCGCCCGCGGCATGCGCCTCGACATCGCGGCCGGCACCGCCGTCCGCTTCGAGCCGGGCCAGACCCGCGATGTCCAGCTCGTCGCCATGGCCGGCAAGAAGACGATCTACGGTTTTCGTGGCGAGGTGATGGGGAGGCTGTGAGTGCAATAACGGCGAGCGCAGCGCGACGCGATTGAGGCGAGTGCAGTGATCCACGGTGAGGTGAGCGCAACTGTCGCGCTCCCTCCCCCCTTGCGGGGGAGGGGCGGGGAGGGGGGTATGCCACACGACGAAGTCTCCCGGTCGCAAAGAACCCGTGCCAAGCAATTGCGGCGGGCGATGACGCCCGCGGAGACGCTTCTCTGGCGCCATCTTAAAGCTCACCGCTTGGCTCGCCTCGGGTTTCGCCGTCGAGCTCCAATGGGCGATTACATAGCCGATTTCGTTGCGCATTCCTGCAAGCTCGTCGTCGAGGTCGACGGTGAAAGCCACGAATTCGCGGCGCGCATACGTCACGATGAGGTGCGCGACGAGTGGTTCGCGTCGCGCGGATATCGCGTGTTGCGCTTCACCAATAACGACGTAATGAAGAACCTGGAGGGAGTGGTTCTCGCCATCCTTCAGGTAGCGGAGCCCGGAGCACCCCTCTCCCTGGCCCTCCCCCGCAAGAGGGGAGGGAACGGAGAGATCGGTGTATCTGATGGCGCGAAGGAGGCCTAAGCCATGCTCTCACCCATCCGCCTCGTCTCTGAAGCTGCCGAACTCGCTGCGCGCCGTCATAACGGCATGGCGCGCAAGGGGCGCGGCAACGAGCCCTATATCAATCATCTCGCAGAGGTCGCGAACCTGCTTGCGACCGCGACCGGTGGTGCCGATGCCGAGCTGGTGGCGGCCGGATGGTTGCATGATTCCATCGAGGACACCGACACCACGCGCGAGGAGCTGGCGCAGAGATTCTCCGAGCGTGTCGCCGCCCTCGTCGCGGAATGCACCGACGACATGAGTCTGCCGAAAGCCGAGCGACGGCGTCGGCAGGCGATGGACGCGCCAAAAAAATCCGCCGGCGCGAAGCTGATCAAGATTGCCGACAAGATCAGCAATACAGCGGCGCGCATTCAAACCGATTTGAGTGCCGAGGAGCACGACGAACTCGTCGATTACGTTGAGTGGGCCACGCAAGTCGTTGCGGGCTGCCGCGGCGGCAACGCGTGGCTCGACGAGAAGTTCGACGATGCCGTGAAAGCAGCGAGGGCCGTGCTGTGACCGACCAGTTATTCAAACGCATACGGGGCTTGTGATGTCCGTCAAAATAAAGCGGTCCGTCTATTCCGACATGTTCGGCCCGACCACCGGCGACAAGGTGCGTCTAGCTGATACCGACCTCATCATCGAAGTCGAGAAGGATTTCACAACCTACGGCGAAGAGGTGAAGTTCGGCGGCGGCAAGGTGATCCGCGACGGCATGGGCCAGTCGCAGGTCACCAACAAGCAGGGCGCCGCCGACACGGTCATCACCAATGCGCTGATCGTCGACCATTGGGGCATCGTGAAAGCCGACGTCGCCATCAAGGATGGCATGATTTCCGCGATCGGCAAGGCCGGCAACCCAGACATCCAGCCGGGCGTGACCATCATCATCGGTCCCGGCACCGATGTGATCGCGGGCGAAGGCAAGATTCTCACGGCCGGCGGTTTCGACAGCCACATCCATTTCATCTGCCCGCAACAGATCGAGCACGCGCTGATGAGCGGCGTCACCTCGATGCTGGGCGGCGGCACCGGCCCCTCGCACGGCACCTTCGCCACGACCTGCACGCCGGGGCCCTGGCATATCGCCCGGATGATCCAGTCGTTCGACGCCTTTCCGGTTAATCTCGGCATTTCCGGCAAAGGGAACGCCTCGCGGCCCGCCGCGCTGGTCGAGATGATCAGAGCCGGCGCCTGTGCGCTGAAGCTGCACGAGGATTGGGGCACGACGCCAGCAGCGATCGACAACTGCCTGTCGGTCGCCGACGATCACGACATCCAGGTCATGATCCACACCGACACGCTCAACGAATCCGGTTTCGTCGAGGATACGATCAAGGCGTTCAAGGGCCGCACCATCCATGCCTTCCACACCGAAGGGGCGGGCGGTGGTCACGCCCCCGACATCATCAAGGTCGCGGGCCTGAAAAACGTGCTGCCGTCCTCGACCAATCCGACGCGGCCCTTCACGCGCAACACCATCGACGAGCATCTCGATATGCTGATGGTGTGCCACCACCTCGACCCCTCGATCGCGGAAGATCTGGCTTTCGCCGAGAGCCGCATCCGCAAGGAGACCATCGCCGCCGAGGACATCCTGCATGATCTCGGCGCGCTCTCGATGATGTCCTCGGACTCGCAGGCGATGGGCCGCCTCGGCGAGGTCATCATCCGGACCTGGCAGACCGCCGACAAGATGAAGAAGCAGCGCGGATCGCTGCCGCAGGACAAGGGCAAGGGCAACGACAATTTCCGCGTCAAGCGCTACATCGCCAAATACACCATTAATCCCGCGATCGCGCACGGCGTGTCGAAACTGATCGGCTCGGTCGAGAAGGGCAAGCTCGCCGATCTCGTGCTGTGGTCGCCGGCCTTCTTCGGCGTCAAGCCGGACTGCATCGTCAAGGGCGGCAGCATCGTCGCAGCGCCCATGGGCGATCCCAACGCCTCGATCCCGACGCCGCAACCGGTGCACTACCAACCGATGTTCGGTGCCTTCGGCAAGGCGCGCACGGCGTCCTCCGTTGTCTTTACCTCGAAGGCCGCCGTCACCGGAGGTCTTGCGCGAAAACTCGGCATCGACAAGACGCTCTATGCCGTCGAGAATACCCGCGGCAAGATCTCCAAGAAGAGCATGATCCACAACGACGCCATGCCCAAGATCGAGGTCGATCCGGAGACCTATGAGGTGCGCGCCGACGGCGAGCTGCTCACCTGCGCCCCCGCCGAGGTGCTGCCGATGGCGCAGCGATATTTCATGTACTGAAATAGCCTGTGCTGCATGCCTCGGGGTTGTTTTCCGGTCTTGAGTTCGACCCTGCCTGGTCTAATGTCCCGCCGGTATCTTGAACCCAGAAGAAAAGCCGGGAGGATTTCTCGTGATCTATGTCGTTGCCACCTTGACCATCAAGCCCGAAACGCGCGCCGAATTCATTGCAGCCGCCACCGCCTGCATCAAGGAGACGCGGAAGGAGGCCGGCAATATCGCTTATGATTTGCACGAGAGCGTCACCGACCCTGCCAAAATGGTGTTCGTCGAGCAGTGGGAGAACGCCGAGGCGCTGGTGCCGCATCGTGCCATGGAGCATATGAAGACGTTCGGCCGCGTCGCGGTGAAGTGCTTCACGGCGCCGCCGAAGATCGAGGTGATCACGCCCGAGAAGGTCGAGACACGGTAAACGGGGTAAACGCATGATCCGGGCGACGCAGGTCAGGGGGCAGCACCGCTTCACGGAAGCACCCGTGGATACGGTGGTGCTTGATTTCGACGATCGGCACCGTCGCCGCATGGCCATGACGGGGACGCGGGGGCTCGAATTCCTGCTCGACCTGGAGCATGCCGTCGCGCTGCGCGGCGGCGATGCGCTGGTGCTGGAGGACGGCCGGCTGGTGGAGGTGGTGGCGGCGCCCGAACCGCTGCTGGAGATCCGCGGCCACGATCCGCACCATCTCATCCGCGTCGGCTGGCACCTCGGCAACCGCCACCTGCCGACGCAGATCATGGCCAAGGCCTTGCGTATCCGCCGCGACCACGTCATCGAAGCCATGGTGAAGGGTCTCGGCGCCCGCGTGATCGAGATCGAGGCGCCGTTCGATCCCGAAGGCGGCGCCTATGCCGACGCCGGTCACGCGCATGGTCACGACGCCCATGCGCATCACGATCACGGCCACCATCATCACGAACGTGACCATGATGATCATGGTCACGATCATCACCATCACCACGACGAGCATTGCGACCACCGCGACCATCACCACGGCCACAAGCATGCTCATGACCACAAATGAGCCGGTCGGCGCCGCTGACCTCGCCGAGCGCGAGGCGGCGGCGCTGTACCGGTTGATGACCTGGTTGTCGCCGGCGTTTCCTGTCGGTGGTTTCTCCTACTCCAGCGGCATCGAATGGGCCGTCGAGGCCGGCGACATCACCGATACCGCGACGCTGGCCGACTGGCTCGACACTATGCTCGGCGACGGCTCCGGCCTTTGCGATGCGACGTTCCTGGTCCATGCCTATCGCGCCGCGGAAGCCGACGAGAGCACCACTTTGAACGATACCGCCGAGCTCGCGGCCGCCTTCGTGCCGTCGCGCGAACGACAGCTGGAAACGACCTCCCAAGGCCGCGCCTTCATCGACATCGCGCGCGCGGCGTGGGATGCCGATGGGCTGGATGTGATGGTCGCGGCATGCCGCGCGCCATTGGTCTATCCGGTCGCCGTCGGCGTGGTCGCCGCGATGCATGGTGTCCCGCTGGCGCCGACGCTGCACGCTTTCCTGCATGCGCTGGTCTCAAACTGGATTTCCGCGGCCAGCCGTCTCATTCCGCTGGGCCAGACCGACAGCCAGCGTGTGCTGGTGACGCTGGAAGCCGCCGTCGCCGCGACCGCCAATCGTGCGCTGAAGGCGACATTGGACGATCTCGGCAGCGCGACTTTCCGCGCCGATCTCGCCAGCCTCCGGCACGAGACACAATATACGCGGCTGTTCAGATCGTGAGCACGTTGCGTCACACTCCGCCAGGACGACGATAGGAAGGAATCAATGGCTACGTCTCACGGCCCCTTACGTGTCGGCGTCGGCGGCCCGGTCGGATCGGGCAAGACCGCGCTGATGGACCTGCTCTGCAAGACCATGCGCGAGCGCTATGACATCGCCGCGATCACCAACGACATCTACACCAAATGGGATGCCGAATACCTCGTGCGTTCGGGTTCGCTGACACCGGATCGGATCGCCGGGGTCGAGACCGGCGGCTGCCCGCACACCGCGATTCGCGAGGACGCCTCGATGAATCTCGCGGCGGTGGCGGACATGCGCGCGAAATTTCCGGGCCTCGATCTCGTGCTGATCGAGTCCGGCGGCGACAATCTCGCTGCCACTTTTTCCCCAGAGCTGGCCGACCTCACCATCTACGTCATCGACGTTGCCGCCGGCGACAAGATTCCGTCCAAGGGCGGCCCGGGCATCACCCGGTCAGACCTTCTTGTCATCAACAAGATCGACCTGGCGCCCCATGTCGGGGCCTCCCTGGAAAAGATGGAGACGGACGCCAAGCGCATGCGCGGCCAGCGTCCCTTCGTCATGACCAACCTGAAGAAGAGCCAGGGGCTCGACCGCATTGTCGAGTTCATCGAGGCCAAAGGTGGCCTGAGGCGGGCAGGCTGACCGACGCGACGACTTGGCGCAGGTGATTTTCGCCGTTGACGGGTGAAGCAGGCCCAGAGCGGCGGAACAAATTTTAGACGCGGAGATTAACTACCTCCGCCTCGGGGCAGCCATTCCGGCCTGACCATCGGCCGGGCGGATTAAGCTTGTCAGCCGACCTACGTTGCGTACTGATGCCTCCTCCTCCATTATCTCCGCCACTGGGGTTCACCCTGTTTCGGCAGATGGCCGTTCGAGCGGCGTTCATATGGTCCACAATTATTGCCGACCTCTTGCTTTCGCCTGAGTAGTCGAAGTGGTCCGGCTGGGTTTCATCATCGGCTTCATCGCTTTGCTCGGAGCCCTGCTCTCCGGGCTTGCGGCCTATCGCGTTCACGATCAGGAGCTGGCGCTGGACCGGATCGCGCTCGCGCGTGCGATCGACGTTCACGCAAGCCTGGTCCAGGACCGCCTCACCGAGCGGGAGTTGCTCGCGCGTGTCGCTTCCGGCTTGTTCCGTGCGCCATCCGTGATCAAGCCGAACATGCTGGAGCCGCTGCGCTCGGCCATCTACGCCTTCAAGACCGATTTCGTGGTGGCCGGCTGGATCGCCCGGCTGAAGCCGAACGAGCTTGCGGCAGCGCAGGCTGCCATTGCCGGCGCCGGCTTCCCCAATCCGCGGATCCGCACGTTTGACGACAAGCCGATCAATCCCGCCGACGTTACTCAGCCGATCGACGTGCTGATGGATCTCGAGCCGCGCAGCAACGAGACCAAGACGCTGCCCGGCCGCAGCTACGATCAGGATCCGGTTTCCAGCGCCATGCTGACGCGTGCGCGCGCCGAGAAGCGGTCGGTTGCCTCGGATCCGATTCCGCTGCTCAGCGGCGACGGGCCGATCGGCGTCATCGTGGCCGCGCCCGTCATTCCCGAGGGGGCAACGGAGCCGGCCGGGTTCGTCACATTTTCCTACGAGCTTGCCTCGCTGATGCTGACCAATGACGACATGTCGTTGTTCTCGGTCGCGCTCAGGGATCCGCGCAAGGACGGCGGCGAGCTCGTCGCCAACGACCAGGGCGTGGTCTCCACGCGCGCGACGGCGGCGGACGGGCTGGCCCCGTCGGCCATGCGCACGGTGAGCTTCGGTGGCCGTGACTGGCAGCTCGCCTACTACGCGAAGACCAATTCGGCGCGTCGCGCCGAGCAGACTGCCATCATCGTGGCGGCGATCGGCTTTGCGATCACCGCGATGGTATGTGGCCTGTTCGGCTATGTCGCCTACAACAACCTGCGGCTCAGCCGGGAAATCCAGGTGCGGATTGGCTTCGAGCGCCGGCTGACCGCTGTCATCGACGAGCTCAATCACCGGGTCAAGAACATCCTGGCGGTGATCCAGTCGATCGTGACGCGCACGCTGCGCCACGGCTCGGACATCGACGTCGCGCGCGAGCTCCTGATCGGCCGCATCCACGCCATGTCGAACGTGGTCTCGCTGCTCAGCGAGAGCCAATGGCAGGGTGTCAAGCTGAAGGGCCTGTTCGAAGCGCGCGCCATCCCGCATGCCGAACGCATCGCCGTCACCGGTCCCGATATCGCTGTCAGCGCGCGCGCGGCGCAGAGCCTGTCTCTGCTGTTCTTCGAGCTCGCCTCGCATTCCGACGAAGGCCTGTCGCTGGTCGGAAAGCATCCGCACATCACCGCCAATTGGACGGTGACCGGCGAGGAGCCCGACGAGATTTTCAATTTCCGCTGGGAGGAGTTCAACACCAGCGAGGCGACGCGCCGTCCCGATTCCGATTTCGGCCTGATCCTGCTCGACCGCGTGGCGCCCGAGGCGCTCGGCGGCACCGCCAAGCGCTACTTCACCGACGTCTCCTACGTCTACGAGCTGACGGCGCCGATGGAGACGGTGGTCGACATGTCCGAGCGCGATCGTACCGAGAAGTTTTCGCAGCCGGTGCGGTAGAGCGGCACTTCAGTCCTTCGGCCGCAACACCAGGTCGACCAGATTGCGCGCGTAGGCCGGCGTGACCGGCGCGATGCCAAAGACGTAGCGGTAGAACAGGCCGCCGTAGATCGCGTCGTAGAGATCCTCAGGCAGCCCCTGGGCCAGGATGCTGCCGTCCTTCTGGCCTGCTGCGATCATCTCCAGCAGCGCGTCGCGGCGGAATTGCAGATAGCGGGCGTAGAACAGCTCGGCGGAGCCGGTCTTCGAAATGCATTCGGAGATCACGGCAAGCTGCACCTTGCCGAACTCGCCCTGGAGTGCCTCGGCATAGGCCGCGGCGTGGCGGCGTGCACGCGCCGCAGGCGTGCCGGAGCTTTCCGGGGGCAGCGGCAGCATCTGTGCGGCGTGGTGGAGAAAGGCGTCGATCAAAAGCGCCTCCCGGGATGGCCACCATTTGTAGATCGTCATCTTGGACACGTCGGAGTTGCGCGCGACTGCGTCGATGGTGGTGGCGGCAAGGCCGGTCGCAGCCATCAGCGCATACGCGCTTTCGAGAATGGCGTTGGCGGTCTCGATCGACCGCGGCCGGCCGCGCCGGGGCGGCGCGCCGTCAGATCCTTCACCCTCGTTTCTCGCCATGATCTGGCCCGGTCTCCTCGCGCAACCTGCGCTCGATTCGCATAGCGCAGCCTCGGCGGCGAACCTAGGAGAATCGAAATGGGCTCCCCACTAGGCCTGCTGCCGCAGGGCGGCGGGCAGGTCCTGCCACTTCGACCAGGCGATGTAATAGGCGACCGCGGTCATCGCGGCGAAGCCGGCGAGGCTCACCACGACCTGCATCCCCACCAGATTGGGCCCCGTGATCAGGATCAGATGACCGGCAAAGGACAGGAAGACGCCGACGCAGAACACGGCGAGCCATTCCTCGCCGCATCTGATGACCGCCTGAAGCGGCTTCAATTGCAGGCCGGGATGACCGGCCGGAATGAGATGGGTCGCGACGAAGGCGAACGCGAGGAAGTGAAGCACGCGATAAGGCGCAAGGTTTTCCTTTTCCGTCGGTGCGATGCCGTCGAGGAGCAAGTTCGGCAGATAAGCGGAGAGCGCCGGTGAGTGGCGCATCAAGGTGACGGCCATCGCCAAAACGAGATAGGTCCCGGCGAGGATCCGCAACCAGGGCATGCTGCGCAACGTCCGTCCGGGTGCGCCTGTCACGGCGAACCAGCCGCCCAGCACCATCAGCATCTGCCAGCAGAGCGGATTGAAGGTCCACTCCTGATCCGGGTACACCCGGAAATTCCAATCGAACCAGCGTGCGGCAAGGTACAGCGCAACCGATGCCGCGAGCGTCACATTCGGCCGCCGCAACAGGCCCCACAGCACAAGCGGAAAGAAGGCCATCAGCGGGATCATCAATTGCAGGAGGTCGAGGTTCAGCGGCTCCTCCTGGAGCACGAGGCCGCGGATCAGGATGCGCAGCGGGTGCTCGAGAATCCCCGAGATGTTGTATTCGTGGATGAATTCCGGTGCCATCGATTGCGAGGCGACATAGGCGATGGTGTCGATATAGATGACGAACAGGACGACGTAGGCGGCGTAGAGCCGCCAGACACGTCGAAAGATGCGCGTCGCCGCGACGACGTAGCCGCGCTCCAGCGCCATCCGGCCGTGGATGATGGCGACGCCATAGCCCACCACGAACACGAACAAATCCGCGGCGCCGCTGAAGCCGAAATTTCGCAGCGTCAGCAGGTTGACGACGTTGTTCGGGATGTGGTCGACGAAAACCGACCAATTGGCGATGCCGAGTGTCAAATACAGCCTGGCGTCGGGTTGGAATGCGGCGAGGTTCGCCTTGACGGACGGTTTCATTGCGAAAAGACTTTTGGAATCAGGGGCGCCGCTTTTAGCGGCAACCGCCTGCCCATCCGAGTAGCGTTTGCGTGATGGCGGGGGACATCCGTGCCGGATGGCGCAAAATTGCGCTGCGCCTTCCTGCCGAACTCCGCCAGATCAGCTGGCAGCAGTTGCGGCGAAATTTTCTAACCCACGCTCGTCGTCACTCGGCGGGTTCGGCCGATGCCTCGTCGGGAACGCCAGCGCGGCTCGCCATGATTCCGAGTGCGACGCCACCGATCGCCAAGATCGGCAACAGCCGCTTGATTCCGATGGCGCGGACGATCTGGAGTCCCGTGGCGAGCAGCATGGGGTCCGCGAGCATGCTCTGCGCCGCCGACTTCGCGGCACGCTCGGCCGCGATCTGGGCTTGCTTGCGCAACTGCCGCTTATAGGCCCAATAGCTCACTGCTGCGGCCAAGGTAAGCAGAAAGAAAACGCCGGCACCCGCGAGGCAGGCTTGCACCGGACCATATTTCTCCAGCACCAAGATGAAGGCCGCGGCGCAGAGGAAGCACGTGGTGATGAAGAGCGCGAATGCCGCGCCTGCGGCAAGGGAGGTCAGTCGCACAGTGGTCCCGGTGGATGCACTGATCCCGTCGATGATGCGCTGAAACATGGCCTTGCTCCTCAAATCCCCACAAGCCGAGCCGCCACACGCCGGCATCGGCGGCGCGGCAGCGTCGCCGTCTCAAGATCCATTCCGCAAACCTACCGGCGCCAGGCGACGCCGATCAGGAAGCCGATGCCGAGGGCGAGCCCGACGGTCGCGAGCGGCCGCTGCGTGATGGCCTCTTCCAGCGTCTCCTCGATCGAGCCGTAGGCGTCTTGCGCAGCCTCCATCATCGCGCTGCCGCGCTCGGACATGTCGTCCATCGCGGAATCCACGTTCTCGCGCGCCTGGCGATAGCCGCGGCGAGCCTGCTTGCTGCTGGAATTGGCGAAGGTATTGAGCGCGTCGGTGATTTGTTCAGTGAGGGCGGCGATATCGCTTTTCACGGCTGCTACATCCTTCTCGAGGCGTTCTCTGGTGGCGTTGTCGGTCCAGTCTTTCATCCCGGCTTCGGCATTGGTCGTGGACATCGGGAGCTCCAAACTGTTGACGGCTGAGATAGCCGGAGAACGTTTCGTCGTCGGGGAAGTTCCGTTTGCGGAAACCGCCTCAGGCCTGCGGCAGCTGCGGCGAATCCGCCGGCAACAGATGCTCCTTGAGGATCAGGCCGACAATCAGGAGCGGCGACGACAGGAACGCGCCCATCGGGCCCCACATCCAGGTCCAGAACGCGAGCGCGAGCAGGACCGCAAGCGCGTTCAGGGCCAGCCGCCGGCCGATGATGGTCGGCGTGATGAAGTGCCCTTCCAGGAAGGTGAGGCCGCCGAAGGCGAGCGCCGCCATGAGGGCACCGCTGATCGTCGGGAAGGCGACCAGCCCAACGACGACCAGCACGGCGAACATCGCGACTGGCCCGATGATCGGGATGAAATTGAGCGTTGCCGCCAGCGCGCCGAGCCCGGCTGGATTGGGCATGCCGGTGAGCGCGCAGATCAGGCCGGTGGCGACGCCGACGCCGACATTGATAAGAGTGACGGTCAGCAGGTAGTTGCCGAGATGGACCTCGATCTCGTTGAGAATACGCAGCGTGCGCAGCCGCGCGTCGTGATCGCTGAAGGTCATGATCATGGCCCGGCGCAGGTCGCGCCAGCTTGCGATGAACAGAATGAGGGTGACGAAGAACAGCAGAAATTCAGTAAAGGTCGGTGACAGGAATTCCAGCGTCGGTTGCACCCACTCGACCTTCGGCATCTGGAAGCTCGGGAACGCCTCCGAGCCGCCGACCATGCCTTGCAGCTCGCGCCACAGCGCCAGCGGCCGGTCGAACACGTGCAGCTTGTCCCTCAATTGCGCGCCGAGCTCCGGCAGGCGCGTGCTCCACTCCATAATCGGTGAGGCGATCAGCGCCAGGGCGAAGGCAACCACCGCGGTCCCAGCGACCACGATCAGGACGGCGGCGAGCGCGCGTGGCACCTTGCATCGCTCCAGGAAGCTCGCCGCCGGCGACAGCATGGTGCCGATCACGAAGGCCATTACCACGGGCAGGAAGAACGCTCTTCCGACATAGAGTACGGTGACGACCGCAATCAGCAGCAGGCCTGCGAGCGCGAAAGCGACGAACTCGGTGCGGCGGATGACCGGCGGCAGCTCGCTATGGCTGTCGGGAAGCGGTTCACCTTCGCTTTTGCCGGGAAGCAGACGTTCGCTGGGAAGGACGCGCACAATATCTCTCCCGCACGGAAACCGCGATCCGCGCGCCCATTTACGGGATGAGAACGCGCGATCGCGGTAGCAGTTCCATCGCGCCTTCGTGAAGAAACGCTCGCTTGACTGTGACGTCGCGGCCGCGCTCCGCGCCGGAACTTAGATCGGTCCGATGGCGTTGCTTGGCTGGCGCATCACCCGGATGCACACATCCAATGGGGCAGCACATGACAAGCTTCTCTCTCGTCCGCCGCTTCTCGCCGCGTGCCGTCACTGCGTTTGCCTTCGCGACCGTTCTGTTCACCGTGCCCTTTGGCAGCGCGAGTGCGCAAACCCTCGGCTTTGCGCCGATCCGGCCGCAGTCGTATCCGCAGGATCAGAGCTATTCACAGGGCTATGGAAGCGAGGCGCCGCAAGCCGCCGACGAAGATGCCCAGCTGCCCGACCGGCTGCGCAGGCAGATCGTCAGCTTCGACAGGAGCGAGCCGGCCGGCACCATCGTCATCGATACCAACAACACCTATCTCTACTACGTGCTCGGCAATGGCCGCGCCATTCGTTATGGCGTTGGCGTCGGCCGCGAAGGCTTTACCTGGTCGGGCGTGCAGAGCGTCAGCCGTAAGGCGGAGTGGCCGGACTGGCATCCGCCGGCCGAAATGATCGCGCGCCAGCCCTATCTCCCGCGTTTCGTCGCGGGCGGTCCGGGTAACCCGCTCGGAGCCCGCGCGATGTATCTCGGCTCGAGCGAATACCGCATCCACGGCACCAACGATCCCAGCACCATCGGCAAGTTCGTCTCGTCCGGCTGCATCCGCATGACCAACGAGGACGTCATCGATCTCTTTAACCGCGTCAGTGTCGGCGCCAAGGTCGTGGTGCTGCCGAAGAACGCGCCTCTGATGGCGAAAGGCGGCGGCGATTCCGTGCGCAAGCGTCCTGCGGTGACCGCGTTGCCTTCGGGGCGACAGGCGCTGAACATCACGACGTCGGCCCTGAATTAGGATTGAGCGAGGTCAGATGTGTAAATGCTCGATTGGCAAGCTGACTGGCGGTGCGGCGGCCGTGTTCACAATCATCTCTCTCGGCCTCGCACTGACGCCGCCGGCGCATGCGGAGGACTTTTTCTCGGCGTTGTTCGGTGCGTTCGGCGCGCGGCCTCCGCAGATCCGGACGCCGTTCCCGAACGATGACATGCCGCGATACGACGTGCCGCGCCAGCGAGCCGCCTATGGCGGCGGCACCGCCTATTGCGTGCGCGGATGCGACGGCCGCTATTTTCCGGCGCAAGGAACGGATGCCGAAAGCAAGGCGAAGTCCTGCAAGAGCTTCTGCCCGGCGTCCGAAACCTCGCTGGTCTACGGCAGCAATATCGACGAGGCCACGACGGAGAACGGAAAGTCCTATTCCGATCTGCCGAACGCCTTCCGTTACCGCAACGAGATCGTCGTGGGCTGCACTTGCAACGGCAAGGATCCGGCTGGCCTCGCCCAGGTCAAGATCGAGGATGATCCCACCTTGCGCAAGGGCGACATCGTCGCCGGGGCCAACGGTCTCGTGGTTGCCAACCGCAATGCCAACGACCGCCGCGGCGTCGCGATGAATTTCTCGCCACTGCCGGAATCGGTGCGCGCCAGATTCCGTCAGGTGCCGGTGGTGGCGAAGGAGTAGGGGAGCCGTTGAGTGAGCGGCGCCGCTGGCGCCTCAATCTCCGCCGTCGAGCGGTGGCATCGGCAATCGCACGTCGCTCGGCGCGAGCGCACAGATATCTGAGAGCGAAAGGTGAAACCTCGGGCCGCGACCCGATTGTAGAGCTACGTAATCCCTTAGAATTTGCAGTGGGTTGCGGCAATGGAACCAGAGCGAGAGACTGGCGTTAAGTCCTCATTGGAAATTTGCCTGAAGGGGGGTCCTCACGATGCTGGTCGGCGTACTCGTCACCTTTCTCGTCGTTATTCTCGTCCTTTATCTCATCAACATGCTTCCGATGGACGGTCGCGCCAAACAGATCGCGCGCGTGATCGTCATCATCATCGGTATCGTGTCGCTCTTGAAATATCTTGCGGTGTTTTAGCGGGCCTCCGAATATTCCAACAAAAAAGCCCCGGCTTGGGCCGGGGCTTCTTTCGTGCTGCCTCAATGCAGCGACTTGAGCCAGTCGTCGACGTCTGACGAACTTGGTCCTTGGCCTTGCCATAGCGTTCCTGGAGCCGGCCCTCGAGCTGCTCGCGGCGTCCCTCGATCGAGCTGAGGTCGTCGTCAGTGAGCTTGCCCCATTTCTCCTTGGCCGATCCCTTGAACTGCTTCCAGTTTCCTTCGATGCGATTCCAGTCCATGACCATCTCCATCGCGTTGATGGCCCTACAACGCAAGCAGCGCGCAGCCGTTCCGCTGCGCGCCGGGACGGTTTCGCCCTTCGAACCGAGCTATTTAACCCGCTGCCTTCGCCTCGCGGCGGCGCGCGGTGAGGATGTACTCGGTGTAACCGTTCGGCTGCTCGCGGCCCTTGAAGATGAGGTCGCAGGCTGCCTTGAAGGCGACGCCGTCGAAGGCGGGCGCCATCGGCTTGTAGATCGGATCGCCTGCGTTCTGCTTGTCGACGACGACGGCCATGCGCTTCAAGGATTCCATCACCTGCGCTTCGGTGATGACGCCCTGGTGCAGCCAATTGGCGAGATGCTGGCTGGAAATGCGTAAAGTGGCGCGGTCTTCCATCAGGCCGACATCGTGGATGTCGGGCACCTTCGAGCAGCCGACGCCCTGGTCGATCCAGCGCACCACATAGCCCAAAATACCTTGGCAATTGTTGTCGATCTCCTGCTTGACGTCGTCAGGCGCCCAGTTCGACTTCGACACCGGGATGGTGAGGATGTCCGACAGTTTTGCGCGCGGGCCGCCCTTGGCCAGTTCCTCTTGGCGCGCGATGACGTTGACTTGGTGATAGTGCAGCGCGTGCAGCGTCGCCGCCGTCGGCGAGGGCACCCAGGCGGTGGTGGCCCCGGCCTGCGGGTGGCTAAGCTTCTGCGCCAGCATGTCCGCCATCTTGTCGGGCGCGGCCCACATGCCCTTGCCGATCTGGGCATGTCCGGGCAGGCCGTCGATCAGGCCCATGTCGACGTTCCAGTCCTCATAAGCCTTGATCCAGGCCTGCGCCTTCATCTCGTTCTTGCGGATCATCGGGCCCGCTTCCATGGAGGTGTGGATCTCGTCGCCGGTACGATCGAGGAAGCCGGTGTTGATGAACATGATGCGCTTGGACGCGCGCTGGATGCAGGCCTTGAGGTTGACGGTGGTGCGCCGCTCCTCGTCCATGATGCCGACCTTGAGCGTGTTCTCGGGCAGGCCCAGCATCTTCTCGACACGGTCGAAAATCTCGCAGGTCAGCGACACCTCGTCGGGGCCGTGCATCTTCGGCTTGACGATATAGGCCGAGCCGGTGCGGCTGTTCCTGACCTTGGAATTGCCCTTGAGGTCGTGAATGGCGAGCAGGCCCGATACGGCGGCATCGAGCAGGCCCTCCGGAATCTCCTCGCCCTTCTCGTCCAGCACCGCGTCGGTGAACATGTGGTGACCGCAATTGCGCATCAGGAGCAGGCTGCGGCCGTGCAGCTTGAGCTCGCCCTTGCCATCGGGCGTCCTGTAGCTGCGGTCCGCGTTGAGCGAGCGCGTCAGCGTCTTGCCGCCCTTCTCGAAATCGGCCGACAGCGTGCCGTTCATCAGGCCGAGCGTGTTGCGGTAGACCAGCACCTTGTCCTCGGCGTCGACCGCGGCGACGGAGTCCTCCATGTCGAGGATGGTGGAGACCGCGGCCTCCATGATCATGTCGGCGACGCCGGCCGGATCGTCTTTCCCGATCGCGCTGCTGCGGTCGATCTTGACCTCGACGTGCAGGCCGTTGTTGACGAGCAGCACGGCGGACGGTGCGGCCGCATCGCCCTGGAAGCCTGCGAACTGCGCCGCGTTCTTCAGCGCGGTGGCGTTGCCGCTCTTCAGTTTCACCGCGAGCTGGCCCGCGACGACGCTATAGGCCGTGACGTCGGTGTGGCTGCCGGTCGCGAGCGGCACGGCGGTATCGAGGAACGCCTTGGCCTTGGCGATCACCTTGTCGCCGCGCGCCTTGTTGTAGCCTTTGCCGCTCTCGGACGGATCATGCGGAATCGCGTCGGTGCCATAGAAGGCATCATAGAGCGAGCCCCAGCGCGCATTCGCAGCGTTCAGCGCATAGCGCGCATTGGTGAGCGGCACGACGAGCTGCGGACCGCAGATCTTGCCGATCTCCTCGTCGACATTGGCGGTCTCGACCTTCTGCGTCGCCGGCTCTGGAACGAGATAGCCGATCTCCTTCAGGAAGGCGGTATAGGCATTGAGGTCGAACGCCTTGCCCTTGTTGGCCCGGTGCCAGTCGTCGATCTTGGCCTGCAACGTGTCGCGGAACGCGAGCAACGACCGGTTTTTCGGCCCCAGCTCCTTGATGATGCCGGCAAGCCCGGCCCAGAACGCATCCGGCGCGATCCCTGTTTTCGGGGCCGCTTCCTTGGCGATGAAATCGAACAGGACGGGAGCGATCTTCAATCCGTGGGCATCGACGCGTTTCATGATGGGCTTTCTGTTGGAAATGGCTGTTTTTGGCTGCTTTTCACCCGTCAGCAGCAAAATGCGCCCATAGGGGCAGCTTTCGGGGGCCTATTAGCCCCAAAATCAAGGCCGTGAGAAGACCCCCGGGCCTTTGTCAAATGTCAAGGTGAGTTGGGCTCAGCGCACCGCTGTCATTCCCCGCGAAAGCGGGGAACGCCGCGGCTTCTCCGTATCCAGCGCTGTCTCTGGAAGGCTGGGTCGCCCGGTCGAGCCGGGCGACGACAGCATTCAAATATTCGCGGCGAGGTCCACGACTTCGTCGAACAGCACGCCGGTGGTCTTCAGCATCTCTTCGATCGCATCTGCCGCTTCGGCGACCGTCCGCGTCGATGTATCGATCACAAGCTCGGCCCCCTGCGGCGCCTCGTAGTCGTTGCCAATGCCGGTGAACGAGGCCAGCGTGCCGGCGCGGGCCTTCTTGTAGTGACCCTTGGGGTCGCGCTCCTCGCACACTTCAGCCGGCGTTGCGACATGGATCTCGCGGAACGCGGTGTCGGCGATCCGGCGCGCGGTGGCGCGATCCTCGCGCGCCGGTGAGATCGCCGCGACGATTGCGATATGGCCGTTGCGGGCGAGGTGGGTGGCGACTTCCGCAAGGCGGCGGATGTTCTCGCTGCGATCAGCGGCGGAGAAGCCGAGATCGCTGTTGAGCCCGGCGCGCAGCGTGTCGCCGTCGAGCAGGACCGGCGAGCCGCCATTGCTGAACAGGCGCCGCTCCAGCGCTTTCGCCAGGGTCGATTTGCCGGAGGCGGGCAGGCCGGTGAGCCAGACCACGGCGCCGTTGTGGCGGTAGCGCGCGGAGCGCTCGTCCGAGCGCAGCGCCGATTCCACCGGCACGATGTCGACCGGCATGGCGCGCTGGCCGGCGTCGACCGACAGCACTAGGCCGCCGCCGGCGATGCGCCCGGAAACCTCGATCACGAGCCGGCCGGTGCGCGGATTCTCGGTAGAGGGATCCGTTGCGATCGGATTCGAAAGCGAAATGTCGATCTCGCCGACGTGGTTGCGGCCGATCGCCTTGTTCTCGACACTCGACAATTCGCCGGGATCGACCGCCTTTTCGATCGCGACCACGGTGGCGCGGCTTTCCTTCGGCCCGCAGCGGACCAGGAGCTGGTCGCCCTTGGCGAGCGGCTTGTCGTGCAGCCAGAAGATGCGCGCGCGCAGCCGCCGCGTCTCGCGCGGTGCGCTGCCTGCATGCGCGATGATGTCGCCGCGCTCGAGGAACAATTCGCGGTCGAGCGTGATGCCGACCGAGCGGCCGGCGCCCTGCCGGCCCGCGACCGGCGTCACCGGCCAACTCTCGACAGTCTTGATCTTTGCGATCTTGCCGGCCGGCATGATCACGATCTCGTCGCCCGCAATGAGGGTGCCGGATTCGATCCGGCCCGCGACGATGCGGCGGTCATCGAACTTGTAGATCGCCTGCACCGGCAGGCGCAGCGCCAGCGCTTCCAGCGGCCGCGCCGGTTCAAGCCCGTCGAGCGCCTCGACCACCGTCGGGCCCTTGTACCAGCCGATCCGGTCGGTGCGCATCGCAACGCCGTCGCCGTCGCGGGCGGAAATCGGGATCACCGCCGTCGGCGTCACGCCGAGGCCGCTCAGATGTGCCGAGATCTCGTCGCTGATGTCCTTGAAGCGCTCGGCGGAGAAGTCGACGCGGTCCATCTTGTTGACGACGATCGCGACCTGCTTCACGCCCAAGAGATGCAGCAGATAGCCGTGGCGCCGGGTCTGGTCGCGCACGCCTTCGAGCGCGTCGATGATCAGCACCGCGCCGTCGGCCTGCGAGGCGCCGGTAATCATGTTGCGCAGGAATTCGGCGTGGCCGGGTGCGTCGATCAGCACGATATCGCGCGAATTGGTGCGGAAGCGGATCTGCGTGGTGTCGATGGTGATGCCCTGATCGCGCTCGGTCTGGAGCGCATCGAGCAGAAACGACCATTCAAACGGCATGCCGCGCCGCGCGCTGACGGCTTTCAGCATTTCGAGCTTGCCCTCGGGCAGGCTGCCGGTCTCGTGCAGGAGGCGGCCGACCAGCGTCGACTTGCCGTGGTCGACATGGCCGACGATGACGATGCGCACTTGCGGACGCGTGGTGCCGTTCGGAGTGGCCGGCGAAGCCGTGGTGACGATCATGTTCATGCGACGCTCGCGTCCTTGGGAATCAGAGATAGCCGGCGACGCGCAGGCGCTCGAAAGCGTCCTCGGTCTCGTGGTCGAGCGCGCGTCCCGCGCGCTCCGGCACCTTGGTCTGTTCGAGCTCGATCAGGATCTCGTCGATACTCGAGGCGGTCGAAGCGACCGGATTGGTGATGTCCTGATCGCCCAGCGAGCGATAGCGCTTGCCGTCCTTGGCGAGATACAGCGGGATGATCGGGATGTTCTCGCGCTTGGTGTAGGCCCAGATGTCGGCCTCGGTCCAATGCAGGATCGGGTGGATGCGCAAATGCGCGCCTTGCGGCGGCGAGGCATTGAAATGATCCCAGAACTCCGGTGGCTGGTCGCGCACGTCCCAATTGCCTTCCAATCCGCGCGGCGAGAACACGCGCTCCTTGGCGCGCGTCGCCTCCTCGTCGCGGCGAATGCCGGCGATCAGGCCGTCAAAGCCGTACTTTGCGAGCGCCATCTTGAGGCCTTCGGTCTTGCGCGCGGCGGAGCGTGCGGCCGGCGGCAGCGTCGGGTCGACGGCGTCGATCGGCGGGCAGGGCTCGACGCGCAAATCGAGATCCCACTCCTTCCCGTAGTGATCGCGGAAGCGATACATCTCGGGAAACTTCTTGCCGGTGTCGACATGAAGGGCGGGGAACGGCATTTTGCCGAAGAACGCTTTCCGCGCCAGCCAGATCATGACATTGGAATCCTTGCCGAGCGACCACAGCAGGGCGATCTTCTTCAGACGGGCGAAGGCCTCGCGGAAGATGTAGACGCTCTGCGCCTCGAGTTGGTCGAGATGATCCATGCTTGGGGCAAGCTCGGCAGAAAATTCTTGCGCGCGCACGCGCTCGGCCAGCGCCGGATTGCTCAGTCGATCAGCAGCGGAATCGTCCTTGAGAAGATGCATCTCTGCCACTTTGCGTTTGGAGGCGAAAATTCTATAGTCGCACTGCCGAAGAGAAGAAAAAAATTTCTCTTTGCGCGCTCGAAACGAGACATATATAGAAAATAATTCCAGTCAACCCCGTTTGTGGGGAAGCGAGTATCGCATGCGGTTCTTGCCGGTGTTTCTCGATCTCAAGGCCGGTCCGGTGGTCCTCATCGGCGCGGGCGAGCTTTTGCGCGCCAAGCTGCGCGTGCTCGCCGCTGCCGGCGCGCGCATCCGCGTGCATGCGATCGACGGCGATCGTGATCTGAGCCTCAGCTCCGAGGAGGCAGCGCGTGTCGAAATCATGTCCGGCGATCCGCTTACTGCCGATCTCTCAGGCATCATCGCGATCGTCTGCGCAGGCGCGGGTGATGTTGGTGTGGCGATGTCGGTTCGCGCCAAGGCGCTGGGTTTGCCTGTCAACGTGATGGACGATCTCGAACATTCCAGCTTCATTTTCCCCGCGATCGTCGATCGCGGGGATGTCGTGGTCGCGGTTGGCACCGGCGGTACCTCGCCGGTGGTGGCGCGGCGCCTGCGCGAGAAGATCGAGGCGCTGCTGCCCGCCCGCATCGGCGAGCTCGCCGAATTCATCGGCGGCTTCCGCAAATCCATCAACGAGCGCATCGCTGAATTTCCGCTGCGCCGCCGCTTCTGGGAGCGTGTCATTGACGGGCCGATCGGCGCCGCCGTGCTCGCCGGCCGCAAGGCCGAGGCGGACGCTGCGCTAAAGGCTATCGCCGATCCCGCCGCCTTCGCGCGTGCCGACAAGCCGGAAGGCTCGGTCGCGCTGGTCGGGGCAGGCCCCGGCGATCCCGATCTTCTCACCATCAAGGCGCTGCGCGCGCTGCAGGACGCCGACATCGTCTTCCACGACGAGCTGGTCTCGCCTGAAGTTCTCGACCGCATCCGCCGCGATACCACGCGTGTTGCCGTCGGCCGCCGTGTCGGCAAGCCCGGCATCGGCCAGGACGCCATCAACAAGCGCATGATCGAGGCCGCGCAATCCGGTCAGCGCGTGGTGCGACTGAAGGGCGGCGATCCCTTCGTGTTCGGCCGTGGCGGCGAAGAGATCGAAGCCCTGCGCGCCGCCGGCGTCGCCTATTCGATCATTCCCGGTATCACCGCAGGTCTCGGCGGTGCCGCCGATTTCGAGGTGCCGCTCACCTACCGTCATGAAGCAACCCGCATCACCTTTCTCACCGCGCACAAGGCGCGCGACGCGGAAGTCGTGGACTGGTCGACGCTGACCGACGCCAAGATGACTGTTGTGGTCTACATGGGCGCGACCGCCGCGCCCGCCATACGCGCCGGCCTCTTCGCCGCCGGCCGTTCGCCGGAAACTCCGGTCGGCGTGTTCGCCCGCGTCACGCGCCCCGATGCGCAAGGCGTGATCGGCACGCTGCGCGATCTGCCCGAGCTCGTGCGGCGGACCAATGGCGGTCCTGCCATTCTCATCATCGGCGAGGTGGTCCGGCATGCCGGCTCGCTTGGCCGCCAAACTCCCAAGAAAACCCCAAAGCAAATCATCTCTGACCTCCTGGATGCAGCCGAATGACCTCCCCGCTTGAACAGAAGAAGATCAAAATCGCTGGCCCCTCGGTCGTGACCGCCAACCGCACCTGGGATGGCATCGTGGTTTACCGCACCGCCGCCAAGAGCTGGTCCGCGGACCTCTCGGAAGCCGCGATCGTACGCAACTCCGACGAGGCGAAGGCGTTGCTTGCGGAGTCCGTTGCCGATGACGTCGGCGCGATCGGTCCCTATATCGCGCCCGTGCAGGTCGGTGCGGACGGCAAGGTCCAGCCCGGCAATCTGCGCGAACAGATCCGCCGCTCCGGCGTCACCATCGGACAGCCCGCCCAGGTTTAAGGCGCTCTCTTATGTATGCTTACGACGAAATCGATCGCACGCTCGTCAATGAGCGCGTCTCGGAGTTCCGCGACCAGGTGAAGCGCCGCCTGTCCGGCGAGCTCACTGAGGACGAGTTCAAGATCCTGCGGCTCCAGAACGGCGTCTACCTGCAACTGCACGCCTACATGTTCCGGGTCGCGATTCCCTACGGCACGCTGGCGACGAACCAGCTGCGGGCACTCGCCCATGTCGCGCGCAAATACGATCGCGGCTACGGCCATTTCACCACGCGGCAGAACATCCAGTTCAACTGGATCAAGCTCGCCGAGCTGCCGGATGCGCTGGCTGACCTCGCCAAGGTCGGCATCCATGCGATGCAGACTTCCGGCAACAACATGCGCAACGTCACCTCGGACCAGTGGGCCGGCGTCGCGCCCGGTGAGATCGAGGATCCCCGTATCTGGTCGGAGCTGATCCGCCAGCACACCACGCTGCATCCGGAATTCTCGTTCCTGCCGCGCAAGTTCAAGATCGCGATCACCGCGTCCGACCACGACCGCGCCGCGATCAAGATTCACGACATCGGCCTGAGGCTGATCAAGAACGAGAAGGGCGAGACCGGCTTCGAGGTTCTGGTCGGCGGTGGCCTCGGCCGCACGCCGTTCATCGCCAAGACCATCAAGCACTTCGTGCATGGCCGCGACATCCTCAGCTACATCGAGGCGATCCTACGCGTCTACAACCAGTACGGCCGCCGCGACAACATCTACAAGGCGCGCATCAAGATCCTGGTGCACGAGCTCGGCATCGAAAAGTTCTCTCGCGAGGTCGAGGACGAGTGGCAGCACATCCGCAACCCCTCGCTCCAGATCGACGACGAGGTGATCGAGGACATCCGCTCGCGCTTCACCTACCCGGCTTACGAGAAGCTGCCGCACATGCCTGACGAGCTGCGCCAGGCCGCGGCCGATCCGGATTTCGAGGCGTGGCGCAAGAATTCGGTGGCCCCGCACAAGGTGCAGGGTTACTCCATCGTCACGATCTCGCTGAAGCCGACCGGTGGGCCTCCGGGTGATGCCACCGCCGAGCAGATGGACGCGCTGGCCGACCTCGTCGACAAATATTCCTTCGGCGAGATCCGTGTCGGCCACGAGCAGAACCTTGCGCTGCCGCACGTTGCCAAGCGCGACCTGCCGGCGCTCTGGAAGGCGCTCGACAAGCTCGGGCTTGCGACGCCCAACGTCAATCTGATCACCGACATCATCGCCTGCCCGGGCCTCGACTATTGCTCGCTGGCGAATGCGCGCTCGATCCCGATCGCGCAGGAGCTGACGCGCCGGTTTGCCAATCACGAGCTCGCCAACCTGATCGGCCGTCTCCACATCAACATCTCCGGCTGCATCAATGCCTGCGGCCATCACCATGTCGGCCACATCGGCATTCTCGGCGTCGAGAAGAATGGAGAGGAGGTCTACCAGATCACCATCGGCGGCCGCGCCGACGAGAACGCAGCGCTCGGCACCCTGATCGGCCCCGGCGTGAAGTTCGACGAGGTCGCCGACGTCGTCGAGGACATCGTGGAAGCTTATCTGGCGCTGCGCGAACGGCCCGAAGAGCTGTTCATGGACACGGTGAGACGCCTCGGCGTCGAACCCTTCAAGGAGCGCGTCTATGCCACTCGTTAACGGCGGAAAGATCGTCGACGACGGCTTCGCCAAGCTCGCCGTCGATACCCCGCTGCCCGAGAGCGGCGACATTCTGGTGCCGGCCGAACGTTTTCTCGGTGAAGCGGAAGGCTTGCTCAAGCGCGCCGGCAAGGTCGGCGTGATCTGGCCGAACAATCGCGACGTCGCCGAACTCGTGCCCTATCTCAGCAAGGTCGCCACGGTCGCGCTGGTGTTTCCGACTTTCCGTGACGGACGCGCCTACAGCCAGGCCCGGTTGCTGCGCGAGCGCTACAATTACCGCGGCGAATTGCGCGCCACCGGCCAGGTGCTGCGCGATCAGTTCGTGTTCATGCTGCGCGCCGGCTTCGATGCCTTCGAGGTCAAGAAGCAGGCCGACGCGGAAGCGTTCATGCAGACCGCCAAGCGCTATTCGGTGTTCTACCAGCCGACCGGCGACGGCCGCATCACGGCCCTGCACCGGCGCATGCAGTTGCGCCATTCCGAAGGTGTCGGCACGTGAACGCGATCGCGCCTCAGGTTTCATCCATCTCTGCGCTGCCCCCGGCGGACGAGCTCGATCGGAGCTTGCGCGATGCCTCGCCCGCAGAGGTCATCGCTGCGGCGCTGAAGGCGGTCGGACGCAACAAGCTCGCCCTGGTATCGTCCTTCGGTACGGAATCGGCGACGCTGCTGAAAGTGATGGCGGACGTCGATCCGGCGATCCCGGTGATCTTTCTCGACACCGGCTGGTTGTTCGAGGAGACGCTCGCCTATCGCGACACCTTGATCGCGACGCTGGGCCTGAAGGACGTCCGTTCGGTCCAGCCCGCCGAGGAGACGCTGTTGCGCGAGGATCCCGACCGCGACCTCTGGTTCTCCGATCCCGACGCGTGCTGCCGCATCCGTAAAGTCGAGCCGCTGGCGCGTGCGCTGAAGCCGTTCGATGCCTGGCTCAACGGCCGCAAGCGTTTCCAGGGCAATGCCAGGGCCGACATTCCGGTCGTCGAGAACGATGGCGCCCGATTGAAGTTCAATCCCTTTGCCAATGTCTCGCGCGAGGAACTCGAGGCCATGTTCGTCCGCGCCAAATTGCCGCGTCACCCTCTCGTCGCCTCCGGTTTCCTGTCGGTCGGGTGTATGCCTTGCACCAGCAGAACGGCCGAGGGCGAGGATGTACGCGCCGGCCGCTGGCGCGGCCGGGCCAAGACAGAATGCGGCATTCACACGATGAAGACTTCGTAGCACGGTTACGCTGCCACGCCACGAACAAGAAAATCCGGTTCCGTTGACTTAAGAGCGTTTCGACCCGAGTTATGCCTGCACGCCTTCGCTGACATCGACGTCGCCGAAGTGAATGGAGATGGACATGATGCGCCGTATCGTTCCGCTCGCTGCAGGACTCCTCTGGGCAAGCTCGGCTCTCGCCGCTGACATCAATCTGCTGAACGTGTCATACGATCCGACGCGTGAGCTCTATGTCGAGTTCAACAAGGCGTTTGCGGCCACCTATCAGAAGGAAACCGGCAGGAGCGTCGAGATCAAGCAGTCGCATGGCGGCAGCGGTTCGCAGGCGCGCGCGGTGATCGACGGATTGCAGGCCGATGTGGTGACGCTCGCGCTCGCCTATGACATCGACGCGATCGCTGCCAAAGGCCTCACCACAGCCGATTGGCAGAAACGGCTGCCGCAAAATTCATCACCCTACACCTCGACCATCGTCTTCCTGGTGCGCAAGGGCAATCCCAAGGGCATCAAGGACTGGGACGATTTGATCAAACCGGGCGTCGCCGTGATCACGCCGAACCCGAAAACATCAGGGGGCGCGCGCTGGAATTACCTCGCAGCGTGGGGCTTTGCGCAGAAAAAGTTCGGCTCGGCCGACAAGGCCAAGGACTTCATCGGAAAGCTCTATCAGCAGGTGCCGGTGCTCGATACCGGCGCACGCGGCGCCACCGTCACGTTCGTCGAGCGTGGCGTCGGCGACGTGCTGCTCGCCTGGGAGAACGAGGCGTTTCTCGCGCTGAAGGAGTTCGGCGCGAACAAGTTCGAGATCGTGGCGCCGCCGCAATCGATCCTCGCCGAGCCGCCGGTCACCATCGTCGACAAAGTTGCCGATAAAAAAGGCACGCGCAACGCCGCCGACGCCTATCTCCAGTATTGGTATACCAAAGAGGGGCAGGAGATCGCCGCGCGCAATTTCTACCGTCCGCGCGATGCCGAGGTCGCCAAGAAGTACGAAAGTGCCTTCGCCAAGGTCGAGCTGTTCACGATCGACGACGTCTTTGGCGGCTGGACCAAGGCGCAGCGGGAACATTTTGCCGACGGCGGCGTCTTTGATCAGATCTACAAGAACTGATCGAGCGCCGTCTTAGGAGGCTTTTAGCAGGGGGCCTGGTGAGCGCACTCGCAGCAAGACGCCGGACATTGCCGGGCTTCGGTCTCACCATGGGGCTGACGCTTTCCTGGCTGTCCGTCATCATCCTGATTCCGCTCGCCGGTCTGTTCCTGAGGTCGCTCGAGCTGAGCCCGGAACAGTTCTGGAATATCCTTTCCAGTCGCCGCACGCTGAACGCGCTCCGCGTCTCCTTCGGCCTCGCCTTTGCGGCCGCCTGCGTCAATCTCGTCATGGGCAGCATCATCGTCTGGGCGCTGGTGCGCTACCGCTTTCCCGGCCGGCGGCTGTTCGATGCCATTGTCGACGTGCCCTTCGCGCTGCCGACTGCGGTCGCCGGCGTCGCGTTGACCGCGCTGTTCGCCGAGAAGGGCTGGCTCGGTGGCCCGCTCGCGGCGCTCGGCATCAAGGTCGCATTCACGCCGGTCGGCATCTTCGTCGCCATGATCTTCATCGGCATTCCCTTCGTGGTGCGCACGGTGCAGCCGGTGCTCCAGGATCTCGACCCCGAGATCGAGGAGGCCGCGGGCAGTCTGGGCGCCAGCCGCTGGCAAACCATCATCCGCGTGATCCTGCCGTCACTCGCACCGGCGCTGCTCACGGGCCTTGCGCTCGCCTTCGCGCGTGCGGTGGGCGAATACGGCTCGGTGATCTTCATCGCCGGCAATCTGCCTAACATCTCCGAGATCGCGCCGCTCTTGATCGTGATCCGGCTCTCCGAATTCCGCTACGCGGATGCGACTGCGATCGCGGTGGTCATGCTCGTCGTCTCCTTCGTCATCATCTTCGCTGTGAACCGGCTCCAGCGCTGGGCACAGAGCCGGATTCCGGAGCGCTAAGGGCCGACCATGACGATGCAGATTGCAGATTCGGTCTCTCTCCCGGCCCCCGACGCCAAGGCACGTGCCCATGCGGCTGCCGCGCGCGACAGCCTTCGCACCGAGCCAAAGGCGGTGCGCATCACCATCATCGCGCTGGCGATGACCTTCCTCACCGTCTTCGTCGTGCTGCCGTTGGTCGTGGTGTTCGCACAGGCGCTCTCGAAGGGGGTCATCGCCTATCTCACTGCGCTCGCCGAACCGGAAGCGCTGGCCGCGATCAGGCTGACGCTGCTGGTCGCCGCGATTTCAGTGGGCCTCAATCTCGTGTTCGGCCTCGTCGCCGCCTGGGCCATCGCCAAGTTCGATTTCAAGGGCAAGACCTTTCTGATTACGCTGATCGACCTGCCGTTCTCCGTCAGCCCGGTGATCTCGGGCCTCGTCTTCGTGCTGCTGTTCGGCGCGCAGGGCTATTTCGGCAGCTGGCTGCGTGAGCACGACATCCAGATCCTGTTCGCGGTGCCCGGCATTGCGCTCGCCACCACCTTCGTGACCTTCCCATTCGTGGCGCGCGCACTGATCCCCCTGATGCAGGAGCAGGGCACGCAGGAGGAGGAGGCCGCGATCTCGCTCGGCGCCTCGGGTCTGCAAACCTTCTTCCGGGTCACGCTGCCCAACATCAAATGGGGCGTGCTCTACGGCGTCCTGCTCTGCAACGCCCGCGCGATGGGCGAGTTCGGCGCTGTCTCGGTCGTCTCCGGACATATCCGCGGCGAGACCAACACCATGCCGCTCTTGGTCGAGATCCTCTACAACGAGTACCAGTTCGTCGCCGCGTTTGCGATCGCCTCGCTGCTGGCGATGCTGGCGCTGATCACGCTGATCGCAAAAACTGTTCTCGAACGTCACCTGAACGAAGGACACGAGCCCCGTGACCATTGAAGTCAAGAATCTCGTCAAGAAGTTCGGCAGCTTTAAAGCCCTCGACGGCGTGGATCTTAAGGTCGACAACGGCGAGCTGCTGGCGCTGCTCGGCCCCTCCGGCTCCGGCAAAACCACGCTGCTGCGGATCATCGCCGGCCTCGACTGGCCCGACGCTGGCGACGTCTCCTTCAACGGCGAGGACGCGCTGGCGCAGGGCGCGCGCGAACGGCATGTCGGCTTCGTGTTCCAGCACTATGCGCTGTTCCGCCACATGACGGTGTTCGAGAACGTCGCCTTCGGCCTGCGCGTGCAGCCGCGCGCGGTTCGCAAGGACGAGGCCACGATCCGTACGCGGGTGAAGGAGCTGCTCGATCTCGTGCAGCTCGACTGGCTTGCCGACCGCTATCCGAGCCAACTCTCCGGCGGTCAGCGCCAGCGCATCGCGCTCGCCCGCGCGCTCGCAATCGAGCCGCGCATCCTGTTGCTCGACGAACCCTTCGGCGCGCTCGATGCCAAGGTGCGCAAAGAGCTGCGCCGATGGCTGCGCTCACTGCATCATGAGATCAACGTCACCTCGATCTTCGTCACCCATGACCAGGAAGAGGCGCTGGAAGTCGCCAACCGCGTCGTTGTGATGGACAAGGGCAGAATCGAGCAGATCGGCTCGCCCGACGACGTCTACGAAAGTCCGGCGACCGCCTTCGTCCACGGCTTCATCGGCGAATCCATCGAGCTGCCGATCCAGGTCGAGGGCGGCGTGATCAGGCTCGGCGACCGGCCGCTGCGGCTTGCCGCGGACGGGCTTGCGCCTGGCGCGTCAAAACTGTTCGTGCGGCGACACGACATGCTGGTGGGCCCGCCCGGCAGCGGCGCCTTCGAGGGCGCGATTCGGCATGTCCGCAATTTCGGTCCCGTGCAGCGCGCCGAGGTCGCGCTATCAGGTGGCGAGACCATCGAGATCGACGCCCCCCGCGACAAGGAACTGCGCGCCGGCGACACGATTGGGCTGGAGCCGCGCCGCTACCGCATATTTGCGGGCGCTTGAGCCGCCTCGTCGGGTCAAATTTTCCTCAAAATTCACCTTTCAGCCACGGTTGATATGCAACAACGGCCCCTCATTTGGGGGCCTGATTGATGCGCGCTGCGGCCGCAATATCCATCACTTTGCTTCTAGCCGGCTGCGCCGGCAACGAAGCGCCGGTCCAGCAGCCGTCCATGTATACCGACATGGCGGTCCCGGGCGCCAAGCTCGATGCGCAGGCTGCCGCCGTGATGATCTCGCAATATCGCCAGAACAACGGGCTCAGCACCGTCGTGATCGATCCCGATCTGATGCGGCTCGCCGAATCCCAGTCCCAGGCTATGGCGGCCGCCAACAAGATGGACCATGACGTTCGCGCGCCACTCGCCAAGCGGCTCGCCGCCGGCGGCTATCCCGCGACCGTGGCGGTCGAGAACGTCTCGGCCGGCTATCATACGCTCGCCGAAGCGTTTTCCGGCTGGCGCGACTCGCCACCCCACCGCGCCAACATGCTCAAAAGCGGTGTCACAAAACTTGGCATCGCAGCGGGCTATGCTCCCGGCACCAAATACAAGGTGTTCTGGACCATGATCTTGGCTTCGGCGGACCCTCGATAAGCCAGACTTGATCCCGGATGCATTGACGCCGCGGCGCAGTGTCGCCACGGTGGCTTGCCTTTTGCTATTGTTCCCTCATGACAGATCATCGTCCTGATACCGCCAGCATCCCCGCGAATGCGCAACGCGTCCTGGTCCTCCAGGGCGGTGGCGCGCTCGGCTCGTATCAGGCCGGCGCCTGCCAGGCGCTATGCGGCTACGGCTTCGAGCCGGAATGGGTCGCCGGCATCTCGATCGGTGCTATCAACGCAGCCATCATCGCCGGCAATGAGGGCCATACCCGCGTCAAGCGGTTGAAGGAATTCTGGGAGATGGTGTCGGCGCCGGTGCCGTGGAAGCCGATCGGCAAGAGCGATCGCAGCCGCGAGCTGTTCAATTCGACGAGCGCAGCGCTGATCGCGACCTTCGGCGTGCCCGGCTTCTTCGTACCCCGCGTTCCGCCGGCGCCGCTCTGGCCACCGGGGCACCCCGAGGCGGAAAGCTATTACGACACCGCGCCGCTCAAGAAAACGCTGGAGCGTCTGGTCGATTTCGACCGCATCAACGATCTGAAGACGCGCTTGTCCGTCGGCGCGGTCGGCGTCACCTCCGGCAACTTCAAATATTTCGACAATTACGCGTTCAAGAAGCTCGGCAAGACCATCGGGCCCGAGCACATCATGGCCTCCGGCGCGCTGCCGCCGGGCTTTCCGTCCGTCGTGATCGAGGGCGAGCATTACTGGGACGGCGGCATCGCCTCCAACACGCCGCTCGACTACGTGCTCGATGCCGAGGTCGACCGCGACATGCTGATCTTCCAGGTCGACCTGTTTTCCGCGCGCGGCGATCTGCCGACCTCGCTGCTCGAAGCCGCCGAGCGCGAGAAAGACATCCGCTATTCCAGCCGCACGCGGATGAACACCGACAAGAACAAGCAGCTGCACAACGCCCGCAGGGCCGTGCGAGATCTCATCAGCAAGTTGCCGGATTACCTGAAGAACGATCCGTCCGTCGAATTCCTCGCGAAAGCCTCGCGCGAAAGCACCGTCACGGTGGTGCATCTGATCTATCGCAGCAAGAACTACGAATCCTCGTCCAAGGATTACGACTTCTCGCATGTCGCCATGGTCGAGCATTGGGAAGCCGGGGTGCGCGACGTGCATCTGTCGATGCGCCACAAGGATTGGCTCGATAAGCCGCAGTCCGGCGAGACCATGGTGACCTACGATCTCACGGGGGACGTCACCGCACCCCCGGCAAAAAGGAGCGAATAGAATGGGTAGTCTGTCAGGCAAGAACGCGGTCGTGACCGGGTCGACCAGCGGCATCGGGCTCGCTTACGCACGCGCCTTCGCCGCCGCCGGCGCCAACGTGGTCATCAACGGCTTCGGCTCGCCCGAGGACATCGAGAAGGAGCGCACCAAGATCGAATCCGAGTTCAAGGTCAAGGTGATCTACTCGCCCGCCGACATGACCAAGCCCGCCGAGATCGCCGGGATGATCGCGCTGGGCGAGAAGACGTTTGGCTCGGTCGACATTCTCGTCAACAATGCCGGCATCCAGTTCGTCTCGCCGATCGAGGAGTTTCCGCTCGAGAAGTGGGACCAGATCATCGCCATCAACCTGTCGTCGGCCTTCCATGCCATCCGTGCCGCCGTGCCCGGCATGAAGAAGAAGGGCTGGGGCCGCATCATCAACACGGCGTCTGCACACTCACTCGTCGCCTCGCCCTTCAAATCGGCTTACGTGTCGGCCAAGCACGGCATCGCCGGTCTCACCAAAACCGTGGCGCTGGAGGTCGCGACCCACAAGATCACCTGCAACTGCATCAGCCCGGGCTATGTCTGGACGCCGCTGGTGGAGAAGCAGATCCCCGACACGATGAAGGCGCGCAATCTGACGCGCGAGCAGGTTATCAACGACGTGCTGCTCGACGCGCAGCCGACCAAGGAGTTCGTCACCTCCGAGCAGGTTGCCGCGCTCGCCCTGTTCCTGTGCAGCGACGATGCCGCGCAGATCACCGGCAGCAATCTGTCGATCGACGGCGGCTGGACGGCGGAGTAGTTCGCGCGGTTCAGCTAGCTCGCTGTCATGCCCCGGCTTGCCGCCTTCGCTAAAGCTCCGGCGGGCCGAGTACCCTTGTGGCCCCGGCGTAGCCTTGGCGGAGACGGGACCGGGGCATCAAGTACGCCGCGGCTTATCGATTCAATCACAGCTTTCTCGGAATACTGGATCGCCCGGTCAAGCCGGGCGATAACACTGAGAGTGGGGCGCGGTCTCTGGCTAATGCGTCCACGCTAGCGCCGTCACGATCGCCGACGACAAATTCAATTCCGCGAACATGATCTTGCCGGCGACCACGAACAGCACGCTCGCCAGCGTCAGGCGCAGCACCGTCTCGGGCACGCGCGTTGCGCTAAAACTGCCGACGATGATGCCGGGCAGCGAGCCCAGCAGCAGCACGCCCATCAGCGCCCAGTCGACGTCACCGAGCGCCCAGTGTCCGATGCCGGCAACCAGCGTCAGCGGCACCGCATGGGCGATGTCGGAGCCGACGATGCTCGCCATCGGCAGGCGCGGATAGAGCAGCAGGAGCACAGTGACGCCGACTGCGCCGGCGCCGACCGACGAGATCGAGACCAGCACGCCGAGCACGATTCCGGTGATCACGGTCGCGATCGCGGTGGTGCGCTCGTCGACCTGCTCGAGGCGTTTGCGGTAGCGATCCATGATCGCCTTGCGGAAGATCAGCGACGTCGCAGTCAGGATCAGCGCGAAGCACAGCACGAGATTGACGAGGCTACGCTCGGAATCGCTTCTGAGGTCGAGCTTCCACAGCACCAGCAGCGTCACCGCGCTCGCTGGAATGCTGCCGCAGGCGAGTCGCAGCACCGCCGGCCAGTGCACGCTACGCGACCAGCCATGCACCACGCTGCCGCCGGTCTTGGTGGCGGCGGCATAGAGCAGGTCGGTCCCGACCGCCGTGGAGGGATGAATGCCGAACAACAGGATCAGCAGCGGCGTCATCAACGAACCGCCGCCAACGCCGGTCATGCCGACGAGCAAGCCGACGCCGAATCCAGAGGCGACGTAGAGTGGATCAAACATGTCAGGGGAATCTTAGGTGGATCTCGTCGGTTGAGCAACACGACGTAGAATGAAATTCCTCCCGCATGCAACTGCCTGGGTCCAATAAGAAAAATCATGCTGCGGACGGCAAATCGGTAGGAATTTCGCTTCGTTCCCATGCATGCTGCGAACGCGCCGTTCCCCAGGAGCAGGGTCGCGGGTCGCTATTTGCCAAACGCCAGCACGTGCAGGCCGAGGCGCTGCCGCACGATCCAGAACAGGAGCACCGTCTCGAAGGTGAGCGAGATCGAGGTCGCGGCCGCGGCGCCGTGGCCGCCGTAGCGCGGTACCAGCGCGATGCAGAGCACGACGTTCATCACGAAAGCCAGCGCATAAGCGAGCGCGCAGATCTTCTGCTGGCCCAGCATGTTGAGCAGCCGCTCCACCGGCCCGATTGCGGAGCGCACCACCAGCCCGATCGCGGCGACGAACATGATATCGTAGCCAACGGTGAATTGCGGCCCGAACAGCCAGAGCAGCGGCTTGCCGAACGCAAGCAGCACGATGGTCGCCGCCAGCGACGGCCAGAACGTCCAGCTGATGGCGTGCGTCACATAGGCAGACAGCCGCGCCTTGTCGCCGCTTGCGTTGTATTCGGCGAAGCGATGCGCCGTCGTCGCCGACATCGCGTAGTGGATGAAGGAAACCAGCGCCAGGGTCTTCACCACGGCGAAATAGACGCCGACCTCGTCAGAGGAGCGGAACTGCTGGAGCACCAGCACGTCGGTGTAGGACAGCAGCAGGTAGAAGCTCTCGACCAGCAGGATCGGCAGCGAGACGGCCAGCCAGCCGCCGATGTCGTAGGCCTTGGGGCCCGGCTCGATGTGATCGGCGAGCTTGCGGTTCAGCACCAGCATCTGCCCGGCCATCGCGATCCACACCGCACCTAGGCTCGCGACCATCGCAGCGACTGCGCCGAGATGATAGCCGAGCAGGAAGGCGCACGCCGTGATGCCGATGATCAGCGCCTGTCGGATGATGAATTGCGGCATCAGGCCGAGCTGCATCCAGTCGTGCGAGCGCGCGATGCCGTCCTGGGTGTTGGCGACGACGAAGGCCGGCAGCGTCATGCAGCCGATATAGAGCGGCAGCACCTCGGCCGGATCGATCCAGGGTGACAGCAGCCTGACGATGCCGGCAAGACCGAGCGACACCAGCGCCGAGACGATAAAGGTGAGCCAGCGGCTGCCGGAGAGAAAGCCGCGCAGCAACGCGTGCGCGCCGCTGGCGCGGTACTCCGGAATGATCTTTTGCGCGGAAGCGGAGATGCCGAAATCCATCATGCTGCCGAGCAGCAGCACCCAGGTCCAGACATAGACATAGATGCCGTAGTCGGACGTGCCCATCCAGCGCGCGAGCAGAATCTGCGAGACATAGGCGAGGCCTGCACTGATGAGGCGGATGACGAAGATGATGGCGGCCAGCCGCCGCGTCAGCGAGGCCTCGCTCGAGCCGCCCGTCAGCGTGCCGCGCAGCCGCGCGATCAACCCGGCTGGTCCGGTCGTTGCGGGTTGTGCATCCATCACGGCCAATTCGAGTTCCCCGTCCGCATACTGCGGCAGGCCCGGGAATTAGCAACCACTCGTTAAGATTCGGTTGGGTGGGCGTGCTGTAGAAACCGCAACGTCGTCCCGGCGAAGGCCAGGACCCGTTGCCCCAGGGAGAAGTTGGACGAAGGCTCGGGGCGACGAGTTCGCGCCACCACTACTCCCTGGGGTAGTGGGTCCGCGCTCCGATTCGCTGCGCTTGTCCCGGACCACGGCTCGGGTTGGGACGACGCTACTCCAAGTTCGTATTGAACTCGTACGACCTGTCCGGTCCCACCAGCGTGAACTTCAGCGCCGCACCGTCGGGCTTGGCGCCCGGCGGCAGCCCCTCGAGCTCGAAGGAAAATCGCTTCACGTCCGGCGGGCTGTGATGGACCGGGGCCGGAATCGGCAGCGCCCAATCGGGTGTCGGCCCTTCCACGAACAGATTGATGTTGCGCGCGTCCGCCGGCGCGACCACGTCGACGACCACCTTGTTGCCCTCGCGCTTGACGTCGCGGATGGTAAGCGGATTGGGATCGCCGATATTGGCCGGCTTGGGCACGGTGTCCAGCGCCGCGCGCAGATTGGCGTCCTCGGTCGAGGCGACGCTGTTGAAGCCGAGTTCGGCGCGGGCTTCGACGGGAATGCAGAGCTTCTCGCACACCGCATAGTTGATCTCGGCGCGCAAGGTCACCGGCTTGTCGGCGGCCTTGGCGACGATGCGCAGGGGCAGCACGATCTGGTCGCGGTAGCCGATCGAATGGCCGCCCGCGCCGTCGTCGAACTTCAGCGGCGCCGGCCACATCACGGTCACCGCTTCGACATTGTCCGACTTGGAGAAGTCGAACCGCGGCGGAACGCCGGAGTCGCCGGGCACGCGCCAGTAGGTCTTCCATCCCGGTTGGAGCTGGAACGCGATACCGCCAAGCAGGACAGCGCCGCTGCGCGAGCCCGCAACCAGCCGCACTGCGGAATGTCCGTCGCGCTGCCACGGCGAAGCGTCGTCGGCACGGGCTGCGGATGCCAGCGACGCTGCGATCAGGGTTGTCGCGACGCCAATCGCCGCACGCAGGGGAACTATGCTGGTCATGGCACGTCTTTACAGGGGCGCCCTAGGGCAAACCATTGAATTGCTTGTGATGGATGCATCTGAACCAGGTCTCTGCAAGCCTTGATTTGACAGCGGCCGGGCCCGACATCAGGATAGGAATTGAAACCGGAGTGCTTCACCATGGCTCCTACAGGCAAGAGGACGGGCGACAGCACCCGCAGCGCAGGCCCCGCGCTCCCCAATTCGGCCGGTTATCTCGACGGCCGGCTCCTGATTGCAATGCCCGTGATGGGCGATCCCCGTTTCGAGCGCTCCGTGATCTATCTCTGCGCCCATTCCGCCGAAGGCGCGATGGGAATCATTGTCAATCATCCCGCGGGCTCCATCGATTTCCCCGAGCTCCTGATGCAGCTCGGCATCATCAAGAAGGGCGAGCACATCAAGCTGCCGGAAAATGCCGAAAGCATGAAGGTGCTGCGCGGCGGTCCTGTCGACACCGGCCGTGGTTTCGTGCTGCATTCCAGCGACTTCTACATCGAGAATGCGACGCTGCGGATCGACGATGGCGTCTGCCTCACCGCGACCGTCGACATCCTGCGCGCGATCGCCAACGGCTCCGGCCCCAAGCACGCCATCCTCGCGCTCGGCTATGCCGGCTGGGCGCCGGGCCAGCTCGAAACCGAGATCCAGAGCAACGGCTGGCTGCATTGCGACGCGGACGCGGATCTGATCTTCGGCGACGACGTCGACGACAAATACAACCGCGCTTTGCAGAAAATCGGCATTGATCCCGGCATGCTCTCCAACGAGGCCGGGCACGCGTAGTTGTTAGCCGTCGTCCGGTGTCGTACGTCACCCTCGCTGTCATGCCCCGGCTTGATCGGGGCATGCAGTACGCCGCAGCCTATCGGCGCGATCACAACCGTCTCGGAGTACTGGATCGCCCGGATCAAGCCGGGCGATGACCACGCATCGTGAATGACGCGCTACTCCGCCGCCTGCTGCTGTACCGTTGGCTCGGTGCCCGCCACCGTTGCGCGGCGCATGTCGCGCGGTTGCGACTGGTCGTAGCGGCGGACGCGGTGCATGGTCTGGCGGTTGTCCCACATCACGAGGTCATGCAGCTTCCATTTGTGGACGTAGACGAACTCTGCTTGCGTCGCGTGCTCGGTGAGATCGCGCAGCAATAGACGGCCCTCCGGCACGCTCATGCCGACGACCTTGCCGGCATGCGATGAGAGGTACAGCGATTTGCGGCGATGCACCGGGTGCGTGCGCACCAGACGTTGCAGCACCGGCTTGAACATCTCCTTTTCCTCGTCGGTGTATTCGGTGAAGCCGAGCGAGCCGCGCGAATACATCAGCGAGTGCTCGCAGACGAGGTCCTCGATCTCAACCTTGGTCTCGTCGTCGAGCGCGTCATAGGCCGCGCGCATATCGGCGAATTCGGTGTTGCCACCCTTCGGGTTCACCACGCGCGCGGACAGCAGCGAGAATTTTGCCGGGATGGGACGGAACGAGCTGTCGGAATGCCAGAGGCAGTTGCCGAGATTGAACAGATGCGCGCGGCTGTCTTTCGCCAGCGGCTTGCCGTCCTTGCCGAGATTGCTGACATCGTTCAGGCCGGATTGCAGCCGATAGTCCTTCTCCTTGGTGACGGTGCCGCCGCGCGCATCCTCGCGCTGGCCGAAATTCAGCGCGAACGCCATCTGCTGCTCGTCGGTGATGTCCTGATCGTGGAAGACCAGCACCGCATATTTGTCCATCGCGGCCTCGACTTCGCGCGCCTCATCCGCCGTGAGTGGCTTGCGCAAATCGAGGCCCGAAACCTCGCCGACAAAATGCTTCTGAAGCTGCCGGATGGCGATCGTCATGGCGATTTCTCCCGCATCTGTGAGCAGTTTTCCCGCTCCGTTTGCGAAAAAAATGCCTCCCGCGCCCGGCGATGTCAACGCGCCGCGCGCATGGCTCTTACGCGTTCCGGGCCATCAGGCCGCCGTCGACCGGGATCACCGCACCGGTGATGAAGGAGGCGGCCGGCAGGCACAGGCTGAGCGTCACATGCGCGACCTCTTCGGGCTCGCCGTAACGGCCGAGTGCAGTGCGGCGCTTGGCGTAGATGGTCTTGTGCTCCTCCGAGATGCGATCGGTGATGGCCGTGCGGATCGGGCCGGGACAGATGCAGTTGACGGTGATGCCCTCGCGGCCGAGCTCCACCGCCAGCGAACGGGTGAGGCTCGCAACGCCGCCCTTCGCCGCCGAATAGGGGCTGTGCAGGGCAGTGGCGCCGAGCGCCTCGGTCGAGGCGATGTTGAGGATGCGCGGGCACTTCGACTTGCGCAAATGCGGCAGCGCGGCGCGGATCACGCGCGGATGCGCCGTCAGCATCACGGCGAGGCCTTTGGCCCATGCGTCCTCATAGGCCTCGTCATCGATCGCGACCCGCACTGAGATGCCCGCATTGTTGACGACGATGTCGAGCCCGCCGAAATGCGCCGCGACATCGCCGACCACGCGCTTGATCTCGTCGCCATCGGCAACATCGAGCTTCCACGCCCTCGCTGCTCCGCCGCTTGCCGCGATTTCCTTGGCAACCGCATGCGCGCCTTGCTCGTCATAATCGGTCAGGGCAACGTTCGCACCTTCGGTGGCGAACACGCGCGCGGTGGCGCGTCCCATGCCGCTGGCCGCGCCGGTGACGAGGACGGTCAGGCCCTTTACTGACCGGCTGAGCTGTTTGAATTCGGACATGCTGCTTCCTCGCGCCCTGCTTGTTCTTGTTATGATTGACAAGGCTGGCATCGATCCGCAGACAGGTCAAACAAGCAAAAACAAGCGGGAGGCCGCGATGGCAAACGAGCTCGATTTCTCAGGCAGGCAGGTGCTGGTGGTCGGCGGTTCCAGCGGTATCGGCAACGGCATTGCGCAAGCTTTTCGCGCCAGGGGTGCGCATGTCGCCGTCTGCGGCACGCGCGCTCGGCCCGAGGATTATTCGATTGAGGAAGGCTCTGATCTCACCGGCCTCGCCTTCGCTCAGCTCGACGTCAGCAATGCCGGGGCGATCGAGGCGTTCAAGCCACCCTTCGAGCGGCTCGACATCCTGGTGCTCGCGCAAGGCGCGGTGCTCTATCGCCGCGGCGAATTCGAGATGGCCGGCTTCCGCAAGGTCGTGGAGGTCAATCTGATGAGCCTGATGGCCTGCGCGACGCGGTTTCATTCCATGCTGCGGGATGCGAAGGGCGTGCTGATCATGGTGTCCTCGACCGCGGCCTATCATTCCACCATGGGCAATCCCGCCTACAACGCCTCGAAGACCGGCGCTGTCGGATTGACACGTACGCTGGGCGAGGCCTGGGCCGAGGACGGCATCCGCGTCAACGGCATCGCGCCCGGTCTGGTCGACACCAAGATGACGAAGGTGACCACCGACAATCCCAAGCGGCTCGAAGGCGCGCTCGCGCGCATCCCGCTCCGGCGATTGGGCACGCCGGCCGACATGGCGGGCGCGGCGCTGTTCCTGGCCTCGCCGCTGTCGTCCTACATCGTGGGGCAGACGCTGGTCGTCGATGGCGGCCTCATTCTGTAGGCCATGGCAAGGAACCGCGCTGCTTCTGATCGGTTACTTCGGCTGATCACCGAGGAGGATTATCATGGACGCGGATCGGATCATTGGATCAGCCAAGGAAATGGCAGGCGGCGTGGAAGGCACCGTGGGCGAGATGGCGGGCGACGCCAAAACGCAGGCCTCAGGCAAGGCACGGGAAGCCGCAGGCACGGTGCAGAACCTGTACGGCCAGGCGAAGGACGCGGCGCGCGAAGCTGCGGACACGGCCTCCAGCTACGCCAAGGATGCCTATGAGGCCAGCGGCGATACGTTCCGCGACGGCACGCAAGCCATCGCCCGCAAGGTGCAGGACAACCCGCTCGGCGCGCTGCTGACTGCGGCCGGCATCGGCTTCGCACTCGCGCTTCTGATGTCGCGCCCCGCCCGCCGTCCGCCGCCGCGCTGGCGCTATTAGGCTAACAGCTAGACCCGTCATCCGGGGCGCGCGCTCCGCGCGCCCGGAATGACGACTCAAATCAGAGATACGATTTACCGGATCGCTTCCGCCGCGCGCCCGACATTGCCCGGCGGCCGCGGGATCGCCGGATTCGGATTGCGGGAGCCTGGGGCTGGCGCCAGTTGACGCGGTGGCTGCGGAGAGCCAAAGCCGAAGAAATCCCGGAATGACGGCGCTGCCTGTGCCGGCTGCTGCGGCGGAAGCTGCTGCGGCTTCTTCGGCGCGAGCTTTGGCGGCGCGATTGCGGCGGCCGCCCCCGGTGAACCCTGAGCAGCGCTGCCGTCAGGCGTCGTCGTCGCCATCGGCGTATCGCCCTTGGCCTGCTCGCGTCCGACTTCGCGGCGCGGCCAGGCATAGTCGTCGGCGCGCCCGGCGGGGGCGCTCAGCGGCTCGCCTTTCACCATCGTCTTCGCAGCGAGCGCATCGACCGCGGCCGGACGCGAGCCTGGCCCGCCCAGCAATTGATCGGTCGAGATCGAGGCCGCGACCAGCGGCACGATCGGTCCGGCCAGCGGCCGCGGCGCGGGCTTGCCGGGCTCGGCGCTGGTGTCGGGCGTCGCCGGCTCGCTCGGCAGTGCGATCGGACCGGAGCGGCCCGCAAGCAGGCGCGTGATCTCGCGCTCGACATAGTGCGCGAGCTTGCGCGCGCCGGGTTTTGTGAAATAGACGCCGTCAGAGCTGCGGAGCTGACGAATTTGGCCTTCGAAGTCCGGACCCTTCTGAAGGAAGCGACCGGCCTCGTCGACAAAACCGTCCCAGACGTCGACATAGGTGATGCCGGCCTTGGCTGCGCCTTCACGGTAGAGCGAATCCAGGAACAGCATGTCCGCCGTACCCTTCTGCCCGCGGATGGCGGGAAGACCGACCCAGAGCACCGGCACGCCCTTGGCCTTGAGCACGTTGGCCAGTTCCTCGATTTTCTTGCCGTAGAGCTCGATCCAGCGCTCGTCGCGGAATTCGTAGAGACCATTCGGGTTGCGCGCCGTCTTCTCCGGCGCAGCGGCTGCCGGCGTATCGGCGTTGTCGGCGTCATCCTGCGGCAGGTCAGTATCCGCGGCGGGTTTGTCCTCAGGCTTGGCAGCGGTGTCGGGCTTGGCATCGCCGGGCTTGCCCGGTGGCTTGCCGCGCGCGCCCTTGTCGTTCTTCTTGTCCTTGTCAGAGGCCTTGTCCGACTTGTCGGCCACAGGCTCGCGGATCGCGATGCGGTCGTTGAGGCCGAGCATGACCACGATGATTTCGGGCTTCTCGGTCTCGAGGATGCCCTTCGCCGCAGCCGCCCAATCCGCGGGCTCGCCCTTCGGCTGGTACTTGATGAGGCCCGAGGTGGTCTTGTGCTTGCGGATCACGCCCATGTCGGGCTGCTCGGCGTAGGCGTCCTCGAGGCCATAGGCGAGCCAGTCGGCCATGGCGTCGCCGATCACCAGCACGTTCTTGTCGGGGATAGTGTCGCGCTTGGCCGGCGCCGGCGCGCGCGAAAAATCCTGGCGCGGCGCCTGCGGCTGTTGTTGCTGGAATGGTGCGAAGAAGTCGCCGCCGAACCAGCCGCCGCCACCTCCACCACGTGGTGGCGGTGGCGCCGCGCGCTGTGGCGGGCCGCCGAAGCCGGGGAAGTTGAAGAATTGCGCCGAGGCCGGGGCCGCGACGGACACCAGGATCGCAAGCGCCGTCCCCAGCGCGATCAATGGGCCGGTCTCGGTCAGCGCCTTGAACAGGGACTTCTTCGACATGCGATCTCGGGCACGCGCAATGGGATTGGAAGTGGCTCGAATATAATAACGGAATCAGGCGCCAAACGGGCAGATTCTGTTGCAGAATCTTCTGCCATACACCGGGGAACAGCCGCCCCGGTCAAGGCTGCCTGCCAAAATCCCTGTTCAGGGTTACTTTGGGCGCGATTTTACCGCCCGCGCAGCCGGTCCAGCACGTCGGAGGAGGCAAAACCGTCGGCCGGCACGCCGATTGAGGCCTGGAAATTGCGCAGGGCTTCCCGGGTCTGGCCGCCGAACTGGCCATCCGGGGTGCCCTTGTAGAAGCCGCGCTGGGCCAGCAGCTGCTGCAGCTCCAGCCGCTCGGTGCGCGACAGCTCCCGTTCCTGCCGCGGCCAGGGCTGCACGAAGGGGCCCCCGCCGCGCAAGCGGTCGGCGAAATGCCCGATCGCCAGCGCATAGGCCTCGGCCGGATTGTACTTCATGATGACGCGATAATTCTGCAGCATCAGGAAGCCTGGTCCTTGCGCGCCGGCCGGCGCGAGCAGATAGGCCTTCTCGGCCGGATGCGGGAAGGGCTGGTTGTTCGGGCGCTTCAGCCCGAGCTTCTCCCATTGGGCGATCGTCATCGCCTTGGCGCGGTCGGCCAGCATGTAGTTGAAGCCTTGCGGCACCACGACCTCGTAGCCCCAGGTCTGGCCGGCCTGCCAGCCGTCCTTCTTCAGATTGTTGGCGGTCGACGCGATCAGGTCGGTCGGATTGTCGACGACGTCGCGCCGCCCGTCGCCGTCGCCGTCGACGGCAAAGCGCTTGAATGCGGTCGGCATGAACTGGGTCGGGCCGAAGGCGCCGGCCCAGGAGCCGCGCAGCTGCTCAGGCCTGAGATCGCCGCGGTTGAGGATCTCCAGCGCGGAGAGGAATTCGTCCTTGAAATAGGTTTGGCGGCGGCCGATGCAGGCGAGCGTCGCGGTCGATTGCAGCACGCTGCGGTCGCCCATCTGCGTCGAGTAATTGGACTCGATGCCCCAGATCGAGGCGATGATGTAGCGGTCGACGCCGGTGGCCTTTTCGGTGGCGTCGAACTGCGCCTTGTATGTGGCGAGGATCTCGCGGCCCTTGGCGAGGCGGTTGTCGTTCACGAGAATGTCGAGGTAGTCCCAGATCGATTTGGTGAACTCCGGCTGCGAGTCCATCAGATCCATGATGCGCAAATCGGGGCTGAGGCCTGCGGTGAAGCGCTGGAAATTCTCCTGCGTGATGCTGCGGCGTGCGGCATCCGGCCACATCGCGGCGACACAATTGTTGAAATTGCCCGCGGCCTCGCGGATCGCAGCGGCCGTCATCAGCGGATGGCCGGAGGCGCCGTCCTCGCCGCTCCAAGGTTGAGCTCCAGTTTGTGCGCTGCCGGGGCCGGGCAAGGCTTGCGACGGCGCCGCGTTCGGGGCGGAGAAGATGCCGCCGAACAGGTTCGATAGGCCGTTCTGCGCCTGGGCGTGCGCGCATGCAGGCAGCAGCAAAGCCGCCGCAATCATCGTCGCGCCGGTCACGGACCCAGTCCGTCCTGCCAGTCGTGCCACTGATTGCATCATGTCCCACCCATCGGCCTGAAATTCCGCCATCAGGAGGCCTGGTAGGCGTTGCCAATAGCTTAACAAAGGTGAAATTTTGGTGACGGCCTTTTTCTTAACTCTGTCGGGGCGAGGCCCCACATCCGCCTTTGTTGGCGGCTGCAAACAGGCTAGCAAGATGCCATTGCTGTGTTCACGTCCTCAGGTATTCGATCGATCCCATGAAAATTCGCAAAGCCGTATTCCCCGTCGCCGGCCTCGGCACCCGCGTCCTGCCCGCCACCAAAGCGATGCCGAAGGAAATGCTGACCATCGTCGACAAGCCGCTGATCCAGTACGTCTATGACGAGGCGAAGGAGGCCGGCATCGAGCACTTCATCTTCGTCACCGGCCGCAACAAGAACGTCATCGAAGATCATTTCGACCGGATGTTCGAGCTCGACGCGACGCTGGAGGCGCGCGGCAAGACGGCCGAGCAGGAGATCCTGGCGCAGAACCAGCCGGACGCTGGCGCCGTCAGCTTCACGCGCCAGCAGGCGCCGCTCGGCCTCGGTCACGCGGTCTGGTGCGCGCGCGACATCGTCGGCAACGAGCCGTTTGCAGTCGTGCTGCCGGACGAGCTCGTGCTCAACACGCCGGGTTGCCTGAAGCAGATGATCGATATGGCATCGTCGCTCGGCGAGAAATCCAATCTCGTCGCGGTCGAGGCGGTGCCCGATCACCTGACGCATCAATACGGCATCTGCGGGGTCGGAAAGCGCAACGGCAAGATGTTCGAGGTCGACGGCATGGTCGAGAAGCCGGCCAAGGGCACCGCGCCCTCCAACCTCTCGATCACCGGCCGCTACATCCTCCAGCCCGAGATCTTCAAGATCCTCGAAACCCAGGAGCGCGGTGCCGGCGGGGAGATCCAGCTCACCGACGCCATGATCGGTCTTGCCAAGGCCCAGAAATTCTATGGCGTCGAGTTCGAGGGCGAGCGTCACGATTGCGGCTCCAAGCCCGGCTTCCTCCGCGCCAACATCGCCTACGGCATGAAGCGCCCGGAGCTGCGCGATGGGCTGATCGCGGAGATGAAGAAGTATCTGGGGCAGTAGCTCCTTCGCGTCGTCCTGGACAAGCGCTCCAGGACCATTACCCCGAGACGGTGTTTGGCGCAGGCGCGTGGTGATCAGCTCGTGCCACGACTCTTTTTGGGTAAGGGGGCCTGGCTTTAGCCGGGGACGACACCGAAATTAGGCACGCTGCTCGTCGCCGACGGCAGCCGTCTCACGCCACCAGCGACAACTGCGGCAAGCTCGCGACCACCGACTGGTTGCGCCCACCGGCCTTGGCGGCATAGAGCGCCTTGTCGGCGGCGGCGACCAGGACCGGCCAGTCCATGCCGGCACTGGGAACGAGGCTGGCGATGCCGCAGGAGACCGTTGTGCTCGCCTGATCGTCGGACCAGCCCTGCACCTTGAGCCGGATCGTCTCGGCGATCTTGTAGGCATCCGCGGCCGAAATGTTCGGCAGCAGTACGGCGAATTCTTCGCCGCCGTAGCGCGCGGCGCAGTCGCCGGCGCGGCTCACCGAGTCGGAAATGCAGATGGCGATGCCGACCAGCACCTGGTCGCCGGCCTGGTGACCGAACGTGTCATTGTAAGCCTTGAAGTGATCGGCATCGATCATCAACAGTGCGACCGGCGCCTTCTGGCGCATCGCGCGGCGCCATTCGACGTCGATGACGGAATCGAACTTGCGGCGGTTTTTCAGGCCGGTGAGCGCGTCCGTCGTCGCCATCTCCTCGAGCTTGTGCTCGGCCTCGGCACGTCGGCCAATCTCGCGCGCGAGCACCAGCGTCGAGGCCAGCATGAACAGGATCAGCGCCAGGACCACGGCGCCGATGCGATAGGCTTCCCTCTGCCAGAGCTCGAACACGGCGGTCAGCGGCTTGCCCGCCACCACGAACAGCGGCCCGCTGTCGCCGCTTCGGGAATAGAGCCGCGGCGTCGCGTCTACCGGACCCTGGCCGGCATAGGACCCGCCGGCCTTGAGATTGTCGGCCTTCCAGCTCTGCTGCGTTCCGAGATTCTTGCCGATGACGTCGAGATCGAACGGCCGTCGCATCATGATGGTGCGGTCGCGCTTCAGCACGGTGATGCTGTCGTCGGGGTCGAGGTTCAGCCGCTCGAACAATTCGTGGAAATAGCTGAATCGGATCGAGCCGGCGACGACGCCCATGAAGCCGCCGTCGGTATCGCTGACGCGCCGGCTTAGCACGATGGAATAGGCGCCACGAAACAGCATGGGACGGCTGATGAAGAGCCCGATGTCCGGATTGTCGCGATGAACCCTGAAGTAATCTTCCTCGCTCCTGACCTCCGGCAGCGGGTCGAGGGTGGAGGCGTCGATGGTCAGCCGGCCCTCGGCATCGAACACCCGGATGGCGCCGAAATGCCTCGCGGTGGTCGCATGGTCGAACAGGATCAGATGACGGATCGGCTTCGAGACCGTCGCAAGCTCGGGCAGCAGCATGTTGGCGGCGACCGCCTTCAGCGACAGGTCATAAATCTCGATGTTGCGGCTGACGTCGGACTCGATGGTCGTCGCCAAATTCTCCAGGGTCTGGCGGGCGAGCGACTCCTCGCCGCGGCGCATGTCCAGCATCACATTGACGCAAATGGCGGAGAAGCCGATCACCGTCACCACGGACGAGATGATCAGCAGCTTCGCCGAAATCCGCCACGGCCGGCGGGCCGTGACTTCGCGCCATCGAGACAGCATCGCTTGCTCCCGATCCTAGTGGATGCGCCCGAAAGCTTGAGTAGTGTTTAAGGCAGGACGGCCTTGCCGCAATGAGTTAAGAATCGGTTTATGAGGCGCACGGTTTTGGGCAGCCTCATGCGAGCGGGACGAGAGGACGATTGTGAACGACTACGACGCGTTGCGCGACTATCTGATGCGGCAGAAGCAGGATGAGTTGGTGCTGAGCTTCGAGCAGATCGAGGAGATCATCGGCGCGGCTCTGCCGCGCGCGGCGCATCGTGCCTCCTGGTGGGACAGCCTGCGCAGCCCCGACATCCAGATGCCGCAACGCGAAGCCTGCCTCGCCGCCGGCTTCGTGGCGACGCGCATGCCTGACGGTGTGAGCGTCCGGTTCAGGAAGAAGAGCGAGCGGCGGCGTTAGTGCAGCGGCGCGCTGCCACCCTCCCCTGGAGGGCAGGGCTATCGCATGTGGCCGAGGAGCTCAAAAAGAAAGGCATCGTTCCACCCGGCGCGCTTGAGCTTGAGGCGCAAGGAGATGGTGGTGTCAGGGTGA
>NZ_JADPKH010000057.1:0-24951 GCF_023073835.1 Bradyrhizobium sp. 153 | reverse complement strand
TCAACCTCGACCCCCGCATGGCCAAGCTCGCCGGCGGCGTCCACCGCCTCGACGGCCAGCTCATGGTCGTCCTCGACGTCGATCGCGTCCTCGAGCTCGAAACCAAAGTGCAAATGGCTGCGTGAGCCAACCGAAACATCGAAGCCGGAGAACCGAAATGAAGACGTGTTTGGTGGTCGATGATTCCAGTGTCGTGCGCAAGATCGCGCGCCGGATCCTGGAAGGTCTCGAGTTCGAGGTCACCGAGGCCGAGGACGGGTCGAAGGCGCTCGAAATCTGCCAGCGCAAGCTGCCCGATGCGGTGCTGCTCGACTGGAACATGCCTGTGATGGACGGCTTCGAGTTCATGGGCCACATGCGTCGCCTGCCCGGCGGCGACCAGCCCAAGGTGGTGTTCTGCACCACCGAGAACAACGTGGCTCATATCGCCCAGGCGCTCAGCGGCGGCGCCAACGAGTACATCATGAAGCCCTTCGACAAGGACATTATCGCCGATAAATTCGCTGAAGTTGGTTTGATCCCGGTCGGGCAAGCCATGGTCTGAGTATGTCTGGCCCGCGTGTTTTGGCCAGAGTGTCCCGTGTACAGTTTCGAAGAGGCCATCAGTGACGCCGACCGAGTATGAGTATCTGCGCAAGTTCCTAAAGGATAATTCCGGTCTCGACCTATCCGCAGACAAGCAATATCTGATCGAAAGCCGCCTGCTGCCGCTCGCCCGCAAGGCCGGGTTCTCCGGCATCGCCGAGCTTGTGCAGAAGCTGCAAGCCGGCTCGCGCCCGCTGATCACCGACGTGGTCCAAGCCATGACCACCAACGAGACCTTCTTCTTTCGCGACAAGGTGCCGTTCGATCATTTCCGCGACACGATCATGCCCGAGGTCATCAAGGCGCGCGCCGGCCGCCGCAGCGTGCGCATCTGGTGCGCCGCCGGCTCGACCGGGCAGGAGCCCTATTCGCTGGCGATGTGCCTCAAGGAGATGGGCGCGGCCCTCGCCGGCTGGCGCATCGAGATCATCGCGACGGATCTGTCGCAGGAGGTGCTGGAAAAGGCCAAGGCCGGGGTCTACAGCCAGTTCGAGGTGCAGCGTGGCCTGCCGATCCAGATGCTGGTCAAATATTTCAAGCAGACCGGCGAGACCTGGCAGATCAATCCCGAATTGCGGGCGATGATCCAGCATCGGCAGCTCAACTTGCTGCACGATTTTGCCCAGCTCGGCACCTTCGACGTAATCTTCTGCCGCAACGTGCTGATCTATTTCGACCAGGACACCAAGATCAACATCTTCAACCGTCTGGCGCGCCAGATCGAGCCCGATGGCTTCCTGGTGCTGGGTGCAGCCGAGACCGTGGTCGGACTGACCGACACGTTCAGGCCGATTGCGGAACGGCGCGGCCTCTACAAGCCGAACGATCCGCGCACGGCGGCAGCCAAGCCGGCTCTGGCCGGCGCGGCCCCCCGCCTCGCGGTGATGGCAGGACGCTAAGCATGGCCGAGGATGGAAAAGGTGCGGAGCGCGTGACGTTCAGCCGTGGCTATGACGTCTGCATCATGGCGATCGACGGTACCTGGCGGCGCGACTGCAAGCTCAACGCGATCTCCGATACCGACGCCATCCTCACGGTGGAAGGCTCGATCCAGGGGCTGAACTTGAAAGAGTTCTTCCTGCTGCTGTCGTCAACTGGCCTCGCCTACCGCCGCTGCGAGCTGGTGCGCGTCAACGGCGCCGAGATGGACATCCAGTTCCTGCGTGGCAAGAACCGGAAGAAGCGCGGCGCGGCCGGCGGCCATGACGCCGCGGCCTGATCAGGGCGTGGCTGCCGCCGCGCTTTCCGCCACGTTGCTTTACATTTGCTGAAACATCCGAACCAATTTGCCGAAGCAGCTTTACGTCGTCTAAGCGCGAGCCGTGTAGCCATTGCTGGTCTCAATCTCAGGATACGGCAATGCCCAGAAGCTCTCTCTCTCCGATCCCGTCAAACCTGCCCGACGTCGCCGAGCGGCGTGCGCTTCAGCTCCTGGTGGTCGATGACGACGCCACGCAGCGCAGCCTGATCACGGTCGCCGCCAAGCAGGCCGGCCACGAAGTCACCGTGGCGCCGTCGGTGGCGGAAGCGATCAAGAAGCTCCGCGCCGCGCGCTTCGACTGCGTGACGCTCGATCTCGTGCTGGAAGATGGCGACGGAATCGACGTGCTGCGCGAGATGAAAGAGGCGAAATTCGCCGGCGCTGTGATCGTGATCAGCGGTATGGACGGCAAGCGCCGCAGTGCCGCCCGCAGCTTCGCCCGTTCCGTCGGGATCGAGCTCCAGAGCCTGCCGAAGCCGCTGGATCTCGCGGCCCTGCGCATCAGCCTGGCTAATCTCAGCAAGACCGCGATGGGCTTGCCCGCAATCCACACTTGGGGTGGTGTCGCCACCGAGGCGATCGTGGAACGGCACCGCGCCTGAAGCATGATCCGGACCCGAAGGGCCGCGTTAGCGCAAAGTGCGAAGCGGTTTTCCGAAAAGATCATGCTCAAACAACAGCCTAAAGCGCGATGACGATTGATCCTGATCTCGTCGCGCTTTAGCTGCGGAGCTGCCATGCGATCGGATGCGGCTGCTGCGCCGCCGCGCTGATCGCGATGCTACGCGTCGCTGGATTCCGATAGGCATTGCAGGGCGTGGCGAAGCCCCGCCCGGCAGGCGCCGAGGGCGGCGCTCGCGGTGGCGTATGGGGGCGTGACGTCGTCGAGGATGAAGACGTCCGCGGAACTTTCCGGATCATCGCCGTGTTCTTGATCCATGGCTGCGGCGATCCGGCGCATGCTGGTCTCGATCTGCGCGATCAGCAAGCGAAGGTCAGCCGCAATCAGCTCACGGCTCTCGACTTCGGGCGTTGCGACCAACGGCGGCGTATCGGCCAAATTTAGCATGGATATTCTCCGTCCCCTGCAATTAGGCGCCATGCCGCTACTTGTGCGTTAAGTCCGTGTCCCGTACAAATACGGGTGGGCCGAATCCGCGCCGAACGCCATAACGGTTGGCGCGGACGCGAGTCCTTCATGCCAACCGGATGTGGCACATGGCCGAACAAAGCTCTCGCGGTGAAATCTTCGTGGTCGACGACGACCCTGCCGTTCGCGACACCTTGTCGATGGTGTTGAAGGCGGCGGGCTATGAGGTGATCTGTTTTGCGGACGGCGCAGCGCTGCTCTCCGTCGCGCGAAACCGCACACCGGCTGCGATCCTGCTCGACGTGCATATTCCCGGAAAGTCGGGCCTCGACATTCTCAAGGAATTGCACGGCGAGGACTATCCGGCGCCGATCTTCATGATCTCCGGGCAGGGCGACATCGCGATGGCGGTGGGCGCGATCAAGAGCGGTGCGCTCGACTTCATCGAGAAGCCATTCCGCGGCAGCGAGATTGTCGGCCGACTCGACGAGGCGATCGGCGCCTATGCACGACGGCAGGCGGAGAACGCGTCGCCGAAATTCGGTTCGCTGCATTTCCCCGGACGCGAGCCGTTGACGCGCAGGGAGCGCGAGGTGCTCGAGCAGTTCGCCTCCGGTGCATCCAACAAGGAAGCCGGCCGTACGCTCGGCATCAGCCCGCGTACCATCGAGGACCACCGCGCCAACATCATGAAGAAACTCGGCGCGCGCAATGCCGCCGACCTGATCCGCATCGTGATGACCGCAGCCCAGCGCGCGTCGTAGGACGAGATCTCTCTTTCGTGCCCCGGACCCAGCGCGTCACGCAGTGATGCGCTGCCGAGCCGGTGTCCATCTTTTCAACTGATCGCAAGAAGTTCTGGGTTCCGACTGTGCGGCGCAGCGTTCTACGTTGCGCACTTGTCCGGGACACGCGAACATGCCTCACTCGCTCAATGCCTTTCGGATGATCCGCGCCAGATCGGACTTGCGATAAGGCTTGGCCAGCAGCAGCACGCCCGCATCCAGCCGGCCATGATGGATGATCGCATTCTCGGTATAGCCGGACGTGTAGACTACCCTGAGATCGGGGCGGGTCTTCTGGAGCTCGTCGGCGAGCTGACGTCCGTTCATCTTGCCGGGCATGATGACGTCGGTGAACAGGAGGTCGAACGGCTTGCCTGCGGCGACGATCGCGAGCGCCTCGGCCGCGTTCGCGGCCTGCAAGGTGACGTATCCCAGCGAATGCAGCTGAGCCAATACGTAGTCACGGACCAGCCGGTCGTCCTCGACCACAAGGATGGTCTCGTGCCCGCCCTCGATTGGCGCCGCCGTCACACCCTCGCCGACCGCCGTCGGTGTCTTGCCCGGCGGCAGGTACATCTTGATCGTGGTGCCGTGGCCTTCCTCGCTGTAGATCTTGATGTGCCCAGCGGACTGCTTGATGAAGCCGTAAACCATTGAGAGTCCGAGTCCGGTGCCCTTGCCCGGGCCCTTCGAGGTGAAGAAGGGATCGAACACCCTGGGCAGCAAGTTCGCAGGGATTCCGGTGCCGGTGTCGCTCACGGCAATCAGCGCGTAGTGCCCCGGCGGTACGTCGTTGGCGCTGGCATAGACCTCGTCGAGATAGGCGGCGCCCGTCTCCAGGATCAGCTTGCCGCCGCCTGGCATGGCATCGCGGGCATTGAGCGCGAGGTTGAGGATGGCAGTGGTGAGTTGGTTGGGATCGACGATCGCGACGCAGCTCTCGTCCTCGAATGCCGATTCGATCTGGATCTGCTCGCCCAGCGTCGGGCGCAGCAGTTTCGCGGTGTCCACGATCAGCGAGTTGATGTCGACCTCGCGCGGCTGGAGCGGCTGCTTGCGCGCGAAGGCGAGCAGGTGCTGGGTCAGATCGGCGCCGCGCGCGGCCGCCTCGTCGATCATCTTGGTGATGGCCGCGAGTTGCGGCTCCTTCTCGACCGCCTCCGCCAGGATCTCGATGGTTCCGGTGATGACGGTGAGGATGTTGTTGAAGTCGTGCGCCACGCCGCCGGTAAGCTGGCCTACGGCCTCCATCTTCTCGGCATGACGGATGCGCTCCTCGGCGGCGATCTTGTCGGTGAGGTCGCGGTAGAAGACGTTGAACAGCAGGCCCTCGCGGCGCTTCAGCGCGGTGACGCTGAGCTCGGCCCTGAACTCCTTGCCGTCGCGGCGGCGGCACATTAGCTCGCGGCGCCGATTCAACGTCCTGTCGCCCTCGTTTTCCAGGAAGTGCTTCAGGCCGGTCCAGACCCTTTCGCGTTCGCTTTCGGCGACGATCAGATCGATCGTGTTCTTGCCGAGCACCTCGTCGCGGCGCCAGCCGAACAGCCGTTCGGCTTGCGAATTCCAGTTCAGGATGCTGCCGGTCTCGTCGGTCTGCACGAACGCATCGAGCGAGGTCTCGACGATGTTGCGGGCGAGACGTTCGCTCTCGCGCAGCGATTCCTGCGCGAGCCGCGCCTCCGTCATGTCGCGTCCGACGAAGAAGAAGCGCTGCGCCTGCTCGGACCAGTTGCCGAGCCAGGACAGCCAGACCTCGTGTCCGTTCTTGTGGAAGCAGCGCGTATCAGCGAGCTTCGGCCGCTCACCGCGCCGCATCACGCGCATGTTCTGGCGAGACTGCTCCAGATGGTCGGGATGAACGAAGTCGGCGCCGTTGCGGCCGATCATCTCCTCCGGCGGGTAGCCGAGAATGGCCTCGCTGCTCGGGCTGATCTGCGCGATGTGGCCGTGCGCGTCCATCACCATGATCAGGTCCTGCGACGTCTCGAAGATCTGCCGCCGCTCCTCGAGCTGCTGCTGCAGCGCCCGTTCGGCCCGCCGCGCCTCGGTGAGGCTGCGCGCAGATCCGGAGGCACCGACGATCTCGCCCGACGGTCCCCTGATCGGCGAGAGGCTGAGCGAGATCTCGACCGGAGTGCCGTCCTTGCGCAAGCGCACCGTCTCGAACCGTTCTATTGGTTCGCCCCGGGCGATCCGCTGCAAATAGAGCTTGCCCTGCTCGCGGCGATCGGCAGGTACGATGATCGCGGTGGATTTCCCGATCGCCTCGTCCGCCGAATAGCCGTAGAGGCGTTCGGCAGCCGGATTCCAGCCCGTGATGATCGCATCGAGCGTCTGCATCACGATCGCATCGTCGGATGATTCCACTGCGGCGCTGAACAAGCGCTCGCGCGCCGCATGATGGCTTCGGGCTGCCTCGGTGCGGCGATGCTCCTCGATCTCGCGTTGGAGCGCGGCCGTTTTCGCCCGGGTCTCCTCAACCATCTGGGCAAAGGCCCGTGCCAGCACGCCGGTCTCGCCGCTGGCATCGACCGGTATGTCCGCGGGACGCCCGTCGCCGATGGCTTCCACGGCCGCGGTCAGGCGCCCGATCGGGCGCGTCAGCGAGCGCGCCAGGAGCACCGCGAGTAAAGCTGCAGCGAGCACGGCAAGCCCGCCGACGAGCAAGGACGTTCTTTGAATGGCTGCCGGCACGAGGCCGAACACCGGCGGGGGAATCGTCTCGATGATCGCAACCCATTCCTTGCCCACGAGCAGCGCCGGCGCGATGGCAGCCCCGCTCGGGCGGCCCGATCCGTCGGTCATGAGCCGCGTGGATCCTTCCAGCGTCCCGGCCAAGGCTGCAAAATATGGAAAATCCTTGCGCCAGTCGTTGGGACGATCATGCAATGCGCCGAATTCCCGCGTGCGATCGGGATGGACGAGATAGTCGCCGCGCGAATTCACGACGTAGATCTCTCCTCCTGAGGCAGCCGTCGCTCGGACGCGCTCGAGGGCCGGACGCATGTCGATATTGGCAATGATGATGCCGAACGGCCTGCCGTCCGACGTGAACAGGGGTGTGGCGACGCGCAACGTCGGAACGTGGGAGGCGGTGGTTCCCCCCTGGCGCGTGGCGAGATTGATCGGGGAAACATAGATTTCACCCGCCGCCAGTCGAATCGTCTCCTGGAAGTAGGTTCGTTCGCCCTTGCGCTCCAATTCGTCGCTGGGGACGATCCGCGCCTTTCCATTCGGGCCGGAGCGATCGACGCGGACCAGCTCGCGCTGGTCGTCGTCCAGACCGATGATGCGAAACTGGCCGTAGCTGGGCTTGGCGTCGATCTCGGCGGCGAGCCGCGCGGCGATGCGCTCGCGCCAGGTTTGTTCCGAAACTCCGTCGGATGGGTCGATGCCTCCACCAATGCGAGCGCGGATCAGGCCGTTGATGGCTGCGGCCGAGCGGTAGCCGAGCAGGTCGCCGCGCGCGCCGGCAACGTAGGATTCGAGATTGGTTGCCAGCAGCCGTGACTGGGCTTCGACGCGTTCCAGCACCCGCGGAATGACGGCTTGGGTGGTGTTGCGATAGCCCAACCATCCGACTGCGGCCACGGTCACCGCCACCAGCAGGATCATCGCGATGGCAAGCCGCGTTGCGAGCGTCATGGGGATATTCACACCGCTTCCCGAATGGCCGCGCCTGTTCCGGCCTGTAACGGAATGAAGCTCCTTGTCATCGCTGGCCGGTGCTGACATCCGGATTCCCCAGCGATGCCGCCTGTGCCGTGCCTAGGCAACCATCGACCGCCGCGAGCAGCGCGCCTGGTCGGAACGGCTTTTGCAGGCTTGCCTCTGCGCCGAGCTTGGTTGCCATCTTCAGGAAATCCGGCTCCGCATAGGCGTCCGGCGCGGCCGAACGGCCGGAAATGACGATGATCGGGATGGCCGGTGCCAGCACCCGGATGTGGCGCATCGTTTCCAGCCCGTCCATGCCGGGCATGAAAATGTCGAGAAACAACAGGTCGAACCGGCTAGCCTCGAACAGCGCTAGTCCCTTGCGGCCATCGCCGGCGACGGTGACGTGATGACCGGCCCTCTCCAGGAGCAGCCGGATCGTGATCTGCACGGCCGCGTCGTCATCCACGATCAGGATGTTGGCCACGTCTGAAATCCTCCGGACCGGATGGAACATTCCCAGCGGCCCAAATCAAATCATCAAACACGAAATTGTTGCGCGGATTCTGCCCAGCCTGCAAGCGCTTCGCGAGCGACACCATTCCGTTCGAGGCCAACCGATCCCGCCAACTATATGCATGCTCTCGTGCATAAGGGGCCCGGGACTCCTAGTCGGTCAGATACTCGGGATAGCGGCTTCGAATCTTGTCCAGCTCGCTCAGCGTGCCCGACAGATGCATGCGCAAATGCTGTTGCGCGGCCTCGGCGTCTCCAGCCTCGATCGCGCGCGTGATCAGTCTGTGGTGACGGACGATGTTCTGGGCCTTGCCAGGCGAGGGCAAATGCAGCCGTCGCAGTCGATCGATATGTCCGCTGCGGCTGCGCACCAGCGTCCAGAGCTCCTGCTTGCCGGCGGCCGCATAGAGCTGCGCGTGAAAATCATTGTCGCCGGCAATGAAGCTCTCGAAGTCGCCGGCCTTGGCGAATTGCTGCTGCAGCGCGATCGCGTGGTCGAGGCGGATGACGAGAGCCGCGTCATGCCTTTCCGCGAGCAGACGGACGATTTCGAGCTCCAGCGCCTGGCGCAGGAAATGCGCCTGCTCGGCGCGACCGACATCGACCCGGCTGACCACGGTCGCGTGCTGCGGAAACACGTCGACGAGCCCTTCTTCCTCCAGCCGCATTAGGGCGTCGCGGATCGGCGTCGAGCTGACGCCGAATTGCGCTGCGAGATCGGTGCGCGACAGCGGCGCGCCTGGCGGCAGCTCGAGCGCGAGAATCGCGTTGCGCAGCCGCTCGAACACCTGCGGCGCGGCCTGCCGGGCCCGGTCGAGCCGCGCGCCGGAGCGGGCGGCGGCACGGGGTGCGGGATGGGTTGATTCCATGGCGACGGCTCCGGCGGGCTTGCCATTGATGCACTAATGCATTAGTGCATCAATGGCAATGGCATCGCACGTCAATGGCGGCCGGAGGAAACGAACAACAATGATGAAGCAATTGCAGAGTGGGTTTGCAGCCATCGCCCTGATCGCCGCGATCACCCTGGCGGGCTCGCCGGCCAAGGCTCAGCAGAAGTCCGAAATCGCGCTGTCGCGTCAGCCCGGCATCTTCTACATGCCGAGCCACATCATGGAGAAGCTGAAGCTGATCGAGAAGCACGCGGCTTCCCTCGGCGTATCCGGTGTCACCACCAAATGGATCACCTTCTCCGGCGGCGGGGCGCAGACCGACGCGCTGCTCGCCGGCGGCGTCGACATCCTCAACACCGGCACCGGCAATCTGCTGCTGCTGTGGGATCGCACCCGCAGCGGCGTGAAGGGCATCGTCGCCACCTCCGCGCAGCCGATGACGCTGATCAGCCGCGACGCCAACATTAAGTCGATCAAGGATTTCGGCCCGGGCGACAAGATCGCGGTGCCGACCGTGAAGGTTTCGACCCAGGCGATCGTGCTTCAGATCGCGGCCGCCGAGGCTTTTGGTGCCGACCAATGGTCGAAGTTGGATGCCAGCACCGTGCAGCTCGGTCACCCCGACGCCTATGCGGCGCTGTCCAACCCCAAGCATGAGGTGCACAACCACTTCTCGATCCCGCCCTTCACCTTCCTGGAGCTGAAGAACGTGCCGGGTACGCATGTGGTGCTGTCGTCGCCCGACGTGATGGGCGGCCCGCTCAGCCAGGCCCAATTCTTCACCACGACGAAGTTTGCCGACGCCAATCCAAAAATCATCCAGGCCGTGCGCGACGCCACCAAGGAAGCGCAGGATCTGATCCGCAGCGATACCAAGCAGGCGGTCGAGATCTACAAGGAGATCACCGGCGACAAGACATCGGTGGAAGAGCTGCTCGATCTCCTGAAGGAGCCCGGCATGATGGAGTGGAATCTCGAGCCGCAGGGCACGATGAAATTCGCCGCCCATCTCTACAAGACCGGAACGCTGAAGAATCAGCCCAAGGCCTGGACGGATTACTATCTTCCCGTCGCCCACGATCTGAAGGGCAACTGATGGCACTGCTCGACGTCAGCGGCGTGACGCTGCGCTACAAGACCTCCAGTGCCGTCGTCACCGCCACGGAAAAAGTGAGCTTCACCGTCGATCGGTCCGATCGCTTCGTGTTGCTCGGTCCCTCCGGCTGCGGCAAGTCGACCCTGCTCAAGGCCGTCGGCGGCTACATGATTCCGGGCGAAGGCCGCATGACCATCAACGGCCGCGAGATCGTTGGTCCCGGCGCCGACCGCATGATGATCTTCCAGGAGTTCGACCAGCTCCTGCCCTGGAAGACCGTGCTCGCCAATGTGATGTTCCCGCTGCTCACTGCGAGAAAGCTGTCGCGCAAGGACGCCGAGGCGAAAGCGCAAGCCTATATCGAAAAGGTCGGCCTCACCCGCGTTGTCGATGCCTATCCGCACACGCTCTCCGGCGGCATGAAACAGCGCGTCGCGATCGCGCGCGGCATGGCGATGGAGCCGGACATCCTGCTGATGGACGAGCCGTTCGCCGCGCTCGACGCGCTGACGCGCCGGACCTGCCAAGACGAGCTGCTCCAGCTCTGGAGCGAAACCAAGTTCACCGTGCTGTTCGTGACCCACTCGATCGCGGAGGCGATCCGCATCGGTAACCGCATCCTCTTGCTGTCGCCGCATCCCGGCCGCGTCAAGGCCGAGGTGGTCGATGTCGACAAGGTCTCCAATGGCGACGGCAGCGCCGGCCGGCTCGAGAAGGAGATCCACGATCTCCTGTTCGCCTCCGAAGCCGTGGCGCATTGAGGGAGTCTCTGATGGGTGAAGCGAGAATCCTGCTGCGCGACGCTTCGGCTGCCGCATCTACCGGCGCCGGCGACGTCGAGCGCAAGCTCAGCGTGCCTGAGCTGCTGTGGAACGACGGTTTCGTCCGCAAGACCGTTATTATCCTGTTCCTCGCGGCGGTCTGGGAGGCCTACGGCGTCACCCTCGACAATCCCCTGCTGTTTCCGACGTTGCACGACGCCTTCGTCACGCTGTTCGAGCGCGTCAAGGACGGCACCATTCCGATGCGGGCCTGGACCTCGCTGAAGGTGCTGTTCATGGGCTACTCGGCCGGCATCGTGCTGGCGGCGATCTTCACCGTGCTCGCCATCTCCACCCGCATCGGCACCGACTTCCTCGAGACCGTGACGGCGATGTTCAACCCGTTGCCGGCAATCGCGCTGCTGCCACTGGCGCTGATCTGGTTCGGCCTCGGCAACGGCAGTCTCGTCTTCGTGCTGATCCATTCGGTGCTGTGGCCGGTCGCGCTCAACACCCATTCCGGCTTCAAGAGCGTGTCCAACACGCTGCGCATGGTCGGCCGCAATTACGGCCTGCGCGGTCTGCCTTACGTCGCCAAGATCCTCATACCCGCGGCCTTCGGCTCGATCCTCACCGGCCTCAAGATCGGCTGGGCGTTTGCCTGGCGCACGCTGATCGCGGCCGAGCTGGTGTTCGGCGTGTCCTCGGGCCAGGGCGGCCTCGGCTGGTTCATCTTCGAGAACCGCAATCTGCTCGACATTCCTGCCGTCTTCGCAGGCCTCTTGACCGTGATCATCATCGGGCTCTTTGTCGAGAACCTGATCTTCCGCGCCATCGAGCGGAACACCGTCCAGAAATGGGGCACCCAATCATGACCAAGAACAACAAGAAAACGCCCGACCAGCTCCGCAGCGCGCGCTGGTTCGCGCCCGACGATCTCCGCTCGTTCGGCCACCGCTCTCGCACCATGCAGATGGGCTACGCGCCGGAAGAGTGGAAGGACCGGCCGATCATCGCGATCCTCAATACCTGGTCGGATGCGCAGCCCTGCCACATGCACTTCAAGTCGCGCGTCGACGACGTCAAGCGCGGCATCCTGATGGCCGGCGGCCTGCCGCTGGAGCTGCCGGCACTGTCGCTGTCGGAATCGCTGCTCAAGCCCACCACCATGCTCTACCGCAATCTGCTGGCGATGGACGCCGAGGAATTGCTGCGCAGCCATCCCGTCGACGGCGTGGTGCTGATGGGCGGCTGCGACAAGACGACGCCGGCGCTGCTGCTAGGGGCAACCTCGATGAACATCCCGGCGATCTATCTGCCGGCCGGTCCCATGCTGCGCGGAAATTGGAAGGGCAAGACGCTCGGCTCGGGCTCAGACGGCTGGAAATATTGGGACGAGCGCCGCGCCGGAAAAATCTCCGACAAGGACTGGCTCGACATCGAGGCCGGCATTGCCCGCAGCTACGGCACATGCATGACCATGGGCACGGCCTCGACCATGACGGCGATCGCGGAAGCGATCGGCATGACGCTGCCCGGCGCGTCCTCGATTCCGGCCGCCGATGCCAACCACATCCGCATGGCCTCCGAATGCGGCCGCCGCATCGTCGAGATGGTGTGGGAGGATCTGACGCCGAAGACGATCCAGACACGCCAGGCGTTCGAGAACGCGCTTGCGGTCGCGATGGCGATGGGGTGCTCGACCAATGCCATCATCCATCTGATCGCTCAGGCCCGCCGCGCCGGCCAAGACATCAGCCTTGACGATTTCGAGATCGCGAGCCGCAAGGTACCTGTGATCGCTAACGTGCGGCCGAGCGGCGATACGTACCTGATGGAGGATTTCTTCTATGCCGGCGGCCTGCCGGCGCTGATGGGCCAGATCAAGCCGCATCTGCATCTCGACTGCGTTACGGTCACCGGCAAGACGCTGGGCGAGAACATCGAGGGCGCCGAGGTCCACAATGCCGATGTGATCCGCTCGGTCGACAATCCCATCTACAAGGAAGGCGCGCTCGCCGTGCTCAAGGGCAATCTCGCGCCCGACGGCTGCGTCATCAAGCCCTCCGCCTGCGCGCCGCGCTTCCTCAAGCACACCGGACCTGCGCTGGTGTTTGACGATTATCCCGCGATGAAGAAGGCGGTCGACGATCCCAATCTCGACGTCACCGAGGATCACATCCTGATCTTGCGCAATGCCGGGCCGCAGGGCGGACCGGGCATGCCGGAATGGGGCATGCTGCCGATCCCGACAAAACTCGTGAAGCAGGGCGTGCGCGACATGGTGCGCATCTCGGATGCACGCATGAGCGGCACCAGCTATGGCGCCTGCATCCTGCACGTTTCGCCTGAGTCCTATATCGGCGGCCCGCTGGCGCTGGTCCGGAACGGCGATCGCATCACGCTCGACGTTGCCGCGCGCACCATCAATCTCGATGTCTCCGAAGCCGAGCTGGAAAAGCGCCGCGCCGCCTGGAAACAGCCCGAGCCCCGCTTCGAGCGCGGCTATGGCTGGATGTTCACAAAACACATCAAGCAGGCCAATGACGGCTGCGACTTCGACTTCCTCGAGACAGATTTCGGCGCGCCGGTCGGCGAGCCTTCGATTTTCTAGTTTCACCGTCGTTCCAGGGCGATGCGAAGCATCGAACCCGGAACCTCGAGATTCCGGGCTCGCTTCGCGCCCCGGAATGACGAACGAGAGAAAGCACGCCATGACCAAACTTTCCGAAGCCACCCGCAATAAGCTCAAATCCGTCTCCACCGCCACGGTCGCCACCGCGCTGTTCAAACGCGGCCTGCGCATCCAGATGATCCAGGATGTGCATCCCCTCAGTCCCGACCAGCCGACCATGGTTGGCGAGGCCTTCACGCTGCGCTACATGCCGGCGCGCGAGGATCTCAACACCATCGACGTCTTCAAGGACCGCTCCCATCCGCAACGCAAGGCGGTCGAGGATTGTCCGCCCGGGGCGGTGCTGGTGATGGACAGCCGCAAGGACGCGCGCGCGGCTTCGGCAGGAGCGATCCTGGTGACTCGCTTGATGAAGCGCGGCGTCGCCGGTGTCGTCACCGATGGCGGCTTTCGCGATTCCGCCGAGATCGCGAAACTCGGCTTCCCCGCGTTTCATCACCGCCCCTCGGCGCCGACCAATCTGACACTGCATCAGGCAATCGAGATCAACGTGCCGATCGGCTGCGGCGATGCGCCGGTGTTCCCCGGCGACGTCATTCTCGGCGATTCCGACGGTGTCATCGTCATCCCCGCGCATCTCGCCGACGAGATCGCCAACGAGACGTTTGAGATGACGGCATTCGAGGACTTCGTCACTGAGGAAGTCGGCAAAGGCCGCAGTATTTTTGGTCTTTACCCCGCGACCGACCCGCAGACGCTGACTGATTTCGCGGAGTGGCGGACGAAGAACGGGCGCTAATTTCTTCGCTTGTTCCCGTTGCGCTGGCAATGGCACATAGGAGCGATTTCGTCTGTGGCCATCCTTCGAGACGCCCGCCGTTGGCGGGCCCTCAGGATGAGGAAGCGAGTGTGCGGCGGCAGTTCAACGAGTACCAACGCTGCCTAGCCTCATCCTGAGGAGACCGCGAAGCGGGCGCCTCGAAGGACGAGGCGCGCGCTCAGGTCGCGCTAAACGCCATATGGTTGCCGGAAAGGGGGAGAGGCAGAAGATCACGCTTCCGCCATCCCCGCCGCCCACAGTGCGAATGCGTAGACGATCGCGACTTCATCGAGCCGGTCGAAGCGGCCCGAGGCGCCGCCATGGCCGGCCCCCATGTTGGTACGCAGCAACACCGGGCCGCCGCCGGTCATGGTCGCGCGCAGGCGCGCGATCCATTTCGCAGGCTCCCAATAAGTGACGCGCGGATCGGTCAATCCGCCCATCGCCAGGATCGCCGGATAGTCCTTCGCCGCGATATTGTCATAAGGCGAGTAGGACAGGATGGTGCGAAAATCCTTCTCGCTTTCGATCGGGTTGCCCCATTCCGGCCATTCCGGCGGCGTCAGCGGCAGCGTGTCGTCGAGCATGGTGTTGAGCACGTCGACGAACGGCACTTCGGCAACGATGCCGGCGAACAGTTCGCCGGCGCGATTGGCAACCGCGCCCATCAGCATGCCGCCAGCCGAGCCACCATGGCCGATAATGCGTTTGGCGCTGGTGTATTTCGCATCAATCAGCGCCCGGGCGCTGGCGGCAAAATCGTCGAACGAATTCGTCTTCTTCTCGCGCTTGCCGTCGAGATACCAGCCCCAGCCCTTGTCGGCGCCGCCGCGGATATGGGCGATGGCATAGACGAAGCCGCGGTCGACCAGCGACAGCCGGTTGGCGCTGAAAGAGGCCGGCATCGCCATGCCGTAGGAGCCGTAACCATAGAGCAGCAGCGGCGCCGAGCCGTCCAGCGTGAACCCACGACGATGCAGGATCGACACCGGCACCTCGGCGCCGTCATGCGCCTTCGCCATGATGCGCGTAGTGACGTAGTCGGCGGCATCATGGCCGGACGGAATCTCCTGACGCTTGCGCAAGGTGCGGGTGCGCTTGACCATGTCGTAATCATAGACCTCCGACGGCGTCGTCATCGACGAATAGGCGAAACGCAGATTTGTCGTCTCGAATTCGTAGGAGCCCATCGTGTCCAGCGAATAGGCGGCTTCGTCGAAGGCGATGGCGTGCTCCTCGTTCGAGGCGAGATCGCGGATCACGATCGCCGGCAGCGCATTGGCGCGCTCGAGCCGTACCAGATGTCCGGCATAGAGATCGAGGTCGATGATGTAGATGCCGGGACGATACGGGATCAGGTCGCGCCAGGTCTTGCGCTCGGGCGCGCCGAGCGGCGCCGTGACGATCTTGAAGTCGATGGCGTCGTCGGCATTGGTGAGAATGAAGAGCTCGTCGCCGCGATCGGCCAGCGAATATTGCACGCTCTCTTCGCGCGCTGCGACCAGGCGCGGCGGCGCCTCGGGATTTGCGAGGTCGATCAGCCGTTGCTCGGAGGTCTCGTGGTCGCCGCCGGCGATCACGCAGAAGCGGCCGCTGGTGCTCTCGTGCAGGTGGGTGAACCAGCCGGCATCCTGCTCCTCATAGACGAGTGTGTCGTCGGCCTGCTTGGTGCCGAGCCTGTGCCGCCACACCTGCATCGGCCGATGATTGTCGTCGAGCTTCACATAGAAGAAGCTCTTGCAATCTTTGCTCCAGACGATGCCGCCGTCGGTCTCCTCGACGATATCGTCAAGGTCCTTAGCCGTAGCCCAATCACGCACGCGGATCGAAAAATATTCGGAGCCCTTGGTGTCGGCGCTCCAGGCCTGGAGCTTGTGGTCGTGCGAGTGCCGGCTGCCGCCGAATTTGAAGTATTTGTGGTCCTTGGCGAGTGCGTCGCCGTCGAGCACGATCTGACCTTCGCCGCCGTCGCGCGGCATGCGGCCGAACAGCTCGTGCTGCCCGCCCTCGCGAAACCGGCGGAAATAGGCGAAGGGACCGTCGGGCGAGGGCACGCTGGAATCGTCCTCCTTGATCCGCCCCCGCATCTCGCGCACCAGCGTCTTCTGGAGAGTGGCGGTGTGGCCAAGCAGGCTCTCGGTGTAGACGTTCTCCTCATCCAGATATTTGCGGATGTCGGGATCGAGCACGCTGGGATCGCGCAAAACCTCCTGCCACTTCTCGTCCTTCAGCCAGGCATAGTCGTCGGTCACGGTGATGCCGTGCCGCGTGAAGGAATGCGGCCGGCGCGGGGCGACGGGCGGCTGGGAAGGTGTTTTGGCCTGTGTCACTCGATCCTCGTTCATGTCTCGTCGGAACCCAGATCGTCATGCGCGGGCTTGACCCACGCATCCATCAAGAACGAAGTTCGGAGTGATGGATTGCCGGGTCAAGCCCGGCAATGACGGCCATGGGCGGCGGCAGGTCGCGCATCATATGGCGACGGGACCGCGAATTGCTAGCGCAGCTAGCGGCAAGGACCGTGCCAGCTCACCGGGTTGTTGACCTCGCCCTGGTATGCTTTACGGCCCATATCCCCGCCGCCGGTGCAGCCTGATGCTGTTCAATTCCTATCCGTTCATCCTGCTGTTCCTGCCGCCCGTGTTGGCTGGCTACTTCTGGCTCGGGCGGCGCAGCAATCTGGCGCCGGTGATCTGGCTGGCGGCGGCCTCGCTCGCTTTTTACGCCATCGGCAGCTGGCAATTCCTGGCCCTGTTGCTGATCTCGATCGCCTTCAACTATGGCGTCGGCCATCTCCTCATCGTGGCGAAGCTCACGTCGCCGCACCGAAAGGCGGCGCTCGCTCTTGGTGTCATCGGCGATCTCCTCGTGCTCGGCATCTTCAAATATGCCGGCTTCGTCACCGAGAACATCAATGCTCTGGTCGGCACGCATTTCGCGGTCCACATCCTGCTGCCGGTCGGCATCTCCTTCTACACGTTCACCCAGATTGCGTTCCTGGTGGACGCTTATCGCGGGCAGGTCGCGGCCTATGCGCTGCCGCACTACGCGCTGTTCGTGACCTATTTCCCGCATCTGATCGCAGGACCGATTCTCCATCACAAGGACATGATCCCGCAATTCGAACGGAAGGAGAGCAAGCTTCCGGATGCGCATCTGATCCTGTGCGGGGTCATCATCTTCGCCATCGGCCTGTTCAAGAAGACGTGTCTTGCCGACGGCATCCAGCCACTGGTTGCGCTCGCCTTCGAGACGCGCTCGCCGAGCTTTGACCAGGCCTGGTGTGGTGCGCTCGCCTACACGCTCCAGCTTTATTTCGACTTCTCCGGCTATTCCGACATGGCGATCGGGATTTCGCTGATGTTCGGCATCTTCCTGCCGGTGAACTTCAACTCGCCCTACAAGGCCGTCAGCATCGTCGAGTTCTGGCGGCGCTGGCACATGACGCTGTCGCAGTTCTTGCGCGACTATCTCTACATCCCGCTTGGCGGCAATCGCAGGGGCCGTATGCTGCGCTACGTCAATCTGATGCTCACGATGCTGCTCGGTGGGCTCTGGCACGGCGCGGCCTGGACGTTCGTGGTGTGGGGTGCGCTGCACGGCGCCTATCTCTGCATCAATCATGCCTTCAACGCGCTGGTGCCGGACGTTCCATCGCTTCTTGCGAGGCCGGTCCGCATCGCTGGCGCAGTGCTGACCTTCCTCGCCGTCGTCGTCGCCTGGGTGTTCTTCCGCGCCGAGAGCGTTGCCTGGGCGTTGCGGGTGCTCCACGCGATGGCTGATCTCTCGAACATCGTCTTCGGCCGCGAGGAGATCGCAGCGCTGGTGCAGGTCACGATTTACGCCGCACTGGTGTGGCTGGCGCCGAACACGCAAGGCATCATGGGATACGATCACGCCAGCCGCAGGGTCGGCGAGCACTTGCGGGCAGGGCGGATGCGGCCGCTGGTGCTCTATGGGGCATCGCTGGTGCTCGCGTTCGGCATTCTGGGTATCCAGAGCCACAGCGAATTCATCTATTTCCGGTTCTGATGCGCACGCCGTTCACACACCTAAGGCGTCTTCTGCTCGCGAGCATTGCGTGCGTTCTGGGCGCGGCGGCACTCAACTACGTCGTCGATCCCCTGCAACTGTTCCGCCCTTCGTACCTCGTCGCAGCCTTCTATTCCGAGGACACGCGCGTGCAGAATGCCGGGCTGATCCGCAGCCAGTCGTTCGACACCGCCTTCATGGGCACCTCACTCGCGATCCATTTCCGCCAGAGCGAGATCGATCGTGCGCTCGGCGTCCGTTCGCTCAAGCTGGCGATGACCGGCTCCAATTCGCGCCAGCAGGCTTTTGTGCTGGAACAGGCCATCGAGCGCGGCGCAAAGCGGGTGATCTGGGCGATGGACGACTTCATCTTTATCGATGCCGCCGACATCGAGGCCGATCCCTATCTGTCCGTCGATCTCTATCGCAGGACGGCCAGGGGGATCGGGTCTTATCTTTTCAGCGCTGCGATGGTGAAGGAATCCGGGTTCGCATTGCTGCGATCGGTCCCGCCATTGCGAGAGCCGCTGACCCGGGCGGCGCCCTATCTCCCCCTTAGGTTTGCGCTGTCCGACGTCGATGACATCTACGCGCTGCCGCGGGATTTTGACGTCGCGAGCGGCTACAATGCGCAGCGGACGCTTGCCGCCTTCGCCTACATCACCGCTCCCGCGCGCAGCCGTTTCCTCGGTGAAGGCTATGGTTACGATGCCATGGTGCGGCATTTCGAGTGCGATGCGGTCGGCCTGATCACGCGCCATCCGGACGTGACCTTCGACATCTACTTCCCGCCCTATTCGATCCTGCAATTCGTCGCGATGCGCGATGCATCCCCCGAGACGCTGAAGATCGTCACCGATCTCACCGCACGCAATGCGCAAGTCCTGACGCAGCTTCCCAACGTGCGCCTGCACGATTTCCGCGCGATCAAGGAGGTGACGCACGATCTCCGCAATTACAGCGACGTCATCCACCATTCGCCGGTGATTGATGCGAAGGTGCTGAAGTGGCTGGCGAGTGGGGAGTACGTGGTTGATCCCAGCAAGCCGACTGCATCGCTGGATGAGCTGAAAGCGCAGGTCGAGGCGTATCGCGTCGAGCGCTGATCTTCCCCTCTCCCCTTGTGGGCGAGGATGGCTCACGCCGCGTCGCGGCGAGACGGGTAAGGGGTTTTTACCCTCGAGTCCGTCTGCCGGTACTGCTCGCGGAGACAACCCCTCATCCGGCGCTACGCGCGGCACCTTCTCCCACAAGGGGAGAAGGACAAAGCGCGCCTACACCGCCACTTCCTCGCCGAGATACGCGACGGCCGCTTCCAGCCCGCCCTTGCCGTGCGGGATCTTCAGCGCATTGAGCCCGATCTCGATCACACCCAACGTGCCGAGCAGCATCGGCGCATTCACATGGCCCATATGGGCGATGCGGAAGGCTTGCCCCGAGAGATCGCCGATGCCGGTGCCGAGCACGACGCCGCACTTCTCCTTGCAATAGCGTTGCAGCACGGCCGGATCATGGCCGTTGCTCATGGTCACCGTGGTCACGGTGTTGGAGCGCTCGCTGGCTTCCGCCACGTTGAAGCCGAGCACCTGGCCTTCCGACCATACGTTGACCGCGCGGCGCGCGGCTTCGCCGAGCAGGCTGTGGCGGCGGAACGCGTTCTCCAGTCCTTCCTCGTGCAGGAGATCGATCGCCTGGCGCAGCGCGAACAGCAGATGCACCGGCGCGGTGCCGGCATATTTGCGATAGTGCTCGGTGCCCTCGCGCTCGCTCCAGCTCCAATAGGGCGTCGCCATGTTGGCTGTTTTGTGCACCTCGCGCGCACGCGAATTAGCGGCGACGAAGCCAAGGCCCGGCGGCGTCATCAGACCCTTCTGCGAGCCGGACATGGCGACGTCGATGCCCCATTTGTCCATCTCGAACGGCATGCAGCCGAGCGAGGCGACAGTGTCGACCATGTACAGCGCGGGATGCCCGCTGGCCTTGATCGCCTTGCCGATCGCCTCGATGTCGTTCTGCACGCCAGAGGCCGTGTCGACCTGGACGACGACGACCGCCTTGATGGTGTGCTCCTTGTCGCGGCGCAGGCGCTCCTCGACCTCGTGCGGCCGCACCGCGCGGCGCCAGTCGCCCTTGAGCACCTCGACCTCGGCGCCCATCAGCGCCGCCGCATTGCCCCAGCCGATCGCAAAACGCCCGCTCTCCAGCACCAGCACCTTGTCGCCGCGCGACAGCACGTTGCTGAGCGCCGCTTCCCAGGCGCCGTGGCCGTTGGCGATGTAGATGTAGGACTTGCCCTCGGTCGAAAACAGCTTCGAGATGTCACTGAGCAGGCCCTCGGTCAGGTCGGTCATCTGTTTGGAGTAGATGTCGATCGCCGGACGGTGCATCGCCTGCAGCACCTCGTCGGGCATCGTGGTGGGCCCGGGGATGGCCAGAAATTCCCGGCCCGCGCGAACGGTCATTGCTGTTGGTCCTTGTTTTTGGAGGACAAGCTGGTGGGTCGCTGAATCACACTTTTACGCGGCGGCGCGCCCATAGAAAAGCACGTTAAACGCAGGGCTGTAGCGCTTATCTCCTGGTCTCGCGGCAGCCCGCGGCTTCCGCCTCTTCCACCGAGCAGAACCAGCGGGTGCCCTTGCTGATCTTCATCCTGATCTGGGTGTACCAGCGGCTGCTCGGCTGGTGGTAGATGCATTCGCCGGCGCTGTTGACGTTGCCCTTGATGGTGCAATCAGGCGAAGGCGCGACCGGTCCCGAGGCCGAGGCGAGCAGCACCGCATGGGCGCCGTCGGGCGGCTTGGTGGCGCCCAGGATGGCCGTCTTCTTGTTGCGGACGCGCCAGTCCCAGGGCGCGATGAAGGCGCCCTGCCACATCCCGGCCTTGGCCTCCCGTGCAGCGGCTTCGTCCGCGTCGTAATCATGGGACATGCGGGTGTAGGCCAGCGCCCAGCCGCTGCGCACCAGCCATTTCTGGATGTCCTCGCCGCCGACCTCGCAGCGCGCCACGGTGCGGCCGCGCCGGTCGATGGCGCGGGTGTGGCACACCCAGCTCTTGCCCTCGGTATGTTTGGCGAGCTCGTCACGTGCGGCGACGCCGCAGGTCCAGCGCTCGGTCTTGGTGTTGAGGCAGAGCTGGTCGAGCGCGGGGGCGTCGATGCCGCCGAGCCGCACCCGCGTGTTGCCGATCACCACCGTATCGCCGGCGCGCACTTTTGCCATGCCGGTGATGTCGGCGGCCTGCGCCAGCGAGGGCAAGGATAAGCCGAGCAAGAACAGCGCAATCAGGACTTTTCGCAACATGCCGGTCCGCGTGTGATGAAAATCTCGATAGACCCCGCGATTGTGGTCAGCTTTGGGCCACTCGGCCAGCGCCTGCCTAACAGATGGGCTTTCAACTTCCCGTCATTGTGGCGGCTCACCACTCTCGTGTCCCGGACGCGCTGCAGCGTGAAACGCTGCTGCGCAGAGCCGGGACCCAGAAAATCACGGACATAATTCTTGGTGACATGGGCCCCGGCTCTGCAGCGCACCGCTGAAGAAGCGCTGCGCTGCGTCCGGGGCACGAGACCAGCTCACCCCCGCCCCACCATCGCTCGCCGGGCCACCGCCAGCCCCATCAGCACGAAGGCCGACGTCACCTCCGGCCCGCCGACCAGAATTCGCGTCGGTGTCTTCATCTTGTTCCATTCATAGGCACGGAACGGGCCACGGCGTCCGCCTTCGCCGAGGCCCGCGACGATCACGTTCAGCGCCGGCGCGAAGGCGCGCGGGTCGGCGCCGAGATGGCCGAGCGCGATCAGCGCCAGTGCGGCGTCGAACGCGTTCATCTCGGCGGCCATCAACTCGCCTTTGACGTAGGACAGCACGCGGTGGCGGATGAAATCGAAATCGCCGTGAGGATCGATCGCGGCCTGCGCCGCCAGTGGCAGCGCCAGGAACGCTGCGTAACAACGGCCGAAATAGGCACTGTAGAGCTCCGGCAGATAATAAACGTGCGAGCGCGGATTGGCGAAAGCGCCGCTGGCCGCCAATCGCTTCTGAAAACCGATGATGCGATGCACGGTGGCGAGCCGCGATGGCGTCTCAAGAATCTTCCAGCGCGCCAGGTTGCGGAAGCTGACCTCGAGAACGTCGAGATTGAGCGTCGGATCGAGATCGTTGCCGTAAGGACGCTCGCCCGCGAGATTGTCGATCCAGGTCGCAACGCCACCCTCGTAGTCGATATGGTCGTTCAGCGGCACCGTCACGCGCGGCGCGTTGACGCCGGCGCGGACCTGGTAGCCGGCGTAGAAATCCAAGAGCGGCTGGTCGATGATCGGATCGGTGCAGCCGGCCTGCGTCGCTGCCGAGATCGAGCAGGCCGTGGTGTCGCAATCCGGCACGTAGATTCCGAAGCCGAGATCCTGCTTGATCTGGGCGAAGAAGCGGGAGAAGCGCGGATGCGGTGCCGGCGCGAGCGCCGTGATGACATTGAACCGCGCGCCGTCGATGCCCTCGACCTCCTCGCGGCTGATATTGATGCAGAAATCCACCATATTGGCGATCGCGCGCTCTGCCGCGACCTTGTCGGCGGGTGAGGCCAGTCCGGTCTCGACATAGCTCAGCAGCGCCTCGATGAAGAACGCATCGTAATAGGCCGAGCGGTGGCGGATCTGCACCGGCTCCCACATCGGCTCGGCAACCCCTCGCCAGGGCGGATGGACCACGGCGCGCGCCGGCGAACGCGCGATGAAGACGCGGGCGAGGTTGAACAGCAGCGAGGAGTTCTTGTAGCCGCGCGCGTTGAGGCCCGTGAGCGCCATGATCAGCTCGCGTCCGCGACAATCGGGATCACCGATCAGGTTGAAGGCGGCGTAGGTCGGCAGGAAACCGTTCTTGCGGTACGAGCCGAGCAGGTGCTGTGCGCAGTCGCGGATCACGCCGTCGATCTGCGATTGTTGCGGCGCCTTGCCGACGAACATGGCCGGCGGCGGCCTGGGATGGTCGAGCGCGATGCTGTCGACGAGATCGGCCACGGGCTGGCCGACGGCCGCCCAGTCGGGCTCGGCCTCGTCGCGGGCATGGGCGAGCGCTTGGCGCAGCGCCGTCAGCCTCGCTTCGTCGCGCAGCTCGGGCAGTCCGGCCCGTCGCAGCAGCATCCGTAGCGCGGGATTGCCGAGCGCAGTCTTGTAGAATTTGGCCAGATGCGGATCGCCGCTGGCCTGAGCCGCCAGCACGGGATCGCACACCTCGTAAAGCGAGGGGCCGTCCTTCCGCGCCGTCAGCGCCCGGCAGGCGGCGCCGGCAAAATATTGAAAGCTCATGAAATACCTGGTCGCGGGGCATGGGCCGGGGGCCGGCCGGCACGCTCCCAGCCGCGCGCCACCCCCTGCAAGTCGTTGAAAAAGCTACCCGGATTCGCAGGAAATACAAATGTGATGGGAGTCACAGAAAAAGCCGGGACGAAGGCTGCCTGATGCCGCCCCGGAAGGCTACGGGGAGCAAAAAATGGATAAATCCAGGTCGGAGGATTACTAACATCTTCAGCGACTTAGCTCGAATTTTGAGCAATCTATTGCCCGGGAGCCTATATGCGGTTAAAGGTTTGTTTGGTGCGGCGCCGCAAATTGCGCGCAATTCGGGGGCACATCCCCGGCCGATCCCTCAAACCTAAAGACGCTATCGCGCTACTCAAACAGTGTGCGCGCGCTTGGCTGGTCTTTGGCACAGGAACGAACCGAGATGAATGTAAGGCAGCTCGACCTCTCCAGACGCACGATTGCCGTCGCCGCCGCCCTCATCGGCACGGTGTCGCTCGTGATCGGCGCCCATGCTGCTCTCAACATGCGGGCGATCGATGCCGCCAAAGCCGTCTCGACCGACCAGATCACGGGCTCGATCGGCCAGGCCACGCATCTGGCGCTGGTCATCGGCAATGGACATTATCCTGACGCCAACGCGCCGCTGACGCAGTCGATCAACGACGCCCGCGCGCTCTCGTCGTCCCTGCGCAAGAACGGCTTTGACGTCGACATGGTGGAAGACGCAACCAAGGACGACATGGTCCGCGCCGTCAACCGCCTGAAGTCCCGGATCAATCGCGACAGCGTCGTCATGCTGTTCTTCGGCGGCTACGGCGTGCAGGCCGGCCGCGAGAGCTACATGCTGCCGATCGATGCCGTGATCTGGAAGGAAAGCGACGTCCGTCGCCATGGCGTCTCCATCGACGGCGTGCTCGAGATGATGAAGGAGCAGGGCGCCAAGGCCAAGCTCGTCGTCGTCGACGCCTCTCGCCGTAACCCTTACGAGCGCCGCTTCCGTTCCTACAGCCACGGCCTCGCGCCGATCAGCGCGGCCGACAACGCCTTGATCCTCTCCTCGGCCTCGCCCGGCAAGGTCGTCGACGACGGCAAGGGCGAGCACAGCGTGCTCGTCAGCGAGCTTCTCAACAACCTCAATGCGCAAGGTAGCAGCGCCGAAAGCGTCTTCAACAAGACCCGCGTCGCCATCTCCCGCGCCAGCGAAGGCGACCAGGTCCCGAGCATCTCGTCGTCATTGCTCGAGGACGTTCGTTTCGGCGAAGCCGGCGGCTAGTTTTTCTTACCCTCCCCTGGAGGGGGAGGGTCGATCGCGCGCAGCGCGAGCGGGTGGGGTGATCTCTCCCCACGAACAGTGCCCGTGCCGAGAGATCACCCCACCCCGCTTCGCATTTCGCTACGCTGCATGCGAAGCGACCTCCCCCTCTAGGGCAGGGGAATCGCATGTGAGCGTTCTCTGTAAGGCATTGCGAATTGGGCAGAAATCGATTCTGAAGGTGGCTCCTGAGTTGGAAGGAGCGGCCGAT
>NZ_JADPKH010000108.1:0-872 GCF_023073835.1 Bradyrhizobium sp. 153 | reverse complement strand
GTGCGCCGTATGGGACTTGGACCAAGGAGGCCCTCGCCGCGTCGGCGAAGGCCGAACTGGCAGCCCTGCACTGGTCAGTCGACCCGCAAGACTGGTCTCGTCCTGGCGCCGAGGCGATTGTTGCCGCGGTGCTGGCCTCGGTCCGGCCGGGGGCCATCGTGCTCCTGCACGACGGGTGCCCTCCCGACGAGTTGGAACGCTGCCCTCACTCTGGTCGGCGCGACCAGACTGTGACGGCGCTCGCCCAGCTCATTCCAGCACTGCATGACCGTGGATTTGCAATCCGGTCGATTCCTCAAACTCACTGAATAGATCAATTCCCATGAGCCTGCTTGCCACCATCAGCACCGTTGCTGTTGCCTCCTACGCGTTGCTCTCCAGCGTTCATAAGAGCGCGCAGGCGCTTTATGCGCTGCGAACCGACGCCTCACTGCCGCCGTACGACCCGGTCGACACCGATGCTCTGCCCAGCGTGGATGTCATCGTGCCCTGCTTCAACGAGGACCCGCGCACGCTGGCGGCCTGCCTGAAGTCTCTCGCAAGCCAGGACTACCCAGGGCGATTGCAGGTCTATGTGGTCGATGACGGCTCTGCAAATGTCGCTGCAGTGGCCCCGGTCCATGGGAGCTACGCATATGACCCGAGGTTCAACGTCATTCTGCTGCCAACCAACGTTGGAAAGCGCAAGGCGCAGATCGCAGCGATACGCCGGTCGTTCGGCGATCTCGTGCTCAACGTCGATTCCGACACGGAAATCGCCAGCGACGTGGTCAGCAAACTCGTACGCAAGATGCAGGATCCAGCCGTCGGCGCGGCCATGGGGCAATTGACGGCCAGCAACCGGAACGACAGCTGGCTGACCCGATTGATCG
>NZ_JADPKH010000129.1:0-26325 GCF_023073835.1 Bradyrhizobium sp. 153 | reverse complement strand
GATCACCGGTCTACTTCAACACAGTTGCTCCCCGGGGAGCGATGCACTATTGCCCCCGTCGCCTTGCCGATGGCTGATGCCGCGGTCCGGTTGGGCCGCAGGCATCACCGCAACACTTGGCGCACAGACCCCGGGCGCCAGGACCACACGATTTTGCCGTACGCAGGCTGCACCCGTCGTATGCGCGCGGCGTTCGCTCACGGAGTGACCCGCCCTGCAAACCATCGCGCGCGGCGCTGCCCGCGTCCACCACGTCCCATCCCGCGTTCGTGACGATCGCGATCCGCCCCTCGGCCCGGGTTGGGGTGGCCGAAACATGCGATAATTCCGAATTCTAGTAAAGCGAATTATTTTGAATGAACGCATTGACCTTGGCCTCGTGTGTTTGCCCGTCAGGCAACGCAAGAGATGGTGTGGAGATTCGACACCACGCCCGCCACAACCGCGCCACGAACACGTCTCCCCGCGGTCTAAAAATGCGCTACGATGACCTCAGCGCGCTCCAAGTCGCGCAGATTGATGAATGAGGAAACGACATGAGGATGACGATGGGAACGGCGATCGCCGGGGTGGCGGCGCTGGTGGTGGCGGGGATGGCTCTGACGGCGGCTCTTGAGCCGGTCTGGGCCCATGGGCCGACACGGCAGAAGGTGCGGGAATCCATCGAGATCAGCGCGCCGCCAGCCAAGGTCTGGGCGGCGATCGGCAATTTTCAGGACATGAGCTGGCTCCCGCCCGTCACCAAAACCGAGGGCCAGAAGGGCAATGAGATCGGCGCGACGCGGACGCTGACCTTAACCGGCGGCCCGACGGTCGAGGAGGAGCTCTACAAATACGAGCCCGACATGCTGAGCTATTCGTACCGGATTACCAAGGTCGACGTGAAGGTGCTGCCGGTGACCAATTATTCCTCGACCTTGACGGTGTCGCCTGCGCCGGATGGCAAGGCGAAGCTGGAATGGGCCGGCGCGTTCTATCGTGGCTATCCCAACAACGATCCGCCACCGGAGCTGAGCGACGAAGCCGCGGTGAAGGCGGTGAGCGGGCTGTACAGGGCCGGGCTCGAGTCGCTCAAGAAGAAGATCGAGAGCGGTAGCTGATGGTGCGAGCGCTGGTCCTGGCGGCCTTGGCCGCCAGCCTTTGCGGTGCCGGTCTCCCGCGTGCGTCCGCCGACGAGGCGTTCGTCACCAACCAGCTCAGCGACGATCTGATGGTCGTGGACCTCGCCACTGCCCGCAGCGTTGCAACCATTCCGATCGGCGGCAAGCCGGCGGGCGTCGCCGTCAGCGCGGACGGACGTTTTGCCTATGTGACGAGCCCCGATGCCAAGGCGGTGACGGTGGTGGACGCCGCCGCGCGGCAGGTTGCGGGGCGGATCGAGGTCGGCGGCGGGCCGCTCGGCATTGCGGTCGCGCCCGATGGCAAGACCGTCTATGTCGCCGACTGGTTTGCCGCCGCGGTGCGGGTGATCGATACGGCCTCGCGCAGCGTCATGGCCAGCATCGCGGTCGGCGCCTCACCATCGGGCCTTGCGGTGACGCCGGACGGCAAGCTGCTGCTCTCGGCAGACCGCGACGACGACAGCGTCTCTGTGGTGGATACGACGACGCGGCAGCGCAAAGCAATGATCAAGGTCGGCACGCGTCCGTTCGGCGTCACCATCGACGCCGCGGGCAAGCGCGCCTACACCGCCAATGTCGGATCCGACGACGTCTCCGTGATCGACATCACCGAAGGCCGCGAGATCGGCCGCGTGCCGGTCGGGATGCGGCCCTACGCGGTGGCGCTGACGCAAGGGCGCGGCTTCGTCACCGACCAGTATGGCGGCACCGTCAGCGTGTTCGATCTGGCGACTCTGAAGCCAATGAAGCGCATCAATGTCGGCGATTATCCCGAAGGCATTGCCGCGACCGCCGACGGCAAGCGCATCATCGCCGCCTGCTGGGAGAGCAACTCGCTCAACATCATCGATGCCACTGATCTGAAGGTGATCGGCGAGATCAAGACCGGCGACGGCCCGCGCGCGTTCGGGGCGTTTTTGCGCAGGACGGAGTAGGGGATTGCGTAGGGTAGGTTACCCGGACCACGCGCGGGATGTCTCAACGAGTCATAGTGGAAGGCGTAACCAAGCCGCGAGCAACGGAGGATCGGAAGACCACAGCAGTGGGTTACGCTTCGCTAACCACCCTACGAGTCCCGCGGGTCCCGCACAACACACCCACAATCTCGTCCATCTGCTCAAACACGTGGTCCGGCTTCAGGGCCCGCAGCGCCGCCGGGGCCGCATAGCCCCAGCACACCGCACCGCAGGCAATGCCGACGTTGCGTGCCGCCTCGATGTCGCGGACCTCATCGCCGATTGAAATGACCTTACTAGGCTCGACACTCGCGCGCCGGATCACCCGGCGGAATTTTGCAGCCTTGCCGAACAGTGATGCAGAGCAATCGAAATGCGCGAACAGCGCCGCGGCCTCGCCGAGCTTCTCGCGCGCATTGGCTTCGCTGTCAGAGGTCACCAGCGCGAGTTGCACGCCGCTTCCGGCAAGCGCCTGCAGCATCGCCTCGACACCCGCAAACAGCGAAATCTCGCTAGCTGCCTCCGCCTTCAGCCGCCGCGCATGCCGCGCGATCGCCGGCAGCTTCCACAAGGGTACCTCGAGGTGGCTGAGGATCTCGCGGCTCGACGCATGCCGCAGCTCCTCGATGTCCTCATCCTTCACGCGGCGAAAGCCGAAGCGATCGGCGACGTCGTTGATGGTGCGCAGGAACCAGGGAAAGCTGTCGGCGAGCGTGCCGTCGAGATCGAAGATGACGAGGGAGTAGGGCATTGATCTCGCTGAGGTGCTTTGGTTCGCAGAGCCCTTTAGTCCGAACATAACCTTGCGGAAGAGATTTACGTTCATTTCACACAGCGCGGCCGTCACAAAGCGAGGGCTTTGGATCTTTGGATTGGCAAGGTCTCGCTGTAGGACGCTAGCTTCGGGCGGGTGTTGGGAACAATTTGGTGGGCTTGGTGGCGTCCGCCGCAATGGCAGGGCGGCGCAAGCGCTCCCCGGCCCATTCTACGAAGACCGCGCGCGCGGAGGAGTCACCAATGACTCGTGCCGGGATGAAAAACCCCTGTCTCGCATGGTACCAGAATGCGACCATGACTGGGCTGTCTTGAATCGTCGCAATCTCATCCCAAGACATCCGGCTCTCGGTGTTCGGACCTCTGGCGACGATCGAGAAGTCGTCAAAAATAACGTGCCATGTCTTCTGACTGAGACGATCCAACTCAAAGAGTTTCTCGAATATTTGGCGAGAAATCCAGCTCGAGACAAAATACATGTAGAGCTGTCCCACTACTAAGCACAGTATCGCGGCAAACACGGCGGGCGGCGTCAGCCATTCCTGACGTAAGGCGATATAGCTTGCCACGATCATGAAGGCATAAATGGTCAACGCCAAGGTCATTTGGCTACGCCAATCGATGAGGGCCTTCAGGTTGGCTTTCGCAAGTCTTCTGAAGAATCTATCTTCTTCTCTAGAAATTATGAATTCAAAGCTAAAGCTGGATGAGGCGGTTGCGTCGCTCAATCTAACCTCCTGCAGGCGAAGTCAGAAAAATATAGCAACAACCTTCAACTGAACCACAGATTGTTGCCCGAGGCGCCACTTGAGATGCGTCCTAACGAACGCGCGTCCGACTGGTCCGAGTCATTTCCGGGAAATTTGATCACGGCTGCGAGGCGGCGTCACTCCGCCGCCTCGCTCGTCCTCCCGCGCTTCGGCTTGCTTGCCTTCTTCAGCACCGGCTCCAGGAACTTGCCGGTATAGCTCCGCGGTGCCTTGGCGATGTCTTCCGGCGGGCCCCAGGCCACGATCTCGCCGCCGCCGTCCCCGCCTTCGGGGCCGAGATCGATGACCCAGTCGGCGGTCTTGATGACCTCGAGATTGTGCTCGATGACGACGACGGTGTTACCCTGCGCGACCAGCTCGTGCAGCACCTCCAGCAGCTTCTTGACGTCGTGGAAGTGCAGGCCGGTGGTGGGCTCGTCCAGGATGTACAGCGTGCGCCCGGTGGCGCGCTTCGACAGCTCTTTTGCCAGCTTGACGCGCTGGGCTTCGCCGCCGGACAGCGTGGTGGCCTGCTGGCCGACGTGGATGTAGTCGAGTCCGACGCGGTGCAGCGTGTTGAAGGTCTCGCGTACGCGCGGCACCGCCTTGAAGAACTCGGCGGCCTCCTCCACGGTCATGTCGAGCACGTCGGCGATGCTCTTGCCCTTGAACAGCACCTCCAGCGTCTCGCGATTGTAACGCTTGCCCTTGCAGACGTCGCAGGTGACGTAGACGTCGGGCAAAAAGTGCATCTCGATCTTGATGACGCCGTCGCCCTGGCAGGCCTCGCAGCGGCCGCCCTTGACGTTGAAGGAGAAGCGGCCGGGCTCGTAGCCGCGCGCTTTGGCCTCGGGCAGGCCGGCGAACCATTCGCGGATCGGCGTGAAGGCGCCGGTATAGGTCGCGGGATTCGAACGCGGGGTGCGGCCGATCGGCGACTGGTCGATGTCGATGATCTTATCGATGTGCTCGAGGCCCTCGATGCGGTCGTGCGGCGCTGCGCCTTCGCTTGCATTGTTCAGCTTGCGGGCGATGGCACGATAGAGCGTGTCGATCAGCAGCGTCGACTTGCCGCCGCCGGAGACGCCGGTCACACACGTGAACAGGCCGAGCGGAATCTCGGCAGTGACGTTCTTGAGGTTATTGCCGCGCGCATTGACCACCTTGATGGTGCGGCGATGGTTCGGTGGGCGCCGCTCCGGCACCTCGACTTCGAGCTCGCCGGTCAGGTACTTGCCAGTCAGCGATTTCGGATTGCGCATGATCTCCGCGGGCGTGCCCTCGGCGACGATGTGGCCGCCGTGCATGCCGGCGCCGGGGCCGATGTCGAGCACGTAATCGGCCAGCCGGATCGCGTCCTCGTCATGCTCGACCACGACCACGGTGTTGCCGAGGTCGCGCAGGCGCTTGAGCGTATCGAGCAGACGGGCGTTGTCGCGCTGGTGCAGCCCGATCGAGGGCTCGTCGAGCACGTAGAGCACGCCGGTCAGGCCCGAGCCGATCTGCGAAGCCAGGCGGATGCGCTGGCTCTCGCCGCCGGACAGCGTGCCGGAGGAGCGGGACAAAGTGAGATAGTTGAGGCCGACGTCGAGCAGGAAGGTGAGGCGCTCGCGAATTTCCTTCAGGATGCGCCCGGCGATCTCGTTCTGCTGCGCGTTGAGCGCATCAGGCACGGTCTCGAACCATTCGCCGGCCTTCCTGACCGACAGCTCCGAGATCTCGCCGATATGCTTGCCGCCGATCTTGACGCAGAGCGCCTCGGGCTTGAGCCGAAACCCGTGGCACGCCTCGCAGGGGACGTCATGGAAATATTTCGCCAGCTCCTCGCGCGCCCACTCGCTCTCGGTCTCGCGATAGCGGCGGTTGATGTTGGTGATGACGCCCTCGAACGGTTTTTTGGTGTCGTAGGAGCGCACGCCGTCTTCATAGGAGAACTTGATCTCATCCTCGCCGGAGCCGTAGAGAAGCGCGTTTTGCGTCTTCTTGGGCAGGTCCTTCCACTTGGTGTCGAGCGTGAACTTGTAGTGCTTGCCGAGCGCGTTCAGCGTCTGCACGTAATAGGGCGATGATGACTTGGCCCAGGGCGCGATCGCACCCTTGCGCAGCGTCAGATCCTTCTCGGGGATGACGAGATCCTCGTCGACATGCTGCTCGACGCCGAGCCCGCCGCAGGCGGGGCAGGCGCCGTAGGGATTGTTGAAGGAAAAGAGTCTCGGCTCGACCTCGGGGATGGTGAAGCCGGAGACCGGGCAGGCGAATTTTTCCGAGAACAGGATGCGCTCGGGCCCGCTCTTGTCGTGGATCTTCGCGGTCTTTTTTTTCTCTTCCGCGGGTGCGGCCGCCGGCGCGTCGGCGAATTCGACGACGGCAAGGCCTTCGGCGAGCTTCAGCGCGGTCTCAAAGCTCTCGGCGAGGCGCTGGCCGATGTCGGCGCGCACCACGATCCGGTCGACCACGACGTCGATGTCGTGCGGGAATTTCTTGTCGAGCGTCGGCGCCTCCGCCAGCTCGTAGAAGGTGCCGTCGATCTTGACGCGCTGAAAACCCTTCTTGAGCCATTCGGCGAGCTCTTTGCGGTACTCGCCCTTGCGGCCGCGCACGACCGGAGCGAGCAGATAGAGGCGCGTGCCTTCCGGCAACGCCAGCACGCGGTCGACCATCTGCGAGACGGTCTGGCTCTCGATCGGCAGGCCGGTGGCCGGCGAATAGGGCACGCCGACCCGCGCCCAGAGCAGGCGCATGTAGTCGTAGATCTCAGTGACGGTGCCGACCGTGGAGCGCGGATTCTTCGAGGTCGTCTTCTGCTCGATCGAGATCGCCGGCGATAGCCCGTCGATCTGATCGACGTCGGGCTTCTGCATCATCTCGAGGAATTGGCGCGCATAGGCCGACAGCGATTCGACGTAGCGGCGCTGGCCTTCGGCGTAGATGGTGTCGAAGGCGAGTGAGGATTTGCCGGAGCCCGACAGCCCCGTGAACACCACCAGCTTGTCGCGGGGAATCTCGACGTCGATGTTCTTGAGGTTGTGCTCGCGCGCGCCACGGATCGTAATCGCGCGCAGGCTTGAGCCCGCGTTCTGTTGTTGGCGCTTGGCCTTGATCACTTCGTCCATCCCGCTGGTCCTCAAGGAATCCCAAAGACGCGCGATCGCGCCAATGTAAAAGGCGCGCTTCGCCCGGAACCGGGATCGGCGCCGATGGGTATGTCAGCGAACGTAGGAAGAACGCGAGCGGATTTCCAGTGGCACGTGCGAATCGTCAACGGATTGTTGGCGGGCTGGCGGCATCTGGCAGCAGCAGGCGCGAGCGGAACTGCGCGGAACGACCCGTAAAACAAAAAGGCCGGCGCGAGGCCGGCCTTTCGTGACGATGTGACGTCGATAGTGATCAGTACTCAGCTCAGTACTTGGCGACCACCGGGCCCCCGAAGTGATAGTTCACGCCGACCTGCACGGTGTGGAAGTTGATCGTGCCGGAGGCCAGCGGAGCGCCAAGGTTAGAGAAGTAGTTCTCGCTGCCGAGGCTGCGATAGAGGTACTCGCCCTTGACCGACCACTGCGGAGCGAAGAAAGCTTCGACGCCCGCACCGACGGTCCAGCCGGAATGCCACTTGCTGTCGGAGACGCTCACGCCGAGGGCGCTGACGGTGATCTTGTTGTCGATCCAGGCGTAGCCGCCGGTGCCGTAGAACAGGACGTTGTTGACGGCCCAGCCGATTCGGCCGCGCACGGTGCCGAGCGCATCGGTCTTGGAGGCGACAGTGATGCCAAGAGCGGTCGCCGAAGCGCTCACGTCAGCCCAGGCGCCATCCGCCTCGATGCCGAACACGACGTTGCCGGTCTGCCAGTTGTAGCCGGCGGTGCCACCGACGAAGCCACCCTGCATCCGCGGGTCGGACGCGTTTTCCCAAGCGCCGCCGCCGACGACGCCGAGGTAGAAGCCGGTCCAGTTGTAGACAGCGGCCGGAGCGATCGGGGCCTTGGTATAGGGGCGCGCTGCGAGGTCAGCGGCTGAAGCCGGAGCAGCGAGAGCGAACAAACAGGCCGAAGCCAACAAAACCTTTTTCATTTTCAACTAATCCCAGTCCCAGTTTCTGTTGTCGCCTTCCATGCCGAAGGCAGCGGACTCAACGGCCCAACTAATGCCGTGCTTACACCACTAAAGCCGCAAGTTGTGTCTCCGAAAAGCCACAACAGTTACAAAACGTCTCGATCACTGACTTATCCGACCGTCCGCTTTGGATAAAACGAAAAAGGCCGGCACGAGGCCGGCCTTTAATCCTTGAACGAAATCAGAGCGATCAGTACCTCGCGACCAGCGGGCCGCCAAAGCGGTAATTCAGCCGGACGAGACCGATGTCGACATCTTGGCCAATTCGGTCGCTCCCGAACACAACGCCCGCCGGCGTGGTAAAGCCGATCGTGCGGTGGCCGAGGAAAATGTGGTCGTATTCGACGCCGACCGACCAGTTTGGTGCGAATCCGAATTCCAGACCGGCCCCCACCGTACCACCCCAGCGGGTTTCACGTGCCGATGCCAGCAGCGTGCCAGCGCCCGGAGTGCCTGCGGCGGCATAGACGTCGTACTTGTCCCCGACCACAGCGGCGCCGCCCTTCACATAGAACAGCACATTGTTCCAGGCATAGCCGACCTGGCCAGTGATCAGGCCAAAACTGTCGATGCGAGAGCGGTTACGATCACCGGTGACCAAAGCGGTGCCAGGGAACAGGGTGCTCACGTTGTCGCCGGAAAAGTCAGCCCAGTTGCCCTGGCCCTCGAAGCCGAACACCCAATTGGTCGACTGCCAGCGATAGCCAATCTGGCCACCGACCGTGCCGCCCGTCGCGTTGTGGCAGCCTTCGCCAACCAGAGTGCCGGTAACAGGCGTCACGAAATCCCAGCACTTGTGGCTCGAACCACCGCCGCCGTTGATACCGATGTAGAAGCCGCTCCAGTCGTAGATCGCGGCAACGGCAGGAGCCGGAGCCTTGGTGTATGGGCGCGCAGCGAGATCTGCCGCGCTTGCGGGAGCCGAGAGGCCCAGCGCCATTGCACCGATTGCACTAAACAGAATCTTATTCATTGCAGTCTCCCCAGTTTCGACCGCTTCTCGAACTCCCCGAAGCGGCTAATTAAGGCGCGACGCCCATATGAACTAATTCCGAGGCAACCCTAGCCTACGAAACCGGCAAAGTCCGTCTCCGAAATGCCACACTCGCGGACCGATTGAGCCAAGCGCAACTTGATGAATGTTAAGCGGTTTCCGCCTTTCGCGGGAACCCAAAAAAGTTCCATCGAGCGGCTGCCTTCATCACCACCATCGCGGCCCGAAGGGCCCGATGTCCGCCTCGGATTGTCACAAAGAACAAATCTGGAACGAAGCCAATGGCGGTGCTATATGTGGGGATAACCCGAGGGGTGATGGGCTGAGCGGCGCCCGCAAGCGTATAGGGTCGCCTCAACGGGCGGCGGAGGAACGCACAGAGCGGACTCGGCCTTTGAAATTCAGTGGCATTGGAGTGGAGAGCGGCGATGGCGGGAAGCGTCAACAAGGTCATTCTGGTTGGAAATCTCGGCAAGGATCCCGAAATCCGCCGCACCCAGGACGGGCGACCGATTGCCAATTTGAGCATCGCCACCTCTGAGACCTGGCGCGACAAGAACACCGGCGAGCGCAAGGAAAAGACCGAATGGCATCGCGTCGTGATCTTCAATGAAGGGCTGTGCAAGGTCGCCGAGCAGTACCTGAAGAAGGGCGCCAAGGTTTACATCGAGGGCGCGCTCCAGACCCGCAAATGGACCGACCAGAGCGGCGTCGAGAAGTACTCGACCGAAGTCGTGCTCCAGGGCTTCAACTCGACCCTGACGATGCTCGACGGTCGCGGCGGAGGCAGTGGCAGCTTCAGCGACGAACCCAGCGGCGACTTCGGCTCGTCCGGTCCCGTAAGCAGCGCGCCTCGCCGTCCCGTTGCCGCTGGCGGTGCCCGCAACAGCGACATGGACGACGATATCCCGTTCTGAGAACACGGATCACGCGGCCGAGGCGCATTGCCCGATCGGGCTCCGCCTGGTGTGTCGTGTCAGCAATTCCTGTTCATCGGCGGGGTGGGCTCGGATTTTCCGGGCCCGCTTCATGTTTGACGTGAGCTTGGATTGCGCCATGGCAAATATTCTGAAAGGGCACTCGCAGCGCGATCTTCAGGCGATGGAGGCCATTTCGGAAGGCCGATTTCGCGCCTCTCGGGAGCAGGGCTCTGAAGGGCTTAAGTTGTTGGAAAAATAGGCGGAAAAATCGCTTGCCCTGACCTTCGCGAGGGTAGTTATCGCGGCCCCGATGCGCTATATGATTCCCAGATAAAACCTCACCGGATTTCCCCTTGGCTGACGACGATAACAAGCCCGGCAACCAGCCGGCGCAACCCTCGGACATTCGCCCCGTCTCCATCCTCGACGAGATGAAGAAGTCCTACCTCGATTACGCCATGAGCGTGATCGTGTCGCGCGCGCTGCCCGACGCGCGCGACGGCCTGAAGCCGGTGCATCGCCGCATCCTGTTCTCGATGAACGAGGAAGGCTATACGCCGGACAAGAAGCACAAGAAGTCGGCCGGTATCGTCGGCGACGTCATGGGCCAATACCATCCGCATGGTGACCAGGCGATCTACGACGCGCTGGTGCGCATGGCGCAGCCTTTTTCGATGCGCGAATTGCTGGTGGACGGGCAGGGCAATTTCGGCTCGGTCGACGGCGATCCGCCAGCGGCGATGCGCTACACCGAGTCGCGCCTAACCAAGATCGCGCTGAAGCTGCTCGACGACATCGACAACGAGACCGTCGACTTTCAGGACAATTACGACGGCTCGAGCAAAGAACCGGTGGTTCTGCCGGCACGGTTCCCTAACCTGCTGGTCAACGGCGCCGGCGGCATCGCCGTCGGCATGGCCACCAACATTCCGCCGCACAATCTCGGCGAGGTCATCGACGCCTGCCTAGCGTTGATCGACAATCCTTCGCTGACCATCGACGAGCTCAACAACATCATCCCGGGCCCGGACTTTCCGACCGGCGGCATCATTCTCGGCCGCCAGGGCATCCGCAGCGCCTACCATCTCGGCCGTGGCTCCATCGTGATGCGTGGCAAGGTCGCCTTCGAGACGATCCGGAAGGAGCGCGAGGCGATCGTCATCACCGAGATCCCGTATCAGGTGAATAAGGCGACGATGGTCGAGCGCATCGCCGAGCTCTACAAGGAAAAGAAGATCGAGGGCATCTCCGACCTGCGCGACGAGTCCGACCGCGATGGCTACCGCGTCGTCGTCGAGCTCAAGCGTGATGCCATGCCCGACGTGGTGCTGAATCAGCTCTACAAGTTCACGCCGCTCCAGACCAGCTTCGGCGTCAACGCCGTCGCGCTCGATTCCGGCCGTCCGCAGACGATGAACCTGAAGGACATGCTGACGATCTTCGTCGGCTTCCGGGAGCAGGTCGTCACGCGCCGGACCAAGTACAAGCTGCGCAAGGCGCGCGAGCGCGCGCATGAGCAGGTCGGCCTCGCCATCGCGGTCGCCAACATCGACGAGATCATCAAGGTGATCCGCACCTCGCCGACGCCAGCGGCTGCGCGCGACACCCTGATGACGCGGGACTGGCCGGCGCGCGACGTCGAGGACATCATTACGCTGATCGACGATCCGCGCCACCGCATCAACGAGGACGGCACCATCCGCCTGTCGCTGGATCAGGCCAAGGCCATTCTGGAATTGCGTCTGGCGCGGCTCACTGCGCTTGGCCGCGACGAGATCGGCGACGAGCTGTCAAAACTCGCCGGCGAGATCGGCGACTATCTCGAGATCCTGCGCTCGCGCGCCCGTATCCTCGACATCATCAGGACCGAGCTCGCCGAGGTGAAGGCCGAGTTCGCCACGCCGCGCCGCACCGTGATCATGGAGCAGGAAGGCGAGGTCGAGGACGAGGACCTGATCCAGCGCGAGGACATGGTCGTCACCGTCTCCCACGCCGGCTACGTCAAGCGCGTGCCGCTGTCGGCCTACCGGGCGCAGCGCCGCGGCGGCAAGGGCCGTGCCGGCATGCAGACCCGCGACGAGGATTTCGTCAGCCGCCTGTTCGTCGCCTCTACGCACACGCCGGTGCTGTTCTTCTCCTCACGCGGCCAGGTCTACAAGGAAAAGGTCTGGCGCCTGCCGATGGCTGCGCCGAACGCGCGCGGCAAGGCGCTGATCAACATCCTGCCATTGGAGCAGGGCGAGCGCATCACCACCATTATGCCGCTGCCCGAGGATGAATCGACCTGGGGCAATCTCGACGTGATGTTCGCCACCACAGGCGGCAACGTGCGGCGCAACAAGCTGTCCGACTTCGTCGATGTCCGCCGCTCCGGCATCATCGCCATGAAGCTCGACGACAACGAGGCGATCGTCGACGTGCAGATCTGCACTGAGCGCGACGACGTGCTGCTGACCGCCGCTGGCGGCCAGTGCATCCGTTTTCCCGTCACCGATGTGCGCGTGTTCACCGGGCGCACCTCGATGGGCGTGCGCGGTATTGCGCTTGGTGAGGGCGACAAGGTGATTTCGCTGGCGATCCTGCGCCATGTCGAGACCACATCGGACGAGCGCTCGGCGTACCTGAAGATGCGCCGTGCGGTCGCCGGCGAAGCCGCGACTGAGGAGACCGCCGCGGACGGAGAGGCCGAGGAGACCTCCGGCAGCTTCCAGCTTGCCCAGGAGCGTTACGCCGAGATGTCGGCGCAGGAGCAGGTCGTGCTCACCGTCTCCGTCAATGGCTATGGCAAGCGCACCTCGTCCTACGAGTACCGCACCACGGGACGCGGCGGCAAAGGCATCGTCGCCATGAGCGTCAACAACCGCAACGGCAACTTGGTTGCGTCCTTCCCCGTGGAGGATGCCGATCAGATCATGCTGGTCACCGACAAGGGCCAACTGATCCGCTGCCCGGTCGAAGGCATCCGTATCGCCGGCCGCTCGACCCAGGGCGTGATCGTGTTCGACACCGCCGAGGACGAGCACGTCGTCTCGGTCGAGCACATCACGGAAGAGGCGGAGAGCAACGGCGCGAATGGGGAGTAACGTGTAGCGCAGATGGAGCAGGAAGTCGGTGCCAAGCGCCGGCCAAAGGCACAATCCGGGACCGCATGTTGCCGAACGTTCGGAATCGCGGATTACGCTTGCACTCCATCCGGACTGCGCATTTGCGCGCTAAATCTCCAGCTCGGTCCCGAACTCCACCACCTGCTTGGTCGGCACGCCGAAGAACGCGGCCGAGCGTTCGGCATTGCGCTGGAGGAAAGCGAACACGCTTTCGCGCCAGACCCACATGCCCGGCACGTCCTCGCGCGGGATGATGGTCTCGCGGCCGACATAGTAGGTGACGTCGGAGAGATCGATGCCGGGCAGCTTGCCGAGGCGCCCGACGAACCCCAATCCTTCATAGATCGTCGGGTTCTGCATGAAGCCGTAATGCAGGATCACGCGGGTGATGCCGGGAATGATCTCGATCACCTCGGCCCGTTCTTGGTCGGGAATGTGCGGGGACTCCTCGATCAGCACGGTGACGAGCAGCACGCGTTCGTGCAGCACGCGGTTGTGCTTGACGAACTGGGTCAGCGCCAGCGGCACGCCGCGCGGCGCGGAGGCCAGGAACACGGCAGTCCCCGGCAGCCTGGCGCGGCATTTGTTGACCGCGGTCTCGATCAGGTCTTCCTCCGGCTGGCGCAGCTTCGCCCGCGCCGCCTCGACCAGCTTCACGCCGGCGCGCCAGGTCAGCATCAGGAAGGCGACGAGGCCGGCGAGCAGCAGGGGAAACCAGCCGCCCTCGAACAGCTTGATCGAATTGGCGGAGAAGAAGATCACGTCGATCACGAAGAAGGTGCCGTTCACGGCCACCACGAGCCAGGGCGAATATCCCCATTGGATCGCCACCAGGGCCGCGAGCAGCGTGGTGATTGCCATCAGCAGCGACACCGCGATGCCGTAGGCGCCGGCGAGCGCGTCCGACGTCCCGAAGCTCAGGACCGCTCCCAACGTTGCGGCGGCCAGCAGCCAGTTCACCAGCGGCACGTAGATCTGGCCGATCGCAGCGCTCGTGGTGTGGCGGATCAGCATGCGCGGCAGGAAGCCGAGCTGGATCGACTGCTGGGTCAGCGAGAACACGCCGGAGATGATCGCCTGCGAGGCGATCACGGTCGCAACCGCGGAGAAGGCCACCAGCGGATAGTGCAGGGCGTCGGGGCAGAGCTGGAAAAACGGATTCTCGATCATGGCGGGATCGGTGATCAGGAGCGCGGCCTGACCGAAATAGTTCAGCACCAGCGCGGGCAGGCAGATTGCGAACCAGGCGAGCCGGATCGGGAAGCGGCCGAAATGCCCCATGTCGGCGTACATGGCTTCGCCCCCGGTCACCGCGAGGAAAGCGGCGCCGAGGATTCCGAAGGAGATATGGAAATCCTGGTGGATCAGGAAGTCGAAGGCATAGAGCGGGCTCAGCGCCGCCAGCACCGCCGGCGCGTTGACAATGCCGTGGATGCCAAGCGCGGCAAGCACGACGAACCAGGCCAGCATCACCGGGCCGAAGATGCGGCCGATGAAGCCGGTGCCCTGCTTCTGCATCATGAACAGGCCGATCAGGATCGCGATGGTGACGGGCACGACGACGGGCGCAAGCGAGGGGGCGTCGACCTTGAGGCCTTCGATGGCGCTGAGCACGGAGATCGCGGAGGTGATCGCGCCGTCGCCATAGAGCAGGGCGGCGCCGACGAGGCCGACGACCAGCAGATGCGCCCGCCAGGTGCCAGGCTGGGCATTGCGGGCGTGCAGCAGCGCTAGCAGCGCGACGATCCCGCCTTCGCCGCGATTGTCCGCGCGCAGGATCAACAACGCATATTTGAGCGAGATGATGAGCAGCAGTGCCCAGAGGATCAGTGAGGCAACCCCCAGGACAGCATCGTGGCTTAACGTGCCGCCATGGGCAGCCGCCTTGGCGGCTTCCTTCAGGGCGTAGAGGGGACTGGTGCCGATATCGCCATAGACCACCCCAAGGGCGCCCATGGTCATAGCAAGCGGCAGCGGATCGGGATGATGGCCGGAAGCGACTGCGGGCGTACTGGACAATGGCGACCCCCGATGGGAATCGCGCCCGACGGATCATTCCGGCGGGCGCGAGCATCACGCAGTCTGCGACGAGACGTCGCAAATATCCATGGGGTTTGTATTGGGTCGGTCTATAGCGGGCTAGCGCATGATCCCGAAAAGTGCCCAGCGGTTTTTCGAAAAGATCATGCTCAAACAACAACCTAACGCGCGATGACGATTCATCCTGATCTCATCGCGCTTTGGCTGACGTGAAACTGACAGGTCCGACTAAGGGGTCCGATCGGCGGTCACGAGGCGTGCCTCACGGACATTGGCCTTGGTGCCGGCGCGGCGCAGGCACGAGGCTTCGAAGTTCGGCCAGGCCTGCTGCGAGCAGTCCTTGCCGATGCTGCGGATGTCGAGCCGGTCGCTCTTGGCCAGCGGCTGCGGCACGCTGGCTTCGACGGTCGGGGCGAAGCCGGGCAGCAGGGTGAGGGCGGCGGCAGCACATGCTGAGATGGCGATCGCCGAAAGAGCCTTGATCATTGACAGTCCCCTGTGATGCGGCCGCTGCGCCTTGTGTGCGGCCCGTCATTCGTTGGCTAGATTGGTAACCATGGCCAGTTTCCAGACGTCTTCGCCGGAGCGGGAAATGGTTTCGTTGATGCGCCCTTTGTTTCGTGGCCGCCCCCAGGACGAAACAATTCGAGGGATTTCGACATGGTTTTGCGGAAAAAACGGCAGGGAACCCGCCCGACTTGCCGCCCCGGGCCGGGCGCGGTAGGAGGAGGCCATGCCGCGCATCGCCTTCTATCCCGGTTCCTTCGACCCCATCACCAACGGCCATCTGGACGTGGTCAGGCACAGCGTGTCGCTGTGCGACAGGCTGGTTGTCGCAATTGGAGTCCACCCCGGCAAGAAGCCGCTGTTCTCGACCGAGGAGCGGCTGAAGATGCTGCACGACGTCTGCGGGCCGGTGGCGGCCCAGGCCGGTTGCGTGCTCGAAGCCGTAGCCTTTGACGATCTGTCGGTCACCTCGGCGCGCAAGCACGGCGCGACCATCATGATCCGGGGCCTGCGCGACGGCAGCGACCTCGATTACGAGATGCAGCTTGCCGGCATGAACGAGGCCATGGCGCCGGAGGTGCATACGGTGTTCCTGCCGGCCTCTCCCATGGTTCGCCCGATCACCGCCACTTTGGTGCGCCAGATCGCCGGTATGGGCGGAGACGTTTCGGCCTTCGTCCCGCCGCTCGTAGCAAGCCTGCTCAAGGCAAAATTCGCCTGATAACCGCGCGCTTCTTCCTCATCTGATCCGGAGTTGTCATGATCCGAATTCTCGCAGTTCTTGCCGCGCTCGTGTTCGCGGCGCCGGCGGTGGCGCAGCAATTGCCGGCGAACCTCGACAAGGCCAACGCCATCGTCATCGACAGCACCAAGGGCCGCATCGTCATCAAGCTCAGGACCGACATCGCGCCCCAGCATGCCGAGCGCATCAAGCAGCTCGCACGTGAAGGCTTCTACAACAACGTGCCGTTTCATCGGGTGATGGACGGCTTCATGGCGCAGACCGGCGACGGCCAGAATGGCAACGGGACCGGCGGGTCGAAATATCCGAACCTGAAGCAGGAATTCTCGAAGGTGCATTTTGCGCGCGGCATCGTCGGGATGGCGCGGCGCGGCGACAGCGTCGACAGCGCCAACTCGCAATTCTTCATCATGTTCGCCGACGGTGGCAGTCTTGATAACCAGTACACGGTGATCGGCGAGGTCGTGCAGGGCATGGAGGTCGTCGACAAGCTGAAGAAGGCACCGCCCGGCTCGCCGAGCGGCACCGTCAGCGATCCCGACAAGATGGTGAAGGTGCAGGTCGCATCCGACATCAAATAGGAGAGGCCGATGGCGCGCCGCGGTGGCAAGCTCCTGCTGGTTGCCGCGATGCTGCAGCTCGGCATTCCCAGTGCGGCCGCCGCGGATGCGCAGGTCAACACCATCCAGGACGTTTTCCGGCATCTGCGCACCTGCTGGAAGCCGCCACCGCCGGCCAAGGCGCGCCCACTCGACATCACCGTCGTCGTGAGCTTTAACCGGGCCGGAAACATTCTGGGCCATCCGAGGATTACCTATGAATCCGCGGAAGCCTCCGACGATGACCGGCTGCAATACCGGATCGCGGTGATGGAAGCGTTGCAACGCTGCACGCCGATGCCATTTACCGATGCAATGGCCGGCGCCGCCGCAGGGCGTCCATTCGCAATCCAGTTCCGCAGCCGGAAGACTTCACCCCCAACGCAAGAGAGACGAGCATGAGCGTCACCGAAAACACCCTGATCCTCGAGACCACGCAGGGCCCCGTCACCATCGAGATGCGGCCTGATCTGGCGCCCGGCCACGTCGCGCGCATCAAGGAGCTGGTCCGCGAGGGCTTTTACGACGGCATCGTGTTCCATCGCGTGATCGACGGCTTCATGGCGCAGACCGGCTGCCCGCAGGGCACCGGCACCGGCGGCTCCGGCAAGAAGCTGAAGGCCGAGTTCAACAAGGAGCCGCATGTGCGCGGCACCGCCTCGATGGCCCGCGCCGCCAATCCCGACTCCGGCGACAGCCAATTCTTCATCTGCTTCGACGACGCCCGCTTCCTCGATAACCAGTACACGGTGTGGGGCAAAGTCACCGAGGGCATGGAGAACGTCGACAAGATCAAGCGCGGCGAGCCGGTGCAGAACCCCGACAAGATCGTCAAGGCGCGGATGGCCGCGGACAAGGAATAAGTGCTCAATCCTCATCCTGAGGAGCGCGGAACGCGCGTCTCGAAGGATGAAGGCCGCTGCTGCAGTTTGGCCTTCATGGTTCGAGACGGCGCTACGCGCCTCCTCACCATGAGGGTCTGACTGTGCGGCGCTGAACTCGACATGCGCACCGATCTCTTCGATTTCGACCTGCCGCCCGAGCGTATCGCGTTGCGTCCGGCGAGCCCGCGCGACTCCGCGAAGATGCTGGTCGTCGAGAATGGCGCGTTGCGCGACCAGACCATTTCCGACCTGCCGCAATCGCTGAAGCCGGGCGATCAGCTCGTCGTCAACGACACCAAGGTGATCGCGGCGCAGCTCAAGGGCCGCCGCATCGGCCGCGAGACCGAGCCGAAGATCGAGGCGACACTGATCAAGCGTCTCGACGGCTCGCGCTGGCAGGCGCTGGTCAAGCCGGCGAAGAAGCTCACAGCCGGCGACCGCATCCGCTTCGGCAATGAAGGCAAGGTCTGCCTGCTCGGCCATCTCGACGCCGAGGTCGAGGCCAAGGGCAGCGAAGGCGAGGTGACGCTGTCGTTCTCGTTCCACGGGCCCACGCTCGACCAGGCCATTGCCGATCTCGGCAGCCCGCCGCTGCCGCCCTATATCGCCTCCAAGCGTACGCCTGATGACCAGGATCTTGCCGACTACCAGACGATGTTCGCGGCGAACGAAGGCGCCGTCGCCGCGCCGACCGCCGGGCTGCATTTTACGCCCGCGCTGGAGCAGGTGCTGCGCGAGCACGGCGTCGGCATCAACCGCGTGACGCTGCATGTCGGGGCAGGGACGTTCCTGCCGGTCAAGGTGGACGATACCGAGAGCCACAAGATGCATGCCGAGTGGGGGACGATCTCGGCCGAGACGGCGGAGCGGCTCAACACCGCGCGCAAGAACGGCGGCCGCATCATCGCCGTCGGCACCACGTCGTTGCGCCTGCTCGAGAGCGCGGCAAGCGAGGATGGCACCATTCTGCCGTTCGCGGCGGAGACCTCGATCTTCATCACCCCCGGCTATCGCTTTCGCGCGGTCGATATTTTGTTGACCAATTTCCACCTGCCGAAGTCGACGCTGTTCATGCTGGTGTCAGCGTTTGCGGGTCTGGAGACGATGAAGCGAGCCTATGCGCACGCCATCGGGAGCGGCTACCGGTTCTATTCGTATGGCGATGCGTGTTTGCTGTTCCGGGCAGAGCCCTAAGACGGATGAGCGAAGCGAAATCCGGGATTCCTGCCTTGCGGCTTCCCGCATTTCGCTGCGCTCTTGCGGGCTACAACACTGCCCTAGGGTGGGCAAAGGCGCAGAGCGCCGTGCCCACCATCGATCTGCATAGTTGAGGTCGATTGGTGGGCACGCTTCGCTTTGCCCGCCCCTACGAGACCGCTACGCCATCGCCCGCTGCGGCAAGAGCTCCGCTATCTGTACAGCATTCAATGCCGCGCCCTTGAGCAGCTGATCGGCCGCGACGAACATCGAGATCGAATGTCCTGTGGGGTCGCTGAGGTCCTTGCGGATGCGGCCGACCAGGACGTCGTCCTGGCCCGAGGCGTCGATCGGCATAGGGAAGTAGTTCTTGGCGCGGTCGTCGATCACCTTGACGCCGGGCGCCTGCGCCATGATGGCGCGGACCTGGTCCTCGGTGATCGGCTTCTCGCATTCGAAGGTGATGGCTTCGCAATGGGCGCGCAGCACCGGCACGCGCACGCAGGTGACGCCGACGGCAATGGTCTCATCCTCGAAGATCTTGCGGGTCTCCTTGATGACCTTGGTCTCTTCATCATTGTAGCCGGTCTCAGGATCGACCGCGGTGTTGTGGTTGAAGAGGTTGAAGGCGTAGGGGTGCGGCATCACCTTTGGCGTATAGACCTGCCCGTTGAGATTGGCGCGGGTGGATTCGACGAGCTCCTCCATCGCCGCGGCGCCGGCGCCGGAAGCCGCCTGATAGGTCGAGATGATCACCCGCTTGATGCGGTTCTTCTGGTGGATCGGCCAGAGCGGCACCAGCGCCGTGATGGCCGCGCAGTTCGGGTTGGCAATGATGCCCTTGTGATCACGAATGCGGTTTGCGTTGATCTCGGGGATCACCAGCGGCACGTTCGGGTCCATGCGGAAGGCGGAGGAATTGTCGACCACGACCGCGCCGGCCTTGACCGCGATCGGCGCGAACTTCTTGGAGATGCTGCCGCCGGCGGAGAACAGGGCGATGTCGACGCCGTCAAAAGCGCGCTCGGTCAATTCCTCGATGACGACCTGTTGCCCGCGGAACGACACTGTCTTGCCCGCCGAGCGGGCGCTCGCCAGCGCCTTGAGCTTGCCGACGCGAAAGCCGCGCTTGTCCATGGTGGCGATAAATTCGGCGCCCACCGCACCGGTGACGCCGACAATCGCGACGACGGGATCGTTACTCACTTTGTCCTCCATTGCATTGAGAATTTAGACAACAAAAAAGCCCCGGACCATCGAGGGCGGGGCTTCGGTAGAGCTGATGCGTTTAAGTCGACGACCTACGCGCGCACGCCTCCCCCGGCCCCTGAGGCCGTGGTGGTTTTGGTCGTGCGTTTGGTGGTCGCGAACATGGCGGCGACTTATGCGGGAGAGTCTTGCAGCCGTCAATGGCTTTCCGCCCCGGTCGATGCCGGGGCCGGGCCGCCGCTATTTGGCCCGCGCGCCCGGCGGCTCCAGGATGACCTCCTTGAGGTCGTCGCCGCTGATCACGACAATCGCAAAATTGAGACGGCCGCGTTCGCGCACCAGCCCGCCGCTGATTGCCTTGCCCGAGGCTGCGCGTTCGGCGACGCGCACGGCGTCGGCGAGGCGGTGCCTGATCGCGCCGAGCGCTGCGAGGTTGTCGCGGTCCTCATGGTCGAGCTCGGCGAGGGGGAGGGCGGCTTCCCCGCCGACGAGCTCTCCGGTCAACGCGTTGATGGTGTGGCGCCAGATCCGGTCATTGTGCAGGGTTTTCACCCGGTAGACCGGGGCGCCGGAAGCTCCATCGAAACTCACATCTGCCGTGGTGGCGCCGGCGTGTCGGCCTTCTGCAATCGCCATGGCCTGGCTGATCGAGATCGACGAGCTGCGGAAGCGCTCGATCTCGCGGCTGACCGCCTGGCGGTCCGCTTCGGCATCACCATCTGTGTCGCTGTGAAGCGCGGTCGGCGTGCCTGCGGTCATGATCGCCTGTGCCGGTGCCGCGAGGAGCAGTGCGGGCAGGGCGATCGCAAGCAGTTGCGAGGTCCATCGTTTGGCTGTCGTCATGCTCGAAACCCTCGGCCAGCGAGTGTGCCGGATGATCGTAAAGAATTCGCGGCCGACCTTGGGCACCGGTCGGCCGCGGAGCGCCGCATCGGGCTGTACCCGGCGCGACGATCGAAGCGGTACGGACCTCCTTGGGGCTGGTGAAAAAAGCGGTCCGTCTCGCCTTATAACAAAACCATACCGTATCGTTTCATTTGGTCAATGGCCGAGGCACGGGTTCTTGGGAATTTGATCGCGAGCTCACGGAATTGTCAGCGGGACGGGCGCCGCGGCGTGCTCTTTGCGGCGCTCTGGACGCGGTCGGCGGGTCCCAGCGCGCCGGCCAGGAACAGCTTGATCGCCGCACGCATGCGCTTCTCCGCAGGTTTTAGCTCCAGCGCCGTTCCGAACGTCGCCATGCGGTGGGTGTGCCCGACGACCACGTCGAGAAACACCTCGGCTGCAATGGTGGTGTCTTCGACATCAAGTGCGCCTTGCGCCACCAGGTGATCGAATAAGCGCGCCGTGGTGGCGACGGCCTTGAGCCAGCCTTCTTCCTTGCCGAGCTTGGCGACGTCAGGGAAGTTGATGGCTTGTGACGTCATCATGCGGCTGAAGGCGACGGCGTCGGGACCGCAGGTGAATGTGAGCATCTCGCGCCCGATCTCGACCAGCCGCTGCTCGACCGAGATGTTCGCGGCGCTAGAGAGTTGCGTCTCCGCGGCTGCCGACAACGGTGCAAGCCATCGTGCGATCTCGCGCCTCAGCACGGCCGCAAACAGCCCTCGTTTGTCGCCGTAACGGGAATAGACTGTGGGCTTGCTGACCCGGGCCGCTTCCGCGACTGCGTCGAGCGAGGTCGCGTCGAAGCCGCGATCGAGGAATAGGCGGGTGGCGACCTCGATCAGCCGCTGATCGCGCTCGATCGCGGCGGTCTTCGTCGGCCGGCCGCCGCGCGATTTCGGCACCTCGCGCCGTGGCGCAGCCGGTCTGGTCTTGGTCGCAGTCAATCCCATGCCCAATGATTCCTGCGCGATCGTGATATCAGTCATTCGCTCTATATCGCGCAGCAGCGGGGGCGTCATCGCGAATCTGGCCGATTTGGCCGTGTCATCAACGGTTTCCCTGTGGCCTCGTTCCGTCATGAGGGATCACGGAAGCGTCGAAATCCAGGCTTGGCCGGAAGCCGCCTTGTCATATCCGTACTGATACAGCGCCCGCATGTAGGCGGTATCGAACCCTTCCAAGGGCGCCGCCGGATAGTCGCGCGCGATGTAGGAGAGATGGAAGCCGAGGCGGTTGCGCTTGGCGAAATCATAGGTGGAGAAGATGATCGAGCGCGTCTGCGACTGGGTGATCGACGACAGGCTGCGCGAGGCGACGTCGATGGTGCTGTTGGAGACGAGCTCGAAGTTGCGTTCGATCTTCTTGTTGACGAGGATGTAGATGTCCATCTTCGTGTTGCCCGGCAGGCGGCTGCCTTGGAACAGCAGGGCTTCCGGCAACGTCAGCACCGGCGCCGTCACCCCGCCGTCGACATGCATCTCCTGGAAACGCCGGCCCTGGCCTTCGGCGTCGATAATGATCGGCGGAAAAACCAGCGGAATGCTGGCGGAGGCCGCCATCACGTCGCGAAACAGCTTTAGCGCCTCGGCTGTCCCGACCGCGGCGATCTTGCCCATGTCCCAGATCGCGGTCCGCTGGGTGTCGAGATCGGTCGTCACCACCAATAGCTTCCGGCCCTTGGCATTCTCGCGCGCGACTTGCGCCATGATCTCGGGTCCGACATAGCGGGCGACGAGCTCGCGCAGCCGCGTGTTGCCGAACAGGCCGGATCCGAATAGCACCCGCATGATGCTGGGATCCTTCAGGAGGCTCTCGGCGATGCCGCTGGTGTAGACCTCCTTCAGCGTGTCGTCATATTGCGAGCCGAGGAATGCAAACGGCGCGATGAGGCCGCCGGTGCTGACGCCCGAGACGACCGAGAAGGTGGGACGGGTTCTGGACGCGGTCCAGCCGTTCAGCACGCCGACGCCATAGGCGCCGTCGGCACCGCCGCCGGATAGCGCCAGGTAGGTCTTGGTCGCGGTGCTGTTGTCTTTCTCGAAGCTGAATTTCGTAACGGGCTCGTCGGCGTAGCGCCGGAGCCCATCGATGTCGAGCACGCGCGATGTGCTGGCTTCAGCGGCCGTGTAGGGCGTCCGGGGCAGGGACGTGCAGGCACCGAGCGCCAGGCTGCACGTCAAGACCAGGACTCCGCCCAGGCGGGCGCCTATCGGCCTTGTCCAGCCCTGCGATGGGGCGGACATGTCAGTCGAACTTGAAGGGTAGGGCATCGTCGGTGGCGGGCGATCATACTCATACGGCCGCCGGCAAATCTGCCGCGGCATTCTCGTCCAGCCTCCAAAGTAAAACTATACTGTATCGTTTTGTTTAACAAGAGCGGCGGACCTCGATATCGCTCAAGTCCTCCCAGTTGAGCCATTGGCCGGCCATGGCATGGTTCGGGCGGGTTGATCGACGTCCTCCGACACGCAATAAGCACCGCCATGAATCCCGACAATGATCTTCCCAATCACTTTGAGTTGCTCGCTACCGATGGCGCCGCGCGCAGCGGGCGCCTGACGACGCCCCACGGCGTGGTGCGGACGCCGGCCTTCATGCCGGTCGGCACCGCCGGTGCCATGAAGGGCATGCACTGGCGCGAGGTGCGCGACGCCGGCGCCGACATCGTGCTCGGCAACACCTATCATCTGATGCTGCGGCCCGGCGCCGAGCGGATCGCGGCGCTTGGCGGCTTGCAGACCTTCACCGGCTGGAACGGGCCGATGCTGACGGATTCCGGCGGCTTCCAGGTGATGTCGCTGGCGGATCTGCGCAAGGTCAGCGAGCACGCCGTCACCTTCCGCTCGCATATCGACGGTGCCAAGGTCGAGCTGTCGCCGGAGCGCTCGATCGAGGTGCAGCGCTTGCTCGGCTCCGACATCGCCATGCAGATGGACGAATGTGTGCGGCTACCGGCCGAGCGTGATGACATCGAGCGGGCGATGCGCCTGTCGCTCCGTTGGGCCGAGCGCAGCAAGCGGGCCTTCGAGAGCGCGCCCGCTGGTTACATGCTGTTCGGCATCGTGCAGGGCGGCGACGTGCCGCAGCTTCGCCATGCAAGCGCGCAAGGCCTGGTCGAGCTCGGCTTCCACGGCTATGCGATCGGCGGCCTTGCCGTCGGCGAGCCGCAGGCGGTGATGCTGGGGATGATTGACGAGACCGCCCCGCTGCTGCCGCAAGAGCGCCCGCGTTACCTCATGGGCGTCGGCACGCCCGACGACATCCTCGAGGCGGTCAAGCGCGGTGTCGACATGTTCGATTGCGTGATGCCGACGCGCAATGGCCGTCACGGCGTCGCCTTCACGCGCTTCGGCCAGGTCAATTTGCGCAACGCGCGCCACGCCGAAGATCCGCGTCCGCTCGATGAGGAGAGCTCATGGCCCTCGACGCGCAGCTGCGCTCGCGCCTATCTGCATCATCTCGTCAAGGCAGGCGAGACGCTCGGGGCGATGCTGCTGTCCGAGATCAATATCGCTTACTATCAAACCCTGATGCAGGGCATCAGGGTTGCGATCGCACAGGGCAAGTTCGAGGAGTTCTATCAGCTTACGCGTGAGGACTGGGCGAGGGGCGACATCGCCCCGCGCTAGAGCAACTCCACGATCAGTTGCATACGAACCGCTGCTTGATGGCGTGCTTGGTGACGAAGCCGTAGCCGCAATTATCGCAGGTCCAGAGATAGCTGATCACGCGGTCCGAGACGTAGGCGGATGCTTCGGCGGCGACCATGGAGTCGGCGCAGACCGGACAGGTGGGCAACTCGCTGCAACGCGGATCGCGGTTGAGCGCGACGGTCGACAACACTTCAGCAATCGCTGACATCGTGGTGACCTCTCCCTGCTTGAGACTTAAGTCTAACATAAGCAGATGCGCTTGACGAGGTCGCAACACAAATGCGTTGGTTTTCTGATATTGGCAGCTCACGTGATTTTGCGATGCAGCGTATTTAACATGTGCTGCATTGTCGCTTGCGTGTCGCCGCAAGCTGTCCGTAACTGCGCAAGAGCCGCGACAGAAGCGCAGATCGTCGCCACAGGGAGTTCATCATGGACGCATCGTCCAACACGGGTGCAGCGCACCAGCCCGGTCGCGGCCGGATCTATGACTCGATCGTCGAGGCTTTTGGCGACACGCCGATCGTGCGGTTGCAGCGACTGCCCGGCATGCACGGCGTGAATGCGACCATTTTGGCAAAACTTGAATATTTCAGCCCGGCCGCGAGCGTGAAGGACCGCATCGGTGCGGCTATGATCATCGCCATGGAGAAGGCGGGCATCATCACGCCCGACACCGTGTTGATCGAGCCGACGTCCGGAAATACCGGAATCGCGCTTGCCTTCGTCGCGGCCTCGCGCGGCTACCGGCTCAAGCTGGTAATGCCGGAGTCGATGTCGATCGAGCGGCGCAAGATGCTGGCCTTTCTCGGTGCCGAACTGGTGCTGACTCCGGCAGCCCAGGGCATGAAGGGCGCCATTGCCGCCGCGGAAGAACTGTTGAAGACGACGCCGAACTCGGTGATGCCGCAGCAGTTCAAGAACCTCGCCAATCCCGAGGTGCACCGCCGCACCACGGCGGAAGAGATCTGGAATGACACGGCGGGCCGCATCGATATCTTCGTCGCCGGGGTCGGCACCGGAGGCACCATCACGGGCGTCGGCCAAGTGCTGAAGCCGCGCAAACCATCCTTGCGGGTGGTGGCGGTCGAGCCGGAGGAGAGCCCGGTGCTCTCAGGCGGCCAGCACACCGCGCACAAGATCCAGGGCATCGGTGCCGGCTTCGTCCCCGACATCCTCGATCGCTCCGTGATCGACGAAATCGTCAAGATCAACTCGACCATGGCAATCGAGACCTCCCGCGCGGTGGCGCGGCATGAGGGCATTCCAGGCGGCATCTCCTCGGGCGCCGCGATCGCGGCGGCGCTCCAGATCGGCAAGCGCCCCGAAGCTGCGGGAAAAACCATCCTGGCGGTGGTGCCGTCCTTCTCCGAGCGGTATCTTTCAACGGCTCTGTTTGAGGGAATCTAGGATATGGCGGATCAACCAAGACGGCCGCGTACGCTTGGCGACGCCAGGACGGAAGCTGAGGCGGCGTTCAAGAAGGTGACAGCCAAGGCCGCCGTGGCGCCGCCCAAGCAAACCGCCGTTCCCGGCATCAAGGAACAGGTCACGCTGCGTATCGACCAGGACGTGCTGGAGTTCTTCCAGGAGGGCGGGCCGGGCTGGCAGGACCGCATCAACGAGGCGCTGCGGAAGGCCGCGGGGAAGTAGGCACCGCAGCCCAGGCAGCGGACCGCATCCTGAGAAGCTTGCGCGGCAAGCGTCTCGAAGGATGAAGGCCTCCGGGCCTTTCATGCTTCGAGAGGCGCTCCTATGGCGCGCTCCTCGGGATGAGGAGTCGTCCGTGAAGAACCTCCAAGCGGTTGATCAAGAATCAGTTTTCGGGGCGAGAAGGTCTTGGGGATTGCAAACTTTCGGGCTTTGACGGCCCAAAAG
>NZ_JADPKH010000060.1:0-31726 GCF_023073835.1 Bradyrhizobium sp. 153 | reverse complement strand
GCAAACTCGTACGCAAGATGCAGGATCCAGCCGTCGGCGCGGCCATGGGGCAATTGACGGCCAGCAACCGGAACGACAGCTGGCTGACCCGATTGATCGACATGGAGTACTGGTTGGCTTGCAACGAGGAGCGCGCGGCGCAGACGCGCTTTGGTGCCGTCATGTGCTGCTGCGGGCCGTGTGCCATGTACCGCCGCTCCGCGCTGCTGTTGCTGCTGGACCAGTACGAGACGCAGTTCTTCCGGGGAAAGCCGAGCGACTTCGGTGAGGACCGCCATCTAACCATCCTCATGCTCAAGGCAGGGTTTCGAACCGAGTACGTTCCGGACGCCATCGCCGCCACGGTGGTCCCGGACAGGCTCTTGCCGTATCTGCGGCAACAGCTCCGCTGGGCGCGGAGCACTTACCGCGACACGCTGCTGGGTTTGCACCTGTTGCCCGCCCTGGACCGGTACCTTACGCTCGACGTGCTCGGACAGAACCTCGGGCCGCTGCTGCTCGCCATCTCATCGATTGCCGCGCTCGCTCAGCTCGCGCTCACCGGCACCGTGCCCTGGTGGACCGGTCTGACCATCGTCGCGATGACCATGATTCGATGCGGCGTGGCGGCCCTTCGTGCCGGCGAGCTTCGATTTATCGGCTTCTCGCTCCACACCCCGATCAACATCTTCCTCCTGCTCCCGATGAAAGCCTATGCGCTCTGTACCTTGAGCAACAGCGACTGGCTCTCGCGCAAAGTAGCGAAATCATCACACGTTGACGAATCGAAGGCCTCGATCGAAGACGCGACAACTGGACCAAGCCTTAACCCGGTATCGGAAACGCCTGGCTCAATTCGCGGGGCCGGTCTTTCGCGCGCTCCCTCGCAGCTGACCGCGTCTGATGGCATTGCGGCCGAGACTGACTGACAGCTTTATAGGGGCATTTAGTGGTGAGCGTGGACAAGACATATCAATCGTTGCAACGGGAGCTGACTAACGATGACCCGTGGCGGCTTGACGACAATCCGTTCGAACGTGAGCGTCACACCCAATTGCTACGGCTATCGCTGTCGAACGGCGCCGTCTCAACCGGGCTCGAGATCGGGTGCGCGGCCGGTGCATTCACAGAGAAGCTTGCTCCTCATTGCAAACGGCTCACGGTCATCGATGTTATGCCGCGAGCGATCGGTCGAGCGGTCCAGCGGACCAAGAGGTGGTCGCATATCAGCTGGGCGGCGAGCGATATTCTGCAGTTCTCGACCGAAGAGCTGTTCGATCTGATCGTGGTCGCCGAAGTTCTCTACTATCTCGAAGACATGACACGGATGCGTACAGCAATCGACAAAATAGTGAAGATGCTTGCTCCAGGTGGGCATCTGGTCTTCGGATCTGCACGTGATGCCACCTGCAGGCGATGGGGGCATGTCGCTGGCGCCGAGACAGTCATCACGATGTTGACTGAAGCGCTCATCGAGGTCGAACGCGTGCAGTGCCAGGGGCAGTCGGCTGACGAAGACTGCTTGTTGGTCCGCTTTCGCAATCCGGAGCGATCTTCGATCCGTCCTAACGGCCGAGCTTGAAAGGAGCCACTATGCGTATCTGCGGTATCAAGCTGACGCATGACGGGGCAGTCGCTCTGATCGAGCACGGCCGGGTGGTGTTTTGTGTCGAACAGGAGAAGCTGAACAACAATCCGCGTTATCAAACCATCGACAACCTGGATGCCGTTGTTAGCGCCTTGGCGGAGCACGGGCTGCATCCGAGCGATGTTGATCAGTTCGTTATTGATGGCTGGGATGGAGAGTTCGAGTCGCAGTTTGAAGTCCTTAGTGGGACGACGACCATCAAGCTCAAGGGCGCGCCGTATGTCGAACGGCTAGGCGATAGCCCCCTGACGTCCCGCGATGGCATCGGCCTCATGCTTGATGGGAAGCTATATCCCTATCAAAGCTATCCCCATGTCACCGGGCACGTAGCATCCGCATATTGCGCCAGCTCGTTTGCCAAATCCGCGCAATCTGCTTTCTGCTTGGTGTGGGACGGCTGCATGTTTCCACGCCTCTACTATGTCGAGCCCCATGGCATCCGGTTCATCGAGTGCCTGTTTCCGATGATAGGTCACGCCTATGCGACGGCAGGACATCACTTTGGACCTTACAGGCGGGCAGACCGCACCAGCTGGGATCTCGGTATTGCCGGCAAGCTGATGGCCTATATCGCGCTGGGATCGCCCGACGAGGACAGTATTAAGACGTTTCATGAACTTTATGAGGCGCACTTTGCCACGGATGCTGAGGGCGCTTGTCCTGAGCTTGGAGAGATCAACAGCTCACAAGCGCCGCTTGAAGCTCTGCACGACTTCTTCGATGCGTGCGCAATGCGATTGAAGGAAAAGCAAGCCGAAGACGTCCTTGCGTCATTTCACGTTTTTCTAGAGCGTCTGCTGGTTCGCACCATTGCTGATGTTGTGGAGCGGCATTCGGATCTTGCGGGGGCGCGTAACCTCTGCATAGCCGGCGGCTGTGGCCTGAATATTAAGTGGAATAGTGCATTTCGTGCGACCGGCCTATTCGATGTCGTGTGGGTGCCGCCCTTTCCGAACGACAGCGGCTCAGCCATTGGTGCTGCTTGCTCTGCGCTGGCGGCACAGCAAGGCTTTAGAGCTCTGGAATGGTCGGTCTACAGTGGACCGGCCGTGCGTCCCAGCGAAGTCCCGCCCGAATGGGAGGGCGCGCCCTGCACTATGGGCGAACTTGCGGCAATCCTCGCTTGCGACAAGCCAGTGGTCTTCCTTGCCGGGCGAGCCGAGCTCGGACCACGAGCCTTGGGTGGCAGAAGCATTCTCGCGGCTGCGAGCTGGGAAGGAATGAAAGATCATCTCAACGACATCAAACTTCGCGAGCATTTCAGGCCGGTAGCGCCGATATGCCTGGAGGATCGTGCGGCGGAGATTTTTAGCCCTGGAATACCCGATCCGTACATGCTGTTCGATCACCAGACGCGACCGGAATGGCGGGACAAAATTCCCGCCGTCGTACATCTCGACGGATCTGCTCGTCTACAGACCGTTTCCAGAACCTCTCAGCATAAAGTGGCCGAGCTTCTCGTCGAATACGAGAAGCTCACAGGCATTCCGCTGCTTTGCAATACCAGCGCCAATCTGCATGGACGCGGCTTTTTCCCGGATGCTGCCGCCGCGTGCCAGTGGGGACGCGTCGATCACGTATGGTGTGACGGGCTGCTTTGGACAAAAAAACGCGCAAGCGAGGAAGCGGCGCGAATAACGTCCGTCGCGATGGCGTAAGCAAATGTCAACCGCGGCAGTCGACCTTTTCCAGGTGAGCAAGTTCTACGACGACAGGGTCGTCGTGGACGCTCTTTCGTTTATGGTCTCGCCGGGAGAGTGCTTCGGTCTGCTGGGACCAAACGGCGCGGGTAAAAGCACGCTCGCGCGTTTGATCCTGGGTGTTGCATCGCCCGACGCAGGTAAGATATGCGTGCTCGGCGAGCCAGTGCCGGCACGGGCGCCCTTGGCGCGGCGGGGGATCGGGGTTGTCCCACAGTTCGATAACCTTGATCTTCAGCTCACGGTGCGCGAAAACTTGCTCGTTTTCGGGCGCTACTTCGCCATGAGCGCGGCTGAGGTGAAAGCGGTCACGCCGTCACTGCTCGAATTCGCGCGCCTGGAGAACAAGGCGGATGCCCGCGTCGCCGAACTGTCCGGCGGCATGAGGCGACGCCTGACGTTGGCACGGGCCCTCATTAACGACCCGCAGCTCTTGGTGCTTGATGAGCCGACGACCGGCCTTGATCCGCACGGCCGTCACCTGATCTGGGAACGCTTGCGCTCGCTATTAGCGCGCGGCAAAACGATCCTTCTCACCACCCACTTCATGGAAGAGGCGGAGCGATTGTGCGACCGCCTGTGCGTGCTTGAGCACGGCCGTAAGATCGCCGAAGGTCAGCCCCACGCGCTGATCGAGCAGCAGATCGGCTGCCAAGTGATCGAGATTTACGGCGGTAATCCGCATGAACTGCTGCCGTTGGTCAGACCCCAAGTGCAGCGCGCTGAGGTGAGCGGGGAGACGCTCTTCTGCTATGTCACGGATCCAGAGCAGGTGCGCCTCCGGCTTGCCAACCGCACGGATCTCCGCTTTCTGCAGCGTCCTCCAAATCTGGAGGATGTCTTCTTGCGGCTAACCGGGCGAGAGATAAAGGACTGAACGATGTGGCAACGTTTTGCGCCGGCGTTCCCTGCTAATCCATGGAACTGGATCGCGGTATGGCGCCGCAATTTTTTGGTTTGGCGGAAAGTCGCTCTGGCATCGATTCTTGGGAATCTGGCCGAGCCGATGAGCTCTCTGTTCGGTCTCGGGTTTGGCCTTGGAATGATCATAGGTGGTGTTGAGGGGACCTCATACATCTCGTTTCTGGCGGCTGGCATGGTCGCCACAAGCGCGATGGTCTCCGCAACCTTCGAAACGATCTATGCGGCTTACGCTCGCATGCAGACAAATTGCACGTGGGAGGCAGTGCTCTGTACGCCCCTTACGCTCGGCGACATTGTTCTCGGCGAAGTGGCGTGGGCAGCGAGCAAGGCCTTGCTCGCCGGGACCGCGATCACGATTGTCGCCGTCGCGCTGGGTTACGCAGAGTGGTCATCCATCCCCTATGCGTTACCAGCCATCGCCCTCACTGGCGTTACTTTCGCGAGCCTCGCAATGGTCGTTTCAGCACTTGCACCGAGCCACGACTATTTCATCTTCTACCAGTCGCTCATTCTCACGCCCATGATGTATTTGAGCGGGACGATCTTCCCAATGAGCCAGTTGCCCGGTTCATTTCAACGCATCGCGGCCTTATTGCCGCTGACTCATTCGGTCGATCTCATTCGTCCGGCAATGCTCGGTCGGCCGGTCGACAGCGTCGGATTGCATGTGGGCGCACTTTGCATCTACGCAGCATTTCCCTTCCTCGTCTCGGCCATGCTGCTTCGGCAGCGCCTGATGCGGTGAGAGGAACAAGACCTAAAGCGAAGCATCGCGCGTGCGAGATGAGATATCGGGCGTAACGAACTTCCTATCGCGTGCGACGCTTATCTGAGTCTTGTCACGCTAGCGATGCCTGATCGGCCCCGCGGCGACGTGCGGCCTACTCCCAAAGCAAGCGATACGAAATAGGCCGACAGGCCTCTCAGGATTAACGGAGAACAAGATGCTGTGTCTAGGATTGAGTGGCGGCCTCGACAGGGTCTATGAAAACCCCCTTGGACTACCGAACACGTTTCTGCACGACGGCGCCGCAGTACTTGTCAAGGACGGGCGCGTGCTCGCTGCCGTGGAAGAGGAGCGCCTCAACCGGATCAAACATTCAAACAAGCTCCCGAGCAGTGCGATTGAATACTGTCTTGCAGCCGCGGGTGTGGAGCTTCGCGACGTCGATCGTATTGCGTTCTACGCTACTGAAGCCTATTGCAATGCGATGCTCGAACGGTTGTTCATCTCACAACCGGAAATCTCAATTCCGCTAGATGCGAATCTGCTGTTACGGCATCTTCTAGCCACGGAGTTCGGTACCCAAGTTGATCCTTCGCGGGTGTCATTCGTAGGCCACCATCAGGCCCACGCCGTGAGCGCTCTGGCGATGTCGGGTTTTGAAGAAAGCCTGGTCCTCGCGATCGACGGTTGTGGCGACTTCCTGTCGGGTCTCTTGGCGGTCGGGTCGGGCACCGAAATGACCGAGCTTATGACCTTTCCAGAGAATAACTCTCTCGGACTGTTCTATCTGGAGACGATCCGATATCTCGGCTACGGCCTGTTCGACGAGTATAAGGTTATGGGGCTGGCTCCTTACGGAGATCCCGCACGCTATCGCGAGCTCTTTTCCCAATTCTATGAGCTCTCCGCAAACGGTGGCTACCGCGTTCACCTCGACCGTATCGGTCCGGCATTGCTGCGCAATATTGAGGTCCGGCGAAAGGGAATGCCGTTCACGCAACAGCATCGAGATGTGAGCGCATCGTTGCAGGAGGCGCTGGAGCGGATCGTGTTTCACATTCTTCGGCATTACCGTGAGTCGACTGGAATGAAACGGTTGTGCCTGGCTGGCGGGGTGGCTCACAACTGCACGCTGAACGGAAAACTCCTGTATTCAGGCCTGTTCGAAGACATCTTCGTGCAGCCGGCTGCGCATGACGCCGGATGCGCATTGGGCGCGGCACTGATGGTGTCGAACGAGGCCGGGCAGCCTGCGCCCCGCGAGCGACTACAGGCGGTTTATTGGGGGCCAGATGTCGGCAGCGACGACAGCATCGAACAGGAACTGAAGGGATGGGCTGCACACCTGGAGGTTGAACGGACCGCTGACGTCGCAACCAGAGCAGCCGAGTGGATGGCTGATGGCGCCGTGATCGGCTGGGTACAGGGCCGATCGGAGTTCGGCCCTCGCGCGCTCGGCAACCGCAGTATTCTTGCAGACCCGAGACCCGCGGCGAACAAGGACCGGATCAATGCGATGGTCAAGAAGCGCGAGAGTTATCGACCATTTGCGCCATCGGTTCTGGAGGAGGATGCGGGCGCGTTCTTTGAGTTGCCGGATGGTCGCGCAGAATATCCCTTCATGAATTTCGTCGTTCGCGTGCGCGAATCCAAGCGTGCTTTGCTAGGCGCTATCACGCATATCGATGGTACGGCTCGGCTGCAGACGGTTTCCCGCACGAACAATGCCGCCTATTGGGAACTCATCAATGCGTTCAAGAGCCGGACAGGCGTCCCGATTCTGCTTAATACGTCCTTCAACAACAATGCCGAACCGATCGTAGATTCCGTTGCCGATGCGATTACGGCGTTTTTATCGACCGAGCTGGATGGTCTTGTAGTCGGGTCATTCCTCGTCAAGAAGCGGGCAACAACGCTCGAAAGCTGGACTGCACTCGCCGTATCACTGCCGCCCCATGTATCTCTTTACCGGGTTCGCGCTCATGCGGGCCGAGAACGCCAGGAGACAGTCTGCGAGATCCGCATGGGTCACTCCAGCCAGGACAGCGTGCGCGTCTCGCATGACCTGTTCGACATGCTGATGCAAATTGAGAAGGAAGCTGTTCTTGCCGATCTTCTCGCCAGGGTCACCTCTGACATGACTAGGCGAGAAGCTCTCGTGAACGAACTGCGCGGGCTCTGGGATCTGCGCCGTATTCGGCTGCATCCGTCACAGACTGCGCGGTCGTAAAAGGTGGGCAATGCGGAAGAGGGCTCCTTGGACGCCTCTTGCATGACCTGCCAATCGCGGTGCCGTGGAGGAGGGCTTGCGGGTTGATCGCCTTGCGTCCAGGTGACCAGCCGTCCATTGGCGTGGATCGGAATCGCAAGAGTAGGTGCGCCACACAAAACTAATCTTACGCAACGAGAAGGGTTTGATAACTTGACGAAGGAACGCTTTGTTATTTCTCGGAGGCGTACCGGCTTTGGTGACTGCCTCTGGTCGCTGGCGTCAGCCTGGTCGTACGCGCAGCGGACCGGGCGGACGCTCGTCGTTGACTGGCGCGGTTCCTGCTACATCGACCAACCGTTCAGCAACGCCTTTCCGGTGTTCTTCGAGCCGCTTGAGGACATCGCTGGGGTACCGGTGATTTGCGATGACCGGGTCAACCAGATCTCGTTTCCCGGACCGTTCTTCCCGCGGTGGTGGAATAGGCCATCGATCGACTGCATCAATCGTCCGGATGAGCAGATCTTCAAAGAACGTGACGAACTGACCGAGCTGTTCCAGGCAAGAGAAGATAACGAAGCCAACACCATTGTCTGTGACGCCTGCCTGATGTGGCGTTGTGGCGAGGAAGCCGAACGACTGATCTTTCGGAACATCAAGCTCAGGTCTGAGATTCAAGCGCGGATCGACGCCTTGTATGAGGAACACTTTAACGGCCATAGCATCATTGGCGTTCATGTTCGGCACGGCAATGGCGAAGATATCATGGAGCATGCGCCGTACTGGGCCGATTCGGAGCTCGCCCTTCGTCAGGTCTGCATGGCAATCCGTAAAGCCAAGGCTTTGCCATATCCAAAGCCTGTAAAGGTCTTCCTGTGCACGGACAGTGCACAGGTGCTCGATCGATTATCGGATCTGTTTCCCGATGTCTTCGCCGTACCAAAACGTTTCCAGGCCGATCGGGCAGGGCCGTTGCATAGTGCGGAAATGGGAATTGAAGGTGGAGCTTCCGCTCTCATCGACATGTATCTTCTTGCGCGATGCGCTACAGTGATCCGCTTTCCCCCCACCAGCGCCTTCACGCGCTATGCCCGTCTGCTCGTGCCACGAATTATTGAATTCGACCAGAGCAAGCCGGAGCACTTGACCATGATCGATAACCCATACGAGCATTTCGCGGCTTCATGAAGCGCCAGAATGTGAGCCTGAGCAATGGCGGGCTAGATCATCGGTCTGATACTGCTGGCTTCGACACCATCGCGTTTCGCAACGTCTCGCAGGATCGGTGGATGGCGACTTCCGTCCCGCAAGCGACGGCTGACCGGCGCACCACCACGGATGCAGTGCGGTGGGAGGGCGAACACCTGCGAAGCGTAAGGCCAATGCCCGCGGGCAGCGGCGGCCTTGCCCCGCAATGCTTCGGGCCCTCCTGTGTAAGTCGAGTCGCGCGGAAAGGTTATGGTTCTGTCATCCACCGGCCAAATCCGCCACCGCTGGCCAGACGGTGAAAAGCACGGCAATGGCGGTTCGGGTCGCCGAGGAAATCTGACGTAACAGACAGTCACGTCAGAATGTCTCAGCAGCAAGGAGGCGCGTCCGGTAGATGGATCGCCTTTGCTGGGCAACCCTTTTGCGGTCAGCTCGTTTTCTGGACGACGGCCTTGTTCATGCGCCGCTCGCAGAGTCCTTTCGGACGGAGGTGTGATGAACCGCGGGGCGGCGGCCCATCCATATTGCTCAAGAGCCGCATGTGCGGCCGCGCGTACCATGGCCGAGAGCAACTTGGACGAACTGGCCATTAAATCCTGATCTCCGCCAAAGGCAGCTAACCTATCTCGTCCAGCCCGCATGACCCACAGACCACTCATGGAGGACGACGCAGTCGAGCTCGCGATGGAAACACCAGCCTCTCGGCTCGAAGCCTTAGCGCACGCAGTGGGCAGCATCCGGGAGCTCGACGACAGCCATTGCTGCGCTGCTGGTGTCGAAAAGCAAACAGGCCAGATGTTCGGAACCTGCCATTTGCGTCCTAAAAGCGCGCCACCTGTGCCCTGCATCGCTCTGGCCCGGATCCTGCACCAGGTGCACAGGCGAGGGGAGCGGACGGGAGTCGCGTGTGAATCTAGGTCTATCAGATGACAATGCGGTCGCAGCTCAATCGTCGGAAACGGACGCTCGCGGTCCAATTCACGCCGATGGAGGGGGCCGTCCGCTGCGTGAGCGGAAAACGCTGGTATTGACCGGGGCATCGCGCGGTATCGGTCGCGCCACCGGAAGATTGTTTTCGGAAGCCGGTTGGCGCATCATTTCTTGCGCGCGCCAACCATTCGAGGCGGTGCGCTGCCCATGGGGCTCAGAGGGGGATAGCTATATCGAAGTCGACCTGAGCGATCATCGGACGCTACCGCGCGTGATTGCCCAGATAAAGGAGCGCCTTGCCGGCGCACCGCTGCAGGGACTGATAAACAATGCCGGAAACTCACCAAAAACGCCAAACGGTGCCCGGCTGACGTCGCTGGCGACCTCAGTCGATACCTGGATGCGCGTGTTCCACCTCAATCTGGTGGCGCCGATCCTGCTCGCTCAGGGTCTGTTCCATGAGCTAAAAGCGGCTTCAGGCTCGATCGTCAATGTGACTTCGATCGCCGGAGCGCGGGTGCATCCATTTGCAGGAACGGCATATGCCACGTCGAAAGCTGCGCTCGCTTGTCTCACGCGCGAAATGGCGCACGATTACGCCTCACATGGCATTCGCGTCAATGCGATCGCGCCCGGCGAAATCAAGACGGACATTTTGTCGCCTGACACGGAAGCGTATCTTGTGCCAAAGATCCCACTACGCCGGGTGGGTACACCCGAAGAGGTCGCCAAGGTCATTTTCTTCCTATGTTCAGATGCGGCGAGTTATGTCACTGGCGCCGAAGTGCCGATCAATGGCGGGCAACACTTGTGAGTGAATTCGTCCCTGAACCCGGCTAACTGAGTTTCATCGGTGGAAGCCATGTTGGCCGGGGCGAATCCGCGCAGCGAGTAGCAAAGAATAAAGCGGCAAATCTAGCACTGTAAGTGCTGCCGGCGTGCCATGAAGAGGCGTCATCTCTCGCCCCGCCCTGAGAACCGGATGTCAGATCGAGGCAGGCATGCAACACGAGTCCAACAAGTCCGATCGAGGTGATGGGGAGGATCAAGAAAGGAACGGAGAAGTCATTATGCTGGACAGCGTTTCCCTGCGCGAAAGACCAAACTCAACCTCCGACGCGGGCCCTTCTGCTTCTGCGGGCCCTTCCGCTTCTATTCTGCCGTCGCAAGAGAAATCGCTAAGCACGATCTTTGAAATAGCGCACACGCTCACCGGCCTATGCCGGCTCGAAGCCAAGCTGGCGAGCGTCATCGAGCGTCTGCCATCGCTCGTGCAGATGCGGCGCGGCATCGTATGTCTGTTCGAACATGACGGGGTGCCCCAGATCATCGTAGACGACGGGCGCGACGCGCGTTGCGGGGGGCGCTTGCCGCAAGGAGCAATTGATCAAATTGTGGCGACGGGCCGGCCGCTCATCGTCGAGAACGTAGCGCTGCAGCCGATCTTCAGTTCTTCGGACGTCGAGATGCTAGACGCCGCCGGTAATACGTGTGTTGCGTTCATCGGCGTTCCCATAGAAATTGACGAGAAAGTTGTGGGTACGCTGAGCATCGACCGCATCGCAGACAACGGGACGCATGCGCAGCTCGAGGACGACCTCCGCCTGCTGACCATGGTCGCAAGCCTTGTGGGCCAGACGGCGAAGCTGCATTGCATCTTTGTGCGCGACCGCGGGCGGCTTATGGACGAGGAGTTCCGGCTGCAGAAGCAGCTGTCGTCCGAGCTCAAGCCTCATGAGCGGGAGCGTAAGAAGGTCCAAGTCGAGGGAATTATCGGCGACAGTCCGGCGCTGCGCGCGATGCTTGAGAAGATCGAGCTGATCGCAAAATCGAACAGCACCGTTCTGTTGCGTGGCGAATCGGGTACCGGCAAAGAGCTGGTCGCGAAGGCTATTCACGAGCGTTCAGCGCGCGCCAAACGCCCCTTTATCAAGCTGAATTGCGCAGCCCTCACCGAGACAGTGCTGGAATCCGAATTGTTCGGTCACGAGAAGGGGGCGTTTACGGGCGCATTCAACGCGCGCAAGGGGCGCTTCGAACTCGCCGACAAGGGAACGTTGTTTCTGGATGAGATTGGCGAGATCTCGGCCTCGTTCCAGGCGAAACTCCTGCGCGTGCTTCAGGAGCAGGAGTTCGAGCGGGTGGGCGGCAATCAGACGATCAAAGTCGACGTCCGCGTGATTGCAGCCACGAATAAGAATCTTGAAGAGGCGGTGGCAAGGAAGGAGTTTCGTGCCGATCTCTATTATCGCATTAGCGTGGTTCCTCTGCTACTGCCGCCGCTGCGCGATAGACGCACTGATATTCCGCTTCTCGCCACTCGATTCTTGAAGAACTTCAACAATGAGAACGGCCGTGCTCTGGTCTTCGATTCAAGTGCGGTTGACGTTCTTATGAATTGCGGATTTCCCGGTAATGTCCGCGAGCTGGAGAACTGTGTGCAGCGGACCGCGACCCTGGCGCACGGATCATCGATCGGAAGAGACGATTTTGCCTGCTGGCACGGGCAATGCCTGTCGGCCACGCTATGGAAGTGCGGGCCGGAGCAAGTGGCGCGACAGCCGAGCCCGATAATCTCACTTCCCACAAGGCTGAGCATGCCGCCGACACATCCTGTGGCACACGATCAGCCGGTCGGTAGCGAACTGACGCCGCTAGAGCCACCCGGCCGACCTAGCATAGGTGCCGCCAAGGTCACAGATCGCGAGCGCGTAGTCGCGGCGATGGAAAGGTCCGGGTGGGTACAGGCCAAGGCGGCGCGCTTGCTTGGACTGACGCCGCGCCAGATTGGCTATGCCTTGAGAAGGCACGGTATCGAGATCAAGCGCTTCTGAATAAAGAGTCGGCTCGCGCGTCTCTCGCTCGCCCGGGCGCGGTAGGAGAGCGTGCAAGAGGCGGTACTCTAGTCCATGAAGCGGATACGAAGCCGATGTGCTCTGCTTGGGGGTGGCCATGCCGGGAAGTGTAAGCCCTCTTCGCGTCAGCCGGTGCTGGTCATCGTCCGCTTGCAATGTATTCGCCCTATGAGAAATGATTAGGTGTCGAACTAGCGCAAGATCGCGGCCGCGCCGTTTATGGCGCAGCTCAGATCAGAGAGATCACGTCCGCTTTACGCAGCCCGTCGCAGTTCCGACAACGGTCTCGCCGTCAGTCGCCAGTTATTGCATTCGTCGCTCATAGGCGAAAAGCCTGGAGTGGTATGACAGTTGCTATTCGTGGGGAGCCTGCTCAACATCTTAGGAGAAGCATATGCACAGCATCGTCTGCATCAAACAGGTCCCCGACTCCGCACAAATCCGCGTGCATCCTGTCACGAATACGATCATGCGTCAGGGCGTTCCGACAATCATCAACCCATATGATCTGTTCGCACTGGAAGCTGCGCTCGAGCTACGAGACAAGTTCGGCGGCGAAATCACTGTTCTCACAATGGGCCCGCCGTCGGCTGAAGAATCTCTCCGAAAGGCGCTGACATTTGGTGCCGATCGTGCTGTCCTGCTCACTGATCGTAGTTTCGCGGGCTCCGATACGCTGGCGACGAGTTACGCGCTGGCGTGCGCGATTCGCAACATCGGGAAGGAATATGGCCCACCAGACGTCATATTCACTGGCAAGCAGACTATCGACGGCGATACGGCGCAGGTGGGACCTGGCATTGCGAAGAGGCTCGGGGTCCAGCAGCTTACTTATGTTTCCACAATCAAAGCGTTGGACTTCAAAGCACGCACGATCGATGCGGAACGGCGCTGCGAAGGAGGAGTCCAGGTGCTGCGTTCCAAGCTTCCTTGTCTCATCAGCATGTTAGAGGCAAGCAATCAAATTCGCCGCGGTGCAATGATCGATGCCTTGCGTGCGGCCCGTGCCTCAATCGTAAAATGGAGCGCTCAAACTGCCGGCGTGGATGACATGGCCAAATGCGGTCTGAGGGGGTCGCCGACCGTCGTCAAGCGTGTCTTCGCGCCCTCCGTACGAGCGGAGAAGGCGACGTGGGTGGAAGCGGCCGAGCAGCCGGCGCAAGCGTTGATCGACGCCATGTTCAAGCGCAACCCTACGCTCGAGACGGAGCTCGCACAGCTTGCGCGCGGTACCTCATCCGCGCAAACTAGCGGTGCGTGAAGTCGCGGCTGATCGAGCGGAGCCAGCGCTGGCCTGGGTCGTGGTCATGCATTGGCCCGTCGCTCGGTGCACCAGGCACGATTCAAGCTTTTCGAGCGCTCGCTAAGGTTTGGCGAGCTGCGATACACCAGTCCACTGGGGAATTCATGCAACCTCAAGACGTGCGCGTTAAGTTTGCCTGGCAGCGCACGTGAAGCTCGCGCGAGGGATGTATTTCCCTCGCGCGAGCTCTGCCGTGTTTCACGTAACCGCAAAGTGCGAGCATTATCATCGCGCCGCCGACCACAGAACGAATCGAGCGTGGCGATAGTGCTCAGCCATTCCCGGTCAACATCAGCCACGGCTCGTCCCGATACTGCTCGACTCGCATAGGAAGAACCGTGACCCGCAGAGTGGCACGTGGACCACCGCGAGATCACCGCAAGGACCGCCGCGCACCCCGTTCAGTTCAGTCTTGGACGTGAAGGTCCCCGCGTGGGCGCGCTGCTAATGCGTGGTAAATTGCGCGCTTACGGCCCGGTTAGACCGCTCGGGTCGCGACAGCTTCGCAACTCTCTTGGTGTTTCCTGGATAAATCGTGAGCGCGGCGATAATGCCGAGCAAAGCTGCAAACATCAACCAGAAACCCGGCGAAGCCTTGTCGTCGGTCCGATCGATCAGCCAAGTCGATGCGAGCGGCGTAAAGGTGCCAAAGAGAGCTGCGGCGAGTGCGAAGGCCAAAGAAAAGCAGGTTGTGCGAACGTGCTTCGGCACGATTTCGACCAAAGCGCCCAACATGGCGCCGCTGTAGGTGCCAAAGTAGAACGAGAACATCATTTCCACTACCAGCATCTTGCCAAAGCTTGGGTCGGTCACAAGCCAAGACAACGCCGGATATACAGTCACCAAGGCAAGGCCGGCAATGGTCAGCAAGACCGGCTTCCGACCGATTCTGTCAGAAATCGCGCCGCCAATTGGGTTCCAGATGAAGTTCGTCACGGCGACCAAAAGCGTCACCAAGAGCGTGTTCTGCGAGGACAGCTGCAATACGTGCTTGCCGAAGGTAGGCGTGTACACTGTGACGAAATAGAAGGTCGTGGTCGTCAGCATCGCGATCATCATGCCGAGAATGACAATGCGCCAGTTTGCAACTGTGGAGGTAAAGACCTCGCGGGCCGTTGGGTGGGTCTTCATGACCAGAAACTCCGGAGTTTCCTCCAGCGTCCGGCGCAGGAAGAAGATAAGCGGAACGATCAAGCAGCCAAGGAAGAATGGGATCCGCCAGCCCCAGGCCGCAACCATTTCGGCCGGAAGTGCTTCGCTCAAAAAATACCCGATAAGAGCCGCGACAAAGATCGCAACCTGCTGGCTCGAGGACTGAAACGATGTGTAAAAGCCGCGGTTGCCCGGAGTGGCAATCTCGGAGAGGTAGACGGAAACGCCGCCAACCTCAACGCCGGCAGAAAAGCCCTGCAACAGCCGTCCGAACAGCACGATCGCGGGTGCGGCAATGCCGATTGTTGCATAGCCGGGACAAAAGGCGATGATGACGGTGCCAACAGCCATGATCGAAAGCGTGATGATCAGGCCTTGCCGACGGCCAATCTGGTCAATATAGGCTCCAAGCACAATTGCGCCAACCGGTCGCATCAAGGCCCCCAACCAGAACACACCGAAGGTGTTAAGCAGTGAAGCGGTTTCGCTTCCTGATGGAAAGAACGCGTTTCCGATGGCACTGGCGTAGAACCCGAACAAGAAGAAGTCGAACTGCTCGAGGAAGTTGCCGCTCGTCGCACGTAAGATGGCGCCAATGCGCGATTTGGCATTTGACGCATGCGCGATGGACGCTGGTGACATGGCGAGTTTCCTCTCGGTTTGAAATGGCCGGTTCCGGAGAAAATCTCACGCCAGCCGAGTGCAGTTTCATGGCCGCGAATCTGCCATCAGGGCACTATCGACCAACCCGTAAGCGCCTGACGTTTCCGGCATATTTTCGGCAATTGCCGCAAACTCGCACAGTTTTTCGGGCGTTATTCCGCTCGCACGGCAGGAGTGACTCTCAAGCTACTGAAACCTCGGGCAATTCTCGGTGACAAGATTGTTGTCTGTGGCCTGGCCGAATTCGCTCGTTGGGCGCACCGACATGCAATGAAAAGGAAGGACGAGATGCATGGCATACGAGCAGCAGGGAAGAGCTCCGTGAGATGTCGTGCTAGAACAGCTCGCGAGCCTGCGATTGGGGCCGAGGTGCGTTAGCATCTCACCCGATGTCCAGCGATTTGGCCTCGAGTTGCTCAAGCTAACCTGAGGTTTGACGGAAAACGTTTGGTGAGCGTGCTGGCGATCGAGCCCGTCCGATAGCGCCGATCGCCATGCTCGGCAAGTGCCACGTTGTCCTTCGAAGCGAGGCGCGCCTCATACTTCGAGGGCCGCTGCGGTCCTAAATGCGGTCCAAAACCCGCGCTGAGGGGGAGAAACATAGCGGGCCACCTCAGCGATAACGGGCATTCGTTTGGATCAATCGATCAGGTTCATGTGGCTTCCACGCCGTATGAAAAACCTGGATGTTTGTCACGAATTATGCCAGGTCCAAGCAATCGGAATGCCGTGATAAGCCTTTCGCGACACCTTGCTTGCCGGAGGCAACGCCACGCCGGCCTCGTAACCTGATTGGCCGTAGATTTGCACATGAGTCTCAGCCTCCGTAAGCAAGGGCTATGAACCGGCACAAACCATGCGGTGGCATCGGGCCAGGAGCCGGGCGGCACATCGTAATTCGATCTGACCGAGGCTTGTGCGCATTCGGAATCTGACCACGACAATTCCAGGTCGCATCACCTTGCCTTATTCGACGGTTACCGATTTCGCGAGATTTCGGGGTTGGTCGACGTCCGTGCCCATCAGGATGGCCGTGTGGTAGGCCAGAAGCTGCACCGGAATCGCATAGACAATCGACGTAAACGTCGTACCCATCTCCGGCAGCACAATCGTCGCGAGTGAATCCATGGATACCTCTGCGGCTCCCCGAGCGTCCGTTATCAAGATAATCTTGCCGCCGCGTGCGGCGACCTCCTGCATGTTCGAGATGGTCTTTTCGAACACCCGGTCGCAGGGAGCAATGACGATTACGGGAACGCTCTCGTCGATCAAGGCGATCGGCCCGTGCTTGAGCTCTCCGGCCGCATAGCCCTCGGCGTGGATATAGGAGATCTCCTTTAGTTTCAGTGCCCCCTCCAGCGCCAGTGGAAACGACGTGCCGCGACCAAGATATAGCACGTCACGCGATTTGGCGATGTCGCGTGCGAGCTTCTCGATCTGCGGCTCGCTGGCAAGCGCCGCTGTAACGAGCCGCGGAATTGCGATCAGCGCTCGCACGAGATCGACCTCGTCGCTCTCCGGCAATTCACCGCGCGCCTTGCCAGCAGCGACCGCAAGCGCCGCCAGGACGACGAGCTGGCATGTGAACGCCTTGGTCGAGGCAACGCCGATTTCAGGTCCGGCGAGTGTCTGCAACACTGTCCCGCTTTCGCGCGCAATGGTCGAACTCAGTACGTTCACGATCGAGAGGGTATGCAGGCCTTGCGATTTGGCATAGCGGAGCGCGGCCAGCGTATCGGCCGTCTCGCCGGACTGCGAGATGAAGATAGCAAGATCTCCCTTGCGCATCGGCGCCTCACGATAGCGAAATTCGGAGGCGACATCGAGCTCGACCGGAATACGAGCCAGCCGCTCGAACCAGTATTTGCCGATATGGCCGGCGTAGCCTGCCGTGCCGCAAGCCGTGATCGAGATGTGTCCGATCTCGTTGAAGTCGAACGGAAGCTCCTGCGGCAGTGCTACGCTTTCGGTGGCGATATCGACGTAATGCGCCAGCGTCTGCCCGATCACCCCTGGCTGTTCGTGGATTTCCTTCGCCATGAAGTGGCGGTAGTTTGCTTTGTCGACGACAACCGACGACGCGCCAGATTTCACCATCTGCCGGCGGACAACTGTGCCTTGTGCGTCGTAGACCACGCTGAAGTTGCGGTTGAGCACAGCCCAATCGCCGTCCTCAAGGTAGGTGATCGAGCCGGTAAGGGGCGCGAGCGCGATAGCATCCGATCCGAGATACATTTCGCCTTCGCCATGCCCGATCGCGAGTGGTGAGCCCTTGCGCGCACCGATCATGAGGTCGTGTTGACCCTTGAACAGGATTGCAAGCGCAAACGCGCCGACTAGCCGCGGCAGGGACGCTTTTACTGCCTCCTGCGGCGAGCAGCCATCTTTCAGATAAAAGTCGATGAGATGCGTCACCACCTCGGTGTCTGTTTCAGAGGCGAAACAGGCGCCATGCTGTTTTAGCTCCGCTCGCAGCTCGCGGAAATTCTCGATTATGCCGTTATGGACGACTGCAACATTGTCCGTTGCATGCGGATGAGCATTGTGCTCCGTCGGCTTGCCATGAGTAGCCCAGCGCGTGTGCCCAATCCCGACATGGCCTGAGAGCGGATGGCACCGAACGCGTGTCTCAAGGTTCCTCAGCTTACCCTCGGCGCGTCGAAGCTCGATTTGGTTTCCTTTGAGCGTTCCGATGCCCGCTGAGTCGTAGCCGCGATATTCCAGTCGCTTCAGTGAATCGATGAGGCGATCCGCGACCGGACCGCGCCCCAAGATGCCGACAATTCCGCACATGCTAATCAGTTTACCTCAAGTTCAAAACAGAGCGTCCCGCAAGGCGCGCCTGACCAATTCGCTCGCTATAGTTATCGGCCAATCTAGCCGTGCCTGCCCTCCATCGGGCACGCGGCACCTGAGGTGCGCGAGCTCCAAGCAACACGTGGAGCCCAGTCGAATTCGCCGGAAGATCCTAAAGCAACTTTCTGGCGATCGGACAATGAGCGCCGTCAGCAGTTAGCAGCTGCATGAGTCTCACGTTTTGTCCGATGTACCCGATACCGCCAAGAAGGCCTGGTAGGTCTGCCGCATTCCATCTACAAGCCTTGTCCTCGCGCGCCAGCCGAGCCTGGCGAGACGGCTGACGTCGAGCAGCTTGCGCGGCGTGCCATCGGGGCGCGACGTGTCGAAAGTGATCTCGCCGCCGTAACCGACGACCTCAGCCACGACCCGCGCGAACTCGGCGATGGTGATGTCCTCGCCGGTGCCGATATTGACAAGGTCCGCGCTCGAATAGCTCTTCATCAGGTGCACGCAGGCATCCGCCATGTCGTCGACATAGAGGAACTCGCGCCGCGGCGTGCCGGTGCCCCACACGGCGACGCTCCTTGCGCCCGCGACCTTCGCCTCGTGGAAGCGGCGGATCAGCGCGGCAACGACATGGCTCAGTTCGGGATGATAATTGTCGCCGGGGCCATAGAGATTAGTCGGCATCACGCTGATGAAGTCGCTACCGTACTGGCTGCGATAGGCTTCCGCCATCTTGATGCCGGCGATCTTGGCGATCGCGTAGGGCTCGTTGGTCAGCTCGAGCGGGCCTGATAGCACCGAATCCTCGCGCAGCGGCTGTGGGGCCAGCTTCGGATAGATGCAGGACGAGCCCAAAAACATCAGCTTCTCGGCGCCGTTTTGATGCGCGGCCTGGATCACATTCGCGGCAATCGCGATGTTGTCGTAGATGAACTCGGCACGCAGCGTGTCGTTGGCGACGATGCCGCCGACTTTTGCGGCGGCGAGGAAGATCACTTGCGGCCGCGTTTTCGCGAACCAGTCGAACACGGCGGCCTGGTTGCAGAGATCGACCTCGCGCCGGTCGACCGTGACGAGTTGCACGTCCTCCCGCGCGAGCCGGCGCATCAGCGCGCTGCCGACCATGCCGCGATGACCTGCGACGTAGACGCTTTTGCCCTTCAGCTCAAACGGTGCGTTTGCCATGGGCCACCTCCCGTTTTGCTTCCGCCAGATCGCTTGCCATCATCTCCTCGACGAGCTGGACAAAGCTGCGCTTTGGCTTCCAGCCGAGCACCTGTTGTGCCTTGCTGGCGTCGCCGACGAGGAGATCGACCTCGGTCGGACGGAAGTAGCTCGGATCGATCCGCACCACGGTCTTGCCGCTCTTGGCATCGACGCCCGTCTCGTCGACGCCCTCGCCGCGCCATTCGATGCGGCGGCCGACTTGCGCAAAGGACAGCTCGACCATCTCGCGCACCGAGCGCGTCTCACCGGTCGCCAGCACGAAATCGTCGGCCTTGTCCGCCTGGAGGATCTTATGCATGCCCTCGACATAATCCCTGGCATGGCCCCAGTCGCGCTTGGCCGAGAGATTGCCGAGATAGAGCGTCTGTTCGAGCCCGACCTCGATACGCGCGACGCCGCGCGTGATCTTGCGGGTGACGAAGGTCTCGCCGCGGATCGGGCTCTCATGGTTGAACAGGATGCCGTTGCTCGCGAACATGCCGTAGGCCTCGCGGTAATTCACCGTGATCCAGTAGCCGTAGAGCTTCGCCACGCCATAGGGCGAGCGCGGATAGAACGGCGTGGTCTCCTTCTGCGGGATCTCCTGCACGAGGCCGTAGAGCTCGGAGGTCGAGGCCTGGTAGAACCGCGTGTCCTTCTCCATGCCGAGGATGCGGATCGCCTCGAGCAGCCGCAGTACGCCGATCCCATCGGCATTGGCGGTGTATTCGGGGCTCTCGAAACTGACGGCGACGTGGCTCTGGGCTGCGAGATTGTAGATCTCGGTCGGCCGGATCTGCTGCACCAGGCGGATCAGATTGGTCGAGTCCGTCATGTCGCCGTAGTGCATCAGGAACGGCACGTCCCCGAGATGCGGGTCCTGGTAGAGATGGTCGACCCGCGCAGTGTTGAACGAGGACGAGCGCCGCTTGATGCCGTGCACGATATAGCCGAGCGACAGCAGATGTTCGGCGAGATAGGCGCCGTCCTGTCCAGTCACGCCGGTGATTAGAGCGACCCGCCGTTTGCTCTCTTGGTTTGACAAATCGTTGCTCTGCGCAGGCTAATGTCGGTCCCCGATCGACGACGTCAATCGCGTCTGGCCTCTTCGAATGCGGAAGCGTCGCGCTCTCGAACTGCCGAGTTCTGGTCTCTGTATAGGCATTGCATCAATTGCTCAACTGTACGGAGGTAACCTTCCACATCGAAAGGGTTTTGAAGGACTATACGAAAGTTTGTAGCCCAGAAGATTTCGTTCGGCCGTCGTCAGGCGTTTCTCTATTGCGCGGGTGCAACTAATGAAATTGCGGCGCGGATAGGAGGTAAGCAGACCCGTTTGGCCGAGAAGCGTTCCACAGTCCCTGCGTGGTCAACTCGCGCGTTGAGCCAGCGAGTGTCCCTCATTTCGTGTCCTTGCCTAAGAGTTTTCCAGTCTGCTGTTCATCCAGTGCAACCGCGAGCAAGCGGGGCAAACAAAGCATTGAAATTCGTTCTCTGTCGCGCAGTACTTATCATCATCGATCCATTTCTGGACAATCAAGTTGGTGATCTGGCAAGCAAAAGTGAAGGCGCGCATATTGACTCTGTGCTGTTTGAGTTCACAGAAAAACGCTGCATGAACGAGGCCAGTGCTATATGGGACCTCAAGGGGTTTATCGCGACGATCAGTGTGCCCTGCGCCACCGAATGACGAATTCAGTAGCGAAAAGCATCTGGCGGTTCATTGCTCGCGAGTGGCCACGGAATCAACAACAATGGTGCGTTTAGCCCGCGGACGATATGGCTCAGAAGGTCAGTGCTCGGTTCGGCGACCATTCGGCCTGGGGTGTTTTCCGCGCTCGCAAGCATGTCTTTGGGCCGGCCGTAGTATGACTAGGCAAAGCCCGCATGTGCGTGAATAAGCCGCCTTGAGCACGTGCCGCTGCCATTGAAACTGGCGGTTTGCTGGTCCCGAGCGCCCCTTCTCTTATCGATGCCCGCGGCAAAGTCCCGGTTCTTGAGCAAGCATTCTGCGGACAGCAGCCTGAGCTGACGGATCAGCTGCGTTCTACCTCAATTATCACATTTGATTTGCAGCCCCTCGGCAGAAAGAATTCGGATGAGCTGCTCGTGGAGAGGTCGACCCGGGCCTTTAAACCACGTGCCACCCGCTCGCACGCGCCGAAAGCAGCGTAAGCTTTAGAGGCGCGCCCTCGAAATGGATCGCCGGCTTATCGGCTTCGAACGCGGTGTTGCCCTCAAAGGTGCCGAGATCAATCTTCAGTCCCTCGCGGGTATAAACTTCCACATCATTTCTGATCCAAGGCGCTCACATGAGTTTTTACTCGTTCATCAGGTCTTGATGGGCCTCATTGCCTGGATCGGCGTTCGGCCCTGGGGCAATCGTCAGGCCTGCACGTCGCGCAGATCCAGCTCGCGGATCTATCGGCAGCTCTCTTGCTCCCGCGATGACCGCTGCCCATGCCTAGCAATTGCGCGCGCTCGTCTCGGATTACTGTTGGTCATCTAGTCTGCGTTCCTTCAAGGACGCTGCGTCCGTCCGACCATGGCGTGACGTGCATTCGGGAATGGTGATAAGCGCACCATGATGACAGCTTTTGGCGAGGTCCCATCACAACAGGTTCGCCGCACATATATGCGGTTCCAGGATCGCCATTCTTGAAGCCAACAATGGCCCGGCATTGGCCCTCACAGTGATCGACGAGCAAGACCCTGTTGGATCCATCGGGTCCTCTCACATGTCCGCTCCGGGATAGCGCATCAATCTCGTAGCGGCTGGTTGGGCACTCAGTGCCCGCAAACGTATTTCGAAGCCCCCAAGGCTGGATTGGTCCTTCTTACATGTGGGCGATCTTGTCTTCATACGGGCCGGCGATCTGCGTGAACAGGACAGAAACAGCGTTCTTCGCAGTGAGCGCGATCCTCAGCCGCTTTGGCAGAAAAGCTCTCATCGCAAGCAACCGGCCTGCTCCGCTTTAGTACAGGAATTCTGAAGCAACCGAACATTGGTGCTCCCTAGGGGGCACTCTACAATCTGACGCTACGTACGATTCAATCCCCCTGCGGGCTTATCGCGTGAATATGTCGAAACCGTCTTCGTTCGCCAGGAGCCAGCCGCAAGACGAGGAGGGCGGGAGGCGCTTCACCAAGGCAGTTGGCTTTCTGTATTCGTCGTCTGCGGAACGCGCAGCTCGGGTCCGCTCGAGTGTGCGCGCATAGCTACGCCCAACTGTGAGGCTGCTCGTCGCCGGCCACGAGTGATCAAGCGAATCAGTCAAGCTTACTTGAATGTGTGGATAGGAGCTGCCTCGGCGCCGGAATCAATCGTCCATGGCTGAATGCTCTCTCGAGTCTGTGCGAATTGGTTTTGTCTATCCAGCCGAGCTCTCGCGCTGTCACCATCATAATAGGGCTGCTTCCCGGGAGTTGTCGGTGCCGTGGCGGCTGAGCAGAATAGGAACGAGATCAATCGGCAGCGCGTTAATCTGGTCAATGAGCCAAACTCCCGTCAAGGCACCTAACAGTGACTTCGCCGTTCTAGATAACTTTGAACTATGGACCGCGAAAGGCGGCGTCAGGTGCAGGCCACGCGGGGTTGATCATCGCGGGTTCGATACTTGTGGGAAGATCTGCCGGGCGTCACGTTGGAAGCCCGCGCCAAAGCGGTACTCAGCCCTGGTCCCGTTGAGAGCGTCGCGGCTCGGGTCCAGATTGGCGCGTTTGCTACAATCGTTGTTGGTATCGAAGAGTTGCTATGCCGACTACTCCAGGTCGGCCAGGGGACAGACGGCGTTTTGAAGGCAATCAACTGGCTGTTGGAACGAGCGGCGCAGTTGGCCATGCTCTCTGATGGACGGGCGGGGCCTTGTAGCGGCGCCGATCGGTGTTCCTCCCATTCATCTTGAGGCGCGAGCGATTGTTAGGCCGGCATTCTCCAGCACATCCAAAATCCTGTCGGCAACGGCCCGCGGATCTCGCTGGTCCTCTTTGCTCACGTTACAGGCCAAGGTAGCTGCGATGATCGCGTGCGCTGCTTTGCGCTGGAGGCAATCGTACTCGGCATATTCACCGCAAGTATTGCAGTTGATCACTGGTCGGCCGCTCCAGGGATCGTGCATTGCGATCTCGCACCAGTTATCTGTGTGACATTTCGGACAGGGCACAGATCGAGATTTCCTTGTGGTCTGACCTCGCGCGCTCCATGGCCGTCAATTGAACGACTGCTTGGTAGCCAAAGCTGCAGAAGTCATTGCTACTCCGGAGGCCGTGTTGCCCGTCTTTGGATACGAAAAACATGATGGAGGCGGCGGCGGAGTCAATCCAGGCACCCGAAGGGGGCTCCGGCATGAGCGACCAGTCGACGCATCTCTGGCGAGAATGCTGGCAACCGTGTATGCCTACAGCTACCTGTTTCGGCGTGAGCAAGCTATTGCAGGTTCGCCGCGGCCGCATCACGGCTATGTAAGATGAGTATGGCCTCCAACTTCCATTCCACTCTGAGCTGCGAGGCCCCGATCTCCGGACCGCGACCTCTGCGTGAGCAATCTATCAAAGCGGGCAATCGCCACGCGACGATGCTGCTGCGATCTTAGAATCCGGTTCTCCTGCAGCCTGGCTTCATCGCGACACGTTGCAATGATTCGCCGAGGCGGCTTCACTGCGGCGTCCGAGACAACGCGGGCCTTCTGCAATCTGGCTCGCCAAATGACACACTCGAAATTGTGTCGCCCGGAAGCTGTTGTACGGCCAAGCACGCTCGCCACCTGTAAGAAGACCCTACAATCTGACGCTACGTACGATTCAAGCCCTAATGTCGAGAGTCGCGCATTTCGCGCCCCTCGCCGCGCTTGCTGCGAGCGGCTTGTCGCATCTCAGACATCAACAGAGCGGTCGGCAGATAACGGCAAATGAGGTGCTTTTGCGACAGCCAACCTACGGGATCTTACGTAGGGCATGTGTCGCAATTTCTTGATCTAAAAACTGCATCGTATTCCGCATGAAGCAAAAAAACCTGTTCTCAGACGCCAAACATTGGCGAAGCCGTGCTGAAGCGACCCGAAGAAAAGCGGAGTCGCTCGAGGACGACACATCCAGATGCAGGCTGATCAAGGTCGCTGAGGAATATGATAAGCTGGCTCGCCTCGCGGAGGGGCGGCAAAGAAATGAGGTTGACGGGCAGTTCTGATCGACCGGGCGGACGGTTGCACCGATCGTCAATGCTTGTGACCCCGGCGCGGGGTGTCTCTCCGTTGGAGCTCACAGCCCGCTAGGGCTGAACTGCGAAACTGCGTCATGCGGTAAGGCCAATGAGCGAGGCTGCTGAACGAGTGCGGACCGCGCGTGCGAGCCTCTGACCATGAATCCATTCTGGGTCACGGTGGCCGGCCACATAGATGACGCATTGACGGTGTCTCAGGCGGCAAGCCGGCTAACCGCTAGACATGAAGGAATGAGATGAAAGCCCACCGTCAGATCGTCGAAATCAAAGCCTCTCGCTCGATGACCTGGCGAGGCATTCGCGTCGCTTTGCATCATGTGCTGAAGCCTGCGACGTTTGTTTGGGTGGCAAAGTAGCCGGTTCGCCGGATCATGCCACGCGAATTGGCTTCCGCCGCCATTAAGCGTTTCAGTCGAATTCTGGCATCTTGCACCAAGCACGGCGAGCTCAACGCCATACGTTGCGGACTTGTTCAGGCGACGAGGCGAGCAGAAGCTCCTGCGGGCACGGCTTGCCAAGACAAGCCATCGTAGATGTCTGCGCAGATTGTCTGCATGAGGCCTAGTTCGCAACGAACGCGCGAATGACGAGAAAGTTTAAGAGAGCTCAGATGTCGAAAGATAAACCCAAGAGAGCTCCCCGGTGAACGATGCGGACAGAACCGATGTTCTTCATCCAAGTAAGTCGGTGCAGATGATCAGCGGCAGTTGGGGCCGCCCATGCCAGGGTACCAGCCGTTCGATGTACGAGTCGGACAACACGACTGGTGCCGGATGCAACTCTATCGGCCAAAAGAAGAAGGAGGACGCATGAGGAAGCAAAGTGTAGAAAGACTCGAAGCGGGGCGCGTCCGCGATGGCCGATTCGCCACCGCACCGGGGTCTGGTCCTTCCGGTCTCTTCTTCGTGCAGGGGCCTTGTGGCTGCCAACTCAAGATCGTCGGCTTCATCCGTCCGGGATGGGAGCATGTCTCTGTGTCGACGCCACGGCGATCTCCAAACTGGGAGGAGATGTGCTTCGCCAAAGATATGTTTTGGGATGAAGAGGAATGTGTGATGCAGCTGCATCCTCCTCATTCGCAGTATGTGAACAATAGTCGCTACTGCCTGCATCTCTGGAGGCCGACCCGTCAGGTCATTCCGATGCCTCCGGCAGCCTTCGTGGGCATCGTCGGGCTCGGGCCGTCTGAAGCGGCAATTCTGTTTGCGCAGATGAGTGCGACGTCTTAGCAGATCTCGCCGCGTCGTGCCAAGTCGGGCGGCGACGACGTGATCGAGAGTCCAGCGGAGTTGCTCACCACAGCCAGGGGCGGCGAGCAAGCCTAGGTGGCCACAGACCCGCCAAGGGCGCGCCGGGCCGCTACTCTGCGCCCCAGAGCCCAACCCGCTGCGCTTCTGGAGGCGGCGGGAGGTAACGCTCGCAGAGTCGGCTCGTCCGGGCCACCGTTTATTGTACGGGGATGTGACGCGCATAACCACACCATCGTGGAATCGGCCAGGTGAGCAGATTCGTGGATCCGTTGTACACGGCGCGCGGCCAAATACATTTGTATCAGGAGAGGCTCCTACGGGGCGCAACTACCGTACGCATCGGCTAGTTACCTGAGTGAGGCGCGTCGAGGAGCGTTGTTGCGCTTGTCTCGGCCTCGCGAGGAAATCCTGCATGAGGGAGCGGCGATTAGCCTGATACGAGCGCCATGCCCGCGCAACTCGGCGATATTTCTCGTCAATACCGGGCAAGAGTGTTGCTTTGCGAAGCTACGCACGACGGTGTCGCCTGTATGATCGACCGAAAATCTTGGGGGTGCTGTGGAAGTCGAAGGCAATAGCGGCCGCAACAGCGCGCCGGTCCGCCGCGACTGGGAACGTGCCGAGGCGGAAGGGGTTTACGCGCAGCCATTTGCCGAGCTCCTATTTCAGGCCCAGACCGTTCATCGCGGCAATTTTGACCCAAACCACGTCGAAACCGCAAGCCTGCTCAGCATCAAGACGGGCGGCTGTCCTGAAGACTGCACCTACTGCGCACAGAGCGTGCATTACGACACTGGCCTGAAGGCGACTCGCTTGATGGATCGCGCTGATGTGGTCGCCGCCGCGCAGCGCGCCAAGGCGGCCGGGGCGAGTCGCTTCTGCATGGCCGCGGCGTGGCGCAGTCCAAAGGACCGCGATCTCGATAAGGTCTGCGACATGATTGCCGCCGTTAAACGTGTCGGCATGGAGACGTGCGTAACGCTCGGCATGCTCACGCCAAAGCAAGCCGCGCGGCTCGCCGACGCCGGCCTCGACTTCTACAATCATAACGTGGACACTTCGCCGGAGTTCTACCGCAGCATCATCACTACGCGGACCTTGCAAGATCGGATCGACACTCTTACGCGCGTGCGCGAGGTGGGGGTCAAAGTCTGCTGCGGCGGCATTATTGGCATGGGTGAGCACGTCGATGACCGTCTCGGTATGCTGGTACTGCTCGCCAATCTTCCCAAGCATCCGGAAAGTATACCGATCAACCTGTGGAACGAGGTGGATGGCGTGCCGGTGAAGGTCACGGCGGAGCGTTCCGATCCGATTGCACTGGTGCGCCTGGTAGCGACCGCGCGGATCATGATGCCCAAGAGCGTCGTACGGTTGGCCGCCGGGCGCCAGTATATGACTGATGAACTCCAAGCCCTATGCTTCTTGGCGGGTGCGAATTCCATCTTTGTCGGCGATGTGTTGCTGACTACCAAAAACCCGCAACTTGACCGTGATGCAAGTTTGTTAGCCCGGCTCGGCATTACGTCTGGACTCGCTTAAGTCATCAGAACAACGGCGTGCTGCGTGCAAGCTATCAGCGTAGGTAAGACATGCAGATTATCATGATGAAGGGAAAGATTCATTGCGCCTCGGTAACTGAATCCGACCTGCACTTTGAAGGCTCGATCTCGGTTGATCGCGCACTGCTGGACGCGGCCGGTATCCTGATTAACGAACGCGTCGAACTCTACAACCTCGAGACGGGGGCACGCTTTGCAACGTTTGTGACGGAAGCGCCACAAGGGTCCGGCACGGTAGACGTGAACGGTGCGGCGGCGCGACTGGCGATGCCCGGCGATAAAATAAGTATCGTTGCATACGCCTCACTTGACGAGGCGGATGCAAGAATCTTCAGGCCGCGCATTGTGCTGGTTGATCGACAAAATCGCATCGTTCCGGTTTGAATCCAACAAGCTAGCCGCCGTAAGACCCTGTTGTTGGCGACCAGTTGGGAGTTTTGCTGCGTCCATCCTTGCTCAGCGAGTGAAGAATGAATTCCATCATTGCGGGTAAAGTCGCCAGCTATGCGGCAGGCTTAGATGCGCTTAAAAACGACGACCGCCTGCGGAGTCTCAGGCCGCGCACCGGGATTGACTTTTCATCAAACGATTATCTGGCCCTGGCGAGCGCGCCGCGCATGAAAAAAGCCATCGTCACCGCGCTCGAAGGGGGTACTCCGATCGGAGCCGGCGGATCACGGCTTCTGCGCGGTAACTGCGAGGAGCACGAACGCCTCGAAGCAGCAGCGGCGCGGTTCTTCGGCGCGCAGACCGCGCTCTTCTTCGGCAGTGGTTATGTCGCAAATTTTGCGGTGCTGACAACGTTGCCGCAACGGGACGACCTGCTCGTCCTTGATTCCCTGGTTCACGCCAGCATTCACGAAGGAGCACGAGCTGGCCGAGCCGCGTTTCGAATCAGCGCCCATAACGACCCCCAGGTTATCGAAAGCGCAATTTGCGACTGGCGTGCCGCGGGCGGAGCGGGGCGGGTCTGGATCGTAGTCGAGAGCCTCTACAGCATGGATGGCGATTTCGCACCGCTTGAAGACCTGCTCGCGATCGCGGACCGGCACGATGCGTTCTTGGTTGTGGACGAAGCTCATGCCACCGGCGTTTACGGCGAGCAGGGGCGAGGCCTCACAGCGGCCTATGAAGGACGCGAAAATCTCCTGGTTATTCATACCTGCGGCAAGGCGCTGGGAGCCGCCGGCGCGCTTGTCACCGCGTCTGGCGTGCTGCGCGACTTCATAATCAATCGCTGTCGCCCGTTTATCTTCGCGACCGCCCCTTCGCCGTTAATGGCGGTAGCCGTACGGGAGGCTCTCGTGATCCTGCAGGAGGAGCCGGAGCGCCAACAGCGGCTGGCGAGGCTTGTCGCGTTCACGCATCGGGAGATGGTTGCGAGAGGCGAGAGAAGTCCTTCGAACTCGCAGATCCTGCCCTATATCATTGGCGAGAATGCCCGCGCCATGAGGCTAGCGTCCGCGCTACAGGCTCGCGGATTTGACATCCGAGGAATCAGACCGCCAACGGTGCCGGCCGGCACGGCCCGTTTACGAATTTCACTGACGCTCAACGTCGGAGAGAATGAGGTGCGTGCGATGCTCGATGCCCTCGCTGAGGAGACGAGGGGCGGATCTCGATGAGTCAGCGAATCGTGGTGACCGGCACAGATACAGGGATCGGCAAAACTGTCTTTTCGGCAGGCCTTGCCCATCTTCTCGGCGCGAATTACTGGAAACCAATTCAGGCCGGTGTTGAAGGAGAGACCGATAGCCAGCAGGTCGCACGACTGAGCGGTCTTCCGGCCGATCGGATCGTTCCGGAGCGTTACCGCCTTAAAACGCCCGCTTCCCCGCATCATGCCGCCGAAATAGATGGAATTCGCATCGACCCCGATTCGCTCGTCCTGCCGGATACCGGGGAGCGACCGCTCGTCATCGAAGGCGCTGGCGGGCTGATGGTGCCGCTGAATTCTAGCGCACTCTACATCGATATCTTCCAGCGGTGGCGACTTCCCGTCGTGCTTTGCGCGCGCACGCTACTCGGGACCATCAATCACTCGCTGCTCTCGATAGAGGCCTTGCGAAAGCGCCAGATCGACATTCTTGGGATCGCATTCATCGGGGAAAGAAATTCTGAAACTGAGAGCGCAATTTGTGACATCGCGCGGGTGCGTTGGTTAGGACGGCTGCCCTGGATTTCTCCTTTGACGGCAGACAGCCTACGGGATGTCTTCAAAGGCTCGTTTGTTCCCGGCGATTTCAAGCCATGAAGCCAAACAAGAGGTGGCCAATTTGGCACCCATTCACGCAGCATGCTCTTCACAACGAGATGACCAAGGTTGTGCGTGGCGACGGTGCTTATCTCTACACGGCGGATGGTCATCGAATCATAGATGCAATCTCATCCTGGTGGGTCGTCACTCACGGCCATTGCCATCCGCAGATCGTGAGCGCGATTCAGGAACAGGCCGGCAAGCTGAACCAAATCATTTTCGCCGGCTACACGCATGATCCGGCTGAGGAGGTCGCTCGGCTCCTTTTGAAACTCACACCCCAAGGCTTGGACCACGTGTTCTACTCGGACAGTGGCTCAGCCAGCGTGGAAGTCGCCTTGAAGATGGCGCTCGGCTATTGGCACAATATAGGCGAACAGCGAACACGCATCGTTGTCATGCAGCACTCCTATCACGGGGACACGTTCGGTGCGATGTCAGTTGGTGCCCGCGGTGTCTTCAACGTGGCGTACGGACCTCTCCTGTTCGACGTGACCTCAATCCCGTTCCCTGCGAGCGGTCTTGAGCGGGCGACGCTTGATGCGCTTGAGTCAGCATGTCGGAACGAAAATCCCGCAGCCTTTATTGTCGAGCCTCTGGTGTTAGGGGCAGGCGGAATGCTGATGTACCCAGCTTGGGTGCTAAGAGAGATGAAGCGGATCTGCGAGGCGTCGGACGTCCTGTTCATTGCCGATGAGGTCATGACGGGCTGGGGCCGCACCGGAACAATCTTCGCCTGTGAGCAGGCCAATGTTGTGCCAGACATAGCGTGCTATTCGAAGGGTCTCACGGGAGGGGCGCTGCCGCTCGCGGTGACACTCTGCCGGGCGGAGATTTTCGATGCCCATTATTCAAAAGACCGTACGCGCACATTCTTTCACTCGAGTTCGTACACGGCAAATCCGGTGGCCTGTGCCGCCGCTAAGGCTAACCTGGATCTGTGGAAAGACCAGGAATGTCACCGGCGCATCGCTGCGGTTGCAACCATGCAGGAGCACGCAATTGAAGCATTCCGCGCCGATCCGCGCTTTGCAAACGTTCGCCGTAGCGGCACCATCACAGCACTCGATCTGAAGACGAGAGATACCGGCTATCTCGCAGGCATCGGCCCGAGGCTTCACGCCTTCTTTAAAGACCGTAATCTCTTGCTGCGCCCACTCGGTAATACGATTTATGTGATGCCGCCATATTGTGTAACAGCAGGTGACCTGGACGAAATATATGTAGGCATTTGTGACGCTGCCGATACACTGGCCTGAAGACGCGCGCGGCAGCGCAAGATCAAGGATCCTGAGCTGTCGTCGGCTTCCCGAACGACTTGAGAGAGCCTTGCCATAGACCTACGAAATGGACGATTGTGACCTCGCATCTGCAATGTGGGTTCTGCCGGCCGGGCGAGATCGCGGGCTTCGCCGGGCCGGCCCACAGTGTCATGCGCGTTCGGTTTCAGTCCGATCGCGTTATCGCGATTGGTTGCGTGTTCATCTGTGTGGATGCCTGCGCGAAGTTGTTACAAAATCATGAAGTTATGCGTCCATTGGTGACGGCCTGTTGCGGAAGTTCCGCCGTTATTTCGATTATGAGATTGCCTGGACGGCAGGTCTTATCAAGCCTCTACGGACGTGGAGATGCTGGACACGTCATCCGCATTCCGGAGTTTGCGGCAGCCGTGCGAGCGTTGGTGCATCTTTCCTATTTCCCTCGCCTGGGTCGCGGTCGTTTGCGGAACCTGCAGTCCGCCGAAGCCGCGGCTTTAAGCGCCATAAGCCCATCCTTGTCGTATCCATCCGAGCTAGGCCGCGGACAGGGGCTCACCGATTCCACCGCTTGAGGAGTTCGGGGTCTTCCTTGTGCATCCTGATGAGCTCCGTCAGGTTTTCGATGCCGAAGTCGGTGAACGCCATGACCTGGTCGTCACCTATGCCGTAAACCCAGATGACGCCATCCTCTGTGTCCATTCCGTTGGCCACGTCGTAAGCGCTTAGCCGGAGCCCTTGGTTCGGGATCGGGATAGCTGTGCGAAGAAGCCCCCGGGTTGGACGGAGGTTTGAGATGGGATTGGACAGCAAAAAGGACGTCCATTTGGACGGCCCGTCGGCGGGGTCGGTGAGCCGGTTGGAAGTTCTTGA
>NZ_JADPKH010000012.1:0-884 GCF_023073835.1 Bradyrhizobium sp. 153 | reverse complement strand
AGCGAAGGCTCGCCGCCATCCCGTTCCTGGTCACCAGTACGAAACCAATTCCAGCATTTCGACTGATTGGCTGCGCGCGGCTGCTCGGGATAGACCACGAAACAATTCCGGGCCAGAAAATTCATGCGTGTGCCGGCCGCGAAATCGTCCGCCGACTGGGTGCAGCCGTGAAGCATGACGACGAGGGGAAGGGGCTCTCCTCGAGAGCGGCTCGGGATGAACAGCTTGTAGGCTCGAACTCCGGCCGCGTTGCGGAATGTGCCGGCAATGAATTGCGTCCCGTCGGGCGCGATATCCGATGATTTGGGAGGAGCATGCAACATCGGGACTCGCAGACCCAGGCCAGCGAACTCTTGCATGTTGTCCAAAGGCGCGGGCCGTCCGCGCCGCTGCGCGGAAGCGGCCCGCGTGGCTGGGCGCCTTTCCTTCTTCCCGACCACGTCGGCCTTCACCTCGATGGTCGGCGGCTCCAGCCGCGCTGGCGCCGGAGGGCCCGCGCGATCAAACGGTTCTGCGGCAGTTTCACCCCGGAGCATGCGCTGCAGAAGCGCAGTGGCCTCGACCAACTTGCCCGCACGCGTGAGACGAGTGGCCTCATGGATCGTATTTCGATTCAGCATCTGCTTTACCTCGTTTTTTCGGCAAGAGCGGCCTTGACCGCGGGAGTGGCATGGAGGGCTCCGAGCACCGAGACCGACGCGATGGTGGCGCGTGCCAGGTCGGGCGTGACGTCCTAGCGATGGTTGCCAAGCCGAGGACCTTGATGTGCAGCATCTCGCCGGCGCGCTGAGCCGCTTCGAGATCCTGGCGGGTGAAGTTGCGTAGCCCGAGGTCCAAGCTGTGTCTGGCCGTCGACTGCTTGAGAACATCTGCATGCCGCTCGA